>NZ_BAABWW010000011.1:0-145158 GCF_040362795.1 Thalassotalea sp. SU-HH00458
CAAGACGAAAAAAAACCAACCCGAAAGTTGGTTTTCTCTAGCAAAGCTAATGTGGCGGACGCGGCAGGAGTCGAACCTACGACCGGAAAGGGTTAGCTTCGTAGCCACTAAACTTTTGATAAGGCTTGACAATTAAGTGGTGGAAGCACAGATCATTGCATTGTTTCTATCTATAACATTAGCTCATGCAACAAATTCAAGACGAAAAAAAACCAACCCGAAAGTTGGTTTTCTCTAGCAAAGCTAATGTGGCGGACGCGGCAGGAGTCGAACCTGCGACCGCCTGGTTCGTAGCCAGGTACTCTATCCAGCTGAGCTACGCGTCCGCGGTAACATTTCTTTTATATCCGAGTTCAGGATAGTATTTATTTTATCAGCTTTAATACTAGCTGTACTACTTATTTTTAACCACTTTACTAAAAAGTAAAAGTGGCGGACGCGGCAGGAGTCGAACCTGCGACCGCCTGGTTCGTAGCCAGGTACTCTATCCAGCTGAGCTACGCGTCCGCAATATACTATGTTTTACATCTGAGATAAAAGATGACGAACTATGTTCGTAGCTGCTAGCACAAGTTAAGTCTATCCAACTAATCTACATGTCCGCAATATACTATGTTTTACATCTGAGATAAAAGATGACGAACTATGTTCGTAGCTGCTAGCACAAGTTAAGTCTATCCAACTAATCTACATGTCCGCAATATACTATGTTTTACATCTGAGGTAAAAGATGACGAACTATGTTCGTATTAATCTATTTAACATCTAGATAAAAGATGGCGGTGAGCGAGAGATTCGAACTCTCGATCGGGTTTAACGCCGATACTCCCTTAGCAGGGGAGCGCCTTCAGCCACTCGGCCAGCTCACCAGTGGGTGCGAATATTAATGGATCTTAAAAATAAGTCAAACGATTTTTTAGCTTTTATTTTTGTTTGCTGAGAAATCAGCCAACCAGACTATAAATCAGGCATTTTTTGCTATTTTCATCACCATAATATTAAAACCATTTTCTCAAACATATAAAAAAGCCGGCTACTGCCGACTTTTTTATTGAATGCGTTATTTTAGAACTTATTGCCAGAAGCTTCGTTATCCCCTTTTTCTGACTGAATTCGCATATAAATCTCTTCTCGATGCACTGAGACTTCTTTTGGCGCATTAACACCAATGCGAACTTGATTACCTTTAACACCCAAGACAGTGACAGTAACATCATCACCAATCATCAAAGTTTCTCCAACTCGACGCGTTAATATTAACATTCCTAATTTCCTTTATATTTGTAAACGGGATCCACTAAATAAATATAAGCTAGTAATAAATTTAGTATAACAATTGGTATGTAGTACGATAGTCACTCAGAATAAGTTTAATAAAAAACCATCAAAATAGTCGACACATCAAATAAAAAAGTAAACAAAACGCTAGTATTTTCTGTTTACCATTCAAATAATTTCACACCAATTACTTTTATTTTAGCAAGGTTATTGGGATGGTACAGTTAAAAAGGCCTTTTTTTACAATTAAATGTAACGATTAATGAAACAATAAACGCTCATTAACTAAGCATTAACAAATGATAAGAAGTTATTCATTCCTAAATCAGTAAACACTAGATAATAAAAAAGGAAACAAATAGCGTTTCCTTTTTCTAATGGGTAAATAGTTTCTTGAAATATTTACGTTAATTTTTCAGCTAACCAAGCGTTTACTGAAGCAAGTGCTTGAGAAATATTCTCAGGCTTACTTCCTCCGGCTTGTGCCATGTCAGGGCGCCCACCACCTTTACCACCGACTTGCTGAGCCACCATATTAACGAGTTCACCGGCTTTAACTTTTCCGGTTAAATCTTTAGTAACACCCGCTATCAAACCAACTTTGCCATCATTCGATGTCGCAAGCATGATAATACCAGAGCCTATTTTCACTTTCAGTTCATCTAACATACCGCGCAGATCTTTCGAGGCAACGCCATCAAGTTCAGCAATTAATGCTTTCACGCCATTAATCTCAATAACTTGGTTAATTAAATCAGACCCTGCTTGCGCAGCTAATTGCTGTTTTAAAGCCGCGATATCTCGTTCCAATTGCTTATTTTTACTTAATACTTGCTCGACCTTTTCAATGGAGCCTGCCACATCAGATTTTACTAAACCGGCAATTGAAGCAAGAGTATTAGCTTGTTGATCGATATAAGCTAGTGCTCCTTCGCCTGAAACGGCTTCAATACGACGAACGCCAGCCGCAATACCTGATTCTGAAACGATTTTAACAAGCCCAATATCTCCAGTTCTATTAACGTGAACGCCACCACAAAGCTCAGTAGAAAAGTCACCTAACGTCACCACTCTTACTTCATCGTCATATTTTTCACCAAACAGTGCCATTGCGCCTTTTTCTTTTGCTTCATCAATTTGCATCAATTGAGTATCACGGGCATGGTTTTGACGTATTTCTTGGTTTACTAAGCGTTCAATTTCATTTAATTCGGTTGGCGTTACGGCTTCAAAATGAGAGAAATCAAAGCGTAATTTTTCAGCATCACATAACGAACCTTTCTGCGTGACATGCTCACCTAAAACTTTTCTTAGCGCAGCATGTAATATATGTGTTGCGGTATGATTTTTAACGATTGCTGCCCGTCGAGCCGTATCAATTTCAGCGTTAACTCGAGCATTTAATTGAATTGGAGCTTTAGCAACACCTCGATGAGCAAATGCATTACCGACTTTAACGGTGTCTGAAACCTCAAAAGCTCCTTGGTCAGTAATAATTAACCCGCTATCGCCAACTTGGCCGCCCGACTCCGCATAAAAAGGGGTATTATCTAAAACGACAATCCCTGATGCTCCCGCTTGTAGAACATTGACACTACCTTCGTTATCAAACAGTTCGATCACGGTCGCAGAATATGAAGAATTAGTATAGCCTTTAAACGATGTGTGTTTGTCCGACTTTAATTGTTCATTATAATCGGTACCAAACTGACTGGCTTGTTGAGCACGCTCACGTTGCTGCTTCATAGCCTCGTCAAAACCTTGTTCATCTATTTTCAAATCACGTTCACGGGCAATATCAGCCGTTAAATCGGCAGGAAAGCCATAAGTATCGTAAAGTTTAAAGACATCTTCACCGCTGATCGTATCACCATCTAAATCCGTTAAAATATCTTCAAGTAACGCCATCCCTCGATCTAATGTTTTTTCAAATTGTTCTTCTTCAATACGCAAGATTTTTTCAATGATATGTTTTTGCGCAACAAGTTCAGGATAAGCCTCACCCATTTGTTCAATCAATGAAGAGACTAAGCGATAAAAGAAATGTGATTTAGCCTCAAGTTTATGACCGTGTCTTACGGCACGACGAATAATACGTCGCAATACATAGCCTCTTCCATCGCCAGCGGGCATAACACCATCTACAATTAAAAAGCTACATGAACGGATATGATCAGCAATAACGCGTAGTGATTTATGTTCTAGATCAGCACAATCTAATAATTTAGCCGTATCTTTTATTAATGCTTGGAAAATATCAATTTCGTAGTTGCTATGAAAACCTTGTAAAATTGCTGCAATACGCTCTAACCCCATCCCCGTATCTACTGAAGGTTTAGGTAATGGGCTCATTTCACCAGACGCTTGACGATTAAACTGCATGAAAACGATGTTCCAAATTTCTATGAAACGATCGCCATCTTCTTCTGGCGAGCCTGGAGGCCCTCCCCAAATATGTTCGCCATGATCATAGAAAATTTCACTACAAGGACCACAAGGACCAGTATCGCCCATCGACCAAAAGTTATCAGATTCATATTTTTTATCTGCTGACTTATCGCCAATGCGGATAATTTTTTCTTCCGGCACCCCTATTTTATTCGCCCAAATCTGAAAAGCTTCTTCATCAGTTTCATAAATAGTAACGAGTAATTTATCTTCTGGTAGCTTTAACACTTTAGTTAAAAATTCCCAGGCGAAGGTAATTGCTTCTTCTTTGAAGTAATCACCAAAACTAAAATTACCTAACATTTCAAAGAAAGTATGATGGCGAGCAGTATAACCAACGTTTTCTAGATCATTGTGTTTACCACCGGCTCGAACACAGCGTTGCGAAGACGTGGCTCGGGTGTAACTTCGTTTGTCAGCGCCCAAAAATACATCTTTAAATTGCACCATCCCGGCATTCGTAAAAAGTAAAGTGGCATCGTTACCAGGAACAAGCGAGCTGCTCGGGACAATTTGATGTTGCTTTGATGCAAAAAAATCTAAGAATGCTTTTCTTAAATCGGCACTGGTTTTGATCATAGGGGTATCCAAATTTTTTAAAATTAAATCTATTAAGTCAATTAACTCATCATTATCGAATAATAATTAGTTAACCGTCATTATGTTCTTCTTCATTGATGACCGTGAAAATTTCATCGGTTGAAAAGCCACGATATTGTAAAAATCTTATACGTTTTGCTTTGTCTTTTTGTTCTGTAATTGGTGCATGATTGAAACGTTTTTTATAAACAACTTCTACTTGATGGTACCAATTAATCTCTAACGCTTGAGCAGCCGCGTTAATATCGCGAGAACTTACTCCTTTCTGGGCAAGTTCATTTTCAATAAAACGTTTACCATAGCCTTTATTAAGCCGAGTTCGATAAACGCTATCGGCAAACCTTGCTTCATTCAAATAATCATTTTCCACAAGAAAATCAATGACAGGTGTAATTTCACTGTCTTGAAATTCACGAAGTCGCAATTTATTTCGAAGTTCAAGCTCCGAGTGCTCTCGCCTAGAAAGTAAGTCGATTCCTTTATGTAAAATGGCTTTATTCAAAGTTTTTTAATCTGCTAATCTAATTATTGTTCGCTTAATACACAAGGCCGACCAATTTAGTGCAAAACCTCTAACTATTCTACCCACAACGCAAGAAAAAATCATATTTGATGAATAAATTATGATAAGTTTTTACATTAGAGAAAGAATCGCGCAAAATATTAGAAAATGATACCCGATAAGCTGTTAACAACAATAGGGAAATGTATGAAGGAACATCTATACAATTTTATTCGTATAACTTTATTTTTCACGCTAGCTACTGTGCTGCAAGCCTGTGGTGGTTCAAGTGATAAATCACCAAATTATACTATTTCAGCGGATACTTCTGCGGTTAACTTTGCCAACGAATTTTTACAGGTTTCTGACGACTCCTATAAAGTTGATGTGACGTTTGAAGGTAACGGCTTATTAGTCGGCTTTGCCCCTGATGCCGAAATTGCATCTTGGTTAACGTTCAGAACAGAAAATGTAACAGCAAATTCTGCTACCTTATATATTGATGTTAATAATGCCGAAAACATTATCCCTAACCTTTATAACACTACCATTAGGTTATCTACTGGCGATGTTGATAAGGTTAATCTAGTTCACCATGACATCGACGTTTCATTACTTGTCTGGCAACTTATTACCGATAGTGAACTATTAAGTTTTCGCGGCACACTAGGTGATACCGAAATAGCGCCACTGTCGCTTTCAATTACCAGTGAATCAAATGTTTGGACCGCAGAAACAGATGTTGACTGGTTAACATTAGATGTCACACAAGGTACTGGCAATGGTGTAATCGTCGTAACACCAAATATTTCAGAGTTTACTAGTGCGCAACTTTACCAAGCCAATATCACCTTAACCGAAACGACAACCGGTGATAGTAAACAAGTCCCTGTCGAACTAGGTTTAGACCGACATTATCTTTATAGTAATCAAGCTAGCCTGTCATTGAGCAAACTTGCCAATATCAGCGCCACATCGAAATCATTAAT
This sequence comes from Thalassotalea sp. SU-HH00458, assembly GCF_040362795.1. Lineage (NCBI taxonomy): Bacteria > Pseudomonadati > Pseudomonadota > Gammaproteobacteria > Alteromonadales > Colwelliaceae > Thalassotalea > Thalassotalea sp. SU-HH00458. Next base: position 5,818 of record NZ_BAABWW010000011.1, read on the forward strand.
GATCAACTCAAACAGCCCAACAACTATCAATTGGCAGGCGAGCAGTGATGTTGATTGGCTTGATTTAACCAAAACCAATATTTCAGGCGAACTATTGGTCAGTGTAAAATCGGATGCAAGCTTTACCGAAGCGCAAAATAATGCCGTGATCACTATCAACGCCATTGATGAAGAAGGCATGATTGATGAAAGTGTGGTTGCTGAAACCATTGCACTTTCTTTTTATCAATCCGATGAAACAAGCGAAAATATCATTCTTGAAGAATTAACAGCGAACGCGAATGCGTTAATTACCTCACCTCGAACACCTCAAATTTATATTGGCACGAATAATCAGTTACATGTTTATCATCAATACACTGGAGAATTAATAACAACGGTTGATGTATCACCAGCAGAAACTTTGTTAGAGCAATTTGTTATTCATCCTGATGGCACCATATTATTAGCCAAAGCTGATGAAACTATTGTTGGCGAAGATGAAACAACAAGTACGGTGACCCATAGGTATCACATTAATCTTAGCGATTATTCAGTAACCCAAATCACTGATGCCAGCATTGAATATGAACCTATTCAATTTGTGAGTTTTGCTGGTCGCCATTTTGTCGTCACCCAAGCGTTAGAATTTGCTGATGAAAATTTACAGCGCATTTTTTGGGATAATCAAAATGCGTATATTACTAATCAAGTAGACCAAGCACGCAATAGCCAAGCGTTTTATGCATTAGATTTAACAGACTCAAGCTTTAAGCGTTATACAGCAAAAATCAATGATTTCACTACACAAGCCATTGTTGTTGAACAAAGCCATCAATACCGACCAGAATTATTAGCAGAAAACCAAGCTATCAGCCGGTTTATCGTTGATGACAATGAAAGTGGAATTTATGCTATTAGCCCAACAAGTGAATGGATAAGCTTTGACGGCGAAACATTTACTGATAATGGCTTACTAGAACAAGCAGAAGATAGTGTTACCTTAGCGCTAACCAAATCACACAATAATCGTGCTCATTATGCTCGCTTTACGCAAACGGCAGGCTTTATTATCGATATTTATGATGAGGAGCAAACATTAATTAATACCGTTGCAACACAAGGACAGCAACCGTCTGAGATAACCTTGTCTTATGACGATAAGCGCATCGTGCTAAATACGAATAACGCTAACCAGATTGAAATTATTAATGTTGAACAAATACAATTGTCGGTTAGTAATCTTGCTTTTAAGGCGACTTTCGGCGATAGCAACATAGACAGTCAACAATTCACAGTGTCTGGTATTAGTGATTTATCGCAAGTTCAAGCGAGTGAAGATTGGTTTGTTGTTAGTACATCCGAAGTTGATGGTCAGTTGATCATTACGGTCGACATTGATGAAAATAACCTCTCAGGTTGGGGGTTATTTAATGGCACAATTACCGTATCTGATAATCAAAGTCATACTGCTACCACGATTTCAGTTGAAATTGCGATCGATGAAGTAAGACTCTATTCCAGTTTTCCTGCACTTGCTTTCAGTGCTCATGCAGATAAATCAACGCTAAATCATACCGTTGATATTCTGACGAATAAAGCTAGTAAGGTAGCATGGCAAGCACAAACTGATGTCGATTGGTTAACATTAACAGCCGATACTGACAATAACACGTTAACTGTTATAGCCGATCCAACGATATTAACCGATGTAGGTTTATATACTGCTACCATCACATTATCTTCACTAACCCCAGGAGAAAGTGTTGATGGACAAATCGCTGTTAATTTAAGTAAAGGTAATTTTAATACCGCAGATTTTGAAGAGCTAGTTATTGAGGATATAAATCCAAATAGCAATGGCGTGGTGTTAGATACCTTGAGACCTTACTTATATGTTGCTCAAACCGATATCATTGATGTGTATAACATTATTGATGGGAGTAAAGTCACGAGTATTCAATCGCCACTTGCTGAGGTGGATTTAACTAACTTAGTCATAAACCCTGACAGCACTTTGTTATTGGCATCAAATACAGAAACATATCTTGATGAAAATGAGCAAGAGCAAACACGGATAAATTATTACCAAGTCACATTAGCTGATTTTTCTATCGAGCAATTAGATGGTGATTTAATTGATATTCAATATGCCCCCTCAAAAATTGTCAATGTATCAGGAAAACCTGTAGTTATTACTCAAGCGTTAGAGTTAGCTGATCTGTCATTAACTAGACAGTATTGGGATAATGAAAATGCGTATTTTACAGCGGCTTTAGCTAAGGTACCTACAAGCAATACCTTTATTAGCTACAATGCGACTGACTTTAATTTACAGCATTTTACACTTACTTATAATGCTTTTTCAGCAAGTACGATAAGTGTAATGAATACACTTGACTACATTAACCCTGCCCATGCCAATGGAGTTTCAGGTATTGCTACCAGTACTGACGGTAGAAACATTTATACCGTTAATAGCACCTCTGAATGGTCAACCAATAACGATGGTGAATTTGCCGAACAAGGTTTATTAGATGGCAATACGTTGACCAGTCCTGTGGCAGTGATCACAGATAGTCAAAATAATAGTTATTTTTATCGCTTTGATTTTGGTATTGGCTTTTTTACTCTAGCGAAATATGATGAGAATCAAAGTAATGTTTGGACTACAGGCTATACCGCTGGCTCAGGTGACATTTATTTATCAGCGGATTATCAACGCGTTGTACATTACAATAATTCAGATAATAAATTAGTGATAGATTTTATGCCTGATTAATATATGACAACTAAATAACCATATTAAAAAGCCCGCTTTAGCGGGCTTTTTGTTTTCTTCGCATCGATAAAAACCATAAATTGACATTAGATCATTGCTCGATGCTTTTTCGTTATCTATGCAAAAGAATGACTTAAATACGCTTTCAAACTTTTACTTTTCAAGCTTTTACTTTCAAAACTATCAGTATGAAAAAGAATGGTGGTTATTTTAAATCTTTAACGAGTGTTTTTAACCACTTCTCTTCGGAAATGAAACTCCATGATTTGCTTTTATACTTCTCTCCAATACCCATCTGTAGAATGTCCTCTTCACTTTTCCCTTCAGATAAGGCCTTTTCAACTCTTTTAATGCTAAAATCAATCATCTGTGCAAACGCGTTAAACTCAGCTTTATTCGTTAATTTCCCATGACCAGGGATCACCACCACATCGTCAGGCAGTTGCTCAATGATTTTTTTTACGTTCGCTAAATAGCCTTTGACACTGCCACCACTGTCTAAATCAATATAAGGGAAGCCTATTTCAAAAAACAAATCGCCTGTGTGTATCACATTAGCTTCTTTAAAATAGACAATAGTGTCACCATCGGTATGGCCACTAGGTAAATGGGTTAATTGAATATTTTCATTGGCGAGATAAATATTCAAACCATCTTTATAGGTCACTACAGGTAAGCTATTAACGTCATGATTTTCTTTATCAGTTAAACGATGACGGACGTTTTCATGGGCAAATATAGGTGCTTTATGTGAAAAGTAACTGTTACTACCGGTATGATCGCCATGATAGTGAGTATTGACCACATATCGTAATTGATTATTTTTAATGCTTTGCATTGCTGATTCTATTTTTTCAGCAAGCGGCTGGAATTGATCATCCACTAATAACAAGCCCTTTTCAGTAGCAAGCACACCAATATTACCACCAGCCCCCGTTAACATATACACATCCCCAGCCGCCTTATGAGCCGTAATTTCAACTTCTGATAACTGTTGTGCATCTATAATTGTACTACCAAGCGCTAAAGTTAGTCCTAATATTAATTTTTTCATGCTAAACCCTTTATTATTTTGCTTATTCATCAATGAGTAGTTCTAAAGAATAGGTAAAATTAATTGCTGACATTCACTCTCCAAGCTTTTTCTAGGACTAAAGGCCAATGTTATCCCAACTAACCTAATCGCACGATTATTCGCTCTTAGCATCGCCCTTTGAAACAAACGTCTAAATATTTCTACATCAACCTCATCACTACGTTGTTCAACTGTGGTTTGGTTGAAGTCAGCAAACTTTAATTTAACTCCTTGTTTAACAATAAGCTTATCTTCGCATTTACTCAAACGATACTTTAATTTATCAAGTAAACCATCCATGACTGCTTGAACTTGCTCAAAAGTTATAATGTTTTGACTCAAAGTAACTTCAACGGCCAGTGATTTTCTTTCTCTATCAGGCTCGACTAAACGCTCATCTCTGCCAAAACTTCGATGATATAAGCTAATTGCTTGCTTACCGACAATATTTTGTAAATTGATTATTGAGCTATTTCTTATATCCCGACAAGATTCAAATCCTTGTTCGGCTAAGCGTAAAGCTGTTTTAGGACCAACTCCGGGAATTTTCTTTAAAGGTAAATCAGCGACGAAGTCTGCTACTTGTTCAGGTGGTATCACACATTGGCCATTCGGTTTATTCTCATCGCTTGCAATTTTTGCTAAGAACTTATTTGGCGCTACACCAGCAGATGCCGTTAAATTTAATTCGTTATATATATCTTTTCGAATTTGTTCGGCAATTAATGTAGCGCTACCATTAAAGTGTATTGTATTAGTAACATCTAGATAGGCTTCATCTAAGGAAAGCGGTTCTATCAACTCTGTGTAACGTTGAAAAATATCTCTAATCTGCGTTGATACCGTTTTATAAACAGCCATACGAGCATTAACAATGAGCAGATCTGGACAAAGTTTTTTAGCCTGATGATTTGGCATTGCGGCACGAACACCATATTCACGCGCGATATAATTACAGGTACACAACACCCCACGGGCACTATTTCCGCCTATCGCAATCGGAATATTTTTATAGGCAGGATTGTCGCGCATTTCAACCGCAGCATAAAAGCAATCCATATCTACATGTATGATTTTTCGTTGCTTAGTCATCTAAACAATAATACTGTAAATAAAAACAGTATAATAATTATTACTAAAACATCAAGTCATACGCCGGCATTAAAAACAAAAAAGCTACCCAAAGGTAGCTTTATTATAAAACGTGTTAACGAACCGTTAGATATTTTTAACGTTTATCGAATGATGATTATCACGCTCTTGTGCGGCGATACGCTCACGCTCTTGGCGCTTTTCACAAGGGCTATCACAATTACAGGCTTTCTCAATACCTACTGAGCCGAGTCCTCCACAACTTCCCGCTAACGTTTTTTGTTGAAAGATATACCCCACCGCCATTCCAGCAGCAATAATAAGAAAAAAAACTAAGGTCACTAAAAAAATCATCATAACGAAACGTCTCAATATTTAACGAACATAAGCCTCAACAATTACACAATAGGAATTGTGCGAATTATTTAAGGTATTGCATGAATTTTACCGTGCTTTGCTCAACAAAGCCATTTTCCGTTTTAACGATAAAATACGCGGCTAAATCATGTTGCTCAGCAAAGGCTAAAGCTTGCGCTTCTCCCATGACCATCATTGCAGTAGATAGACCATCGGCAGTCATCGAAAATGGATGGATAACCGTTACAGAGACTAACTTATGATTAATAGGTTTGCCTGTAGCCGGATCAATAATATGAGAAAAGCGTTGGCCGTCAACTTCATAATAATTACGGTAATCACCCGATGTAGCAACCGCATTATCTTTAGGGACAATAATTTGTTGCACAGCACGCTCTATCGTCACTGGTTTTTCTATTGCAACATGCCACAATTCGCCCGTATGTTTAAATCCTTTTAGGCGCATTTCTCCACCTATTTCAACAAGATAATTTTCAATACCTTGCTGTTCGATATACTCTGCAACAATATCAACACCGTACCCTTTAGCAATTGTGGATAAGTCCACATATAGATCTGGATTTAGTTTATTTAACATCCCGTTTTGTAAAACTAGTTTATCTAAACCTACACGTTGTCGAGTCGTTTCGAGTAACTGATCTGAAGGAATGGTTTCAGGACGAAACTCAGGGCCAAACCCCCATAAGTTCACTAAAGGACCAACGGTAATATCAAGTTTACCTTTACTTAGCTGACCTAAGCGTATCGCCTCAGTAATCACTCTGTCTAACCCTGCTGAAATTTTAACGGGTGTTAAACCGTTCGACTGATTAAATCGAGATAATTCAGAATCTTTAATATAAGTCGACATCTCTTGGTTTAATTGTACTAATAAATCATCAATGCCCTGATGCATACCTTTGATATCAACTTGAGCATTTTCTTCGCCAATGACCACTTTAATATTATAAGTTGTGCCCATCGTTTTACCTTGCAGTAAAACCTCTTGTTTAGCTAAGTCGTTACTTGGGAAGCAACCACTTAACACTAGTACAAATAGTAAGGCAGAAATTGATTTTAATTTATTCATTTATAAAACCTAGATAATTTATTATTTATATAAAAAGCTTACCTTTCTCAAACTAAGCTTCTTATATAAATAATAAAGACGACAAATGTCGTCTTTATTATGTGCATTGCCCTGTAATTTTTAACTCATTCATATTAAAACAAAAAGAAGGCGCATCGCTCACGATAGTCAGTCATCACCTTCAATACAATGATTCGATGAACAAGTAAAAATTCAGTTAAATTTACCCGCCGAAGTCATCCAACATGATGTTTTCATCTTCAACGCCTAAGTCTTTCAACATATGAATAACAGCAGCATTCATCATTGGAGGACCACACATGTAATATTCACAATCTTCTGGAGCTTCATGGTCTTTCAAGTATTGCTCATGTAAAACATTATGAATAAAGCCAGTTAAGCCGTCCCAGTTATCTTCTGGTTGTGGATCAGATAACGCTACATGCCATTCGAAGTTATCATTTTCAGCAGCAAGCGTATTATAATCATCTTCATAGAACATTTCGCGTAGCGAACGTGCACCATACCAGAAACTCATTTTACGTTTAGATTTAAGACGCTTTAATTGGTCGAAAATATGTGAACGCATTGGTGCCATACCTGCACCACCACCGATAAACACCATTTCATTATCAGTTTCTTTCGCAAAAAATTCACCAAATGGACCTGAAATAGTCACTTTATCGCCAGGCTTAAGACTGAAGATGTATGATGACATTTTACCTGCAGGTAGATGTAATTTTCCAGGAGGTGGCGTAGCGATACGCACATTCAGCATTATAATGCCTTCTTCTTCTGGATAGTTTGCCATCGAATATGCACGTAATGTGTCTGTATCAACTTTTGATTCAACATCAAAGAAACCAAAATGATTCCAGTCACCACGGTACTGTTCATCAATATCAAAGTCACTATATTTTACATGATGCGCAGGCGCTTCAATTTGAATATAACCACCCGCTTTAAATGGTACTGATTCACCGTTAGGAATTTTAAGCTTAAGTTCTTTAATGAAAGTCGCTTTGTTATCATTTGAGATAACTTCACATTCCCATTGCTGAACACCGAAGATTTCATCTTCAACTTCAATTTCCATGTTTTGTTTTACAGCCACCTGACACGCTAAACGACAACCTTCTTTCGCTTCACGTTTCGTAATATGACCTAATTCAGTTGGTAAAATATCACCACCACCTGAATGCACTTCAACACGACACTGACCACAAGTACCGCCACCGCCACATGCTGAAGGGATAAAAATACCTTGTTCAGCAAGTGCGCCTAATAATTTTCCACCCGCGGCAGTTGTTACTGATTTATCAGCATCGCCGTTGATTGAAATAGTTACATCACCTTCGGCAACCAACTTTGATTTAGCAAATAAGATCACTAGTACCAAAGCTATAACGATTGCAGTGAACATGCCTACGCCGAGAATAATTTCCATCGACTTTTCCTTACACTTTTCTAGGAGAAGGCGCTTAACTCAATGAGTTACAAACACCTTCTGCATTAATCTTATTATAACGAGATACCACCGAAAGAAAGAAAGCCAAATGCCATCAATCCTGCAGTAATAAACGTAATCCCTAAACCTTTCAGGCCATCTGGTACATCAGAATATTTCATCTTTTCGCGGATACCAGCAAGTAAAACAATCGCTAGTGCCCAACCAATACCAGAACCAATACCGTAAACAACAGACTCACCTAAGGTTAAATTTTTCGCGACCATAAAAGAGACGGCACCAAAAATTGCACAGTTCACGGTAATTAACGGTAAAAAGATACCCAACGCTTGATACAGTGCTGGAAAATACTTATCAAGCACCATTTCAAGGATTTGAACTAAAGCCGCAATCACACCGATAAAGGTGATAAATGATAAAAAGCTTAAGTCGATAGTTTTAGCAGGATCAGTAACTCCCATCAAACTATCTAAAGCACCAGGTGCCAAAATGGCTTGATAAATGATTTGGTTTGCTGGAACCGCAATACCTAAAACCACAATAACCGCGACACCTAGACCAATTGCTGTACTAACTTTCTTAGACACGGCTAAGAAAGTACACATTCCTAAAAAGAATGTTAAAGCAATATTTTCAATAAAAATGGTTTTAACTAATAAACTTAAATAATGTTCCATTTGCTTTAATCCTTCTCAACTTGTGCTGGTTTCCATTGGCGAATAGCCCAAATGATTAAACCAATAATGAAGAATGAACTAAAGGGTAAAACTAATAAGCCATTCGCTTGATACCAACCACCATTTTGAATCAATGGTAAAATCTCGATACCAAATAACTTACCAAAACCGAATAATTCACGGAAGAATGCAACCGTCATTAAGATAAAACCATACCCTAAACCGTTACCAATACCGTCCATAAAGCTTACAACTGGCTTTTCTTTCATAGCAAAAGCTTCTGCGCGCCCCATAACAATACAGTTGGTGATGATCAATCCAACAAATACCGAAAGCTCTTTCGATAATTGATAAGAAAAGGCCTTAAGCACCTGATCAACGACAATTACTAATGAAGCAATAATCGCCATCTGCACGATAATACGTACACTTGATGGGATCATGTTGCGGATCATTGAAATAAACAAGTTAGAAAATGCTGTTACAACAACTACAGCTAATGTCATAACTAAAGCATTAGCCATAGAACTTGTTACCGCTAATGCTGAACAAATACCCAATACTTGTAACGCAATAGGGTTGTTATCAACAATAGGACTCGTTAATACTTTTTTAGTATCTGAAGACATTACTTAAGCCCTCCACGATTTTTAGCAATAAAAGGACCGTAGCCTTCTTCACCAAACCAAAATTGTAATGTGCGTGTTACACCGTTACTGGTTAACGTAGCACCCGAAAGCGCATCAACACCGTGTATATCATTTTCTTTAGCGCCACCTTTAACAAGCTGCACTTTCACGTCACCGGCTTCGTTATAGATTTTCTTACCAGGCCATAAAGCTTTCCAAGCAGGGTTTAATACTTCTGCCCCTAAGCCCGGAGTTTCCTTATGATCTGAATAGATAACACTTTTCACGGTATTTAAATCAGCTTCAAGTCCAACAAAGCCATACATCAAATCCCAAAGGCCAGAGCCAACAATAGGAAGAACAACCGTTTCAACTTCTCCGCCACCATTACGCACTAAGTAAATAACAGCCGTATTTGAACGACGATTGATACCAGCTAAATCGTTTTCTGGTTTGCTCGATTTCTCTGCATCACGTGCATTACGACGTTCATCGAACATGTCGATTTCTTGTTGAGACGCATCTTTAACGTATTCACCTGTATCAAGGTCAATCATTTTTGCTTCAACAAAGCGATCATAGGTAGCAACAATATCGTCACCGGCAAAATCTAACAAATTAGAGGCTTCTAAAATCTTAGTTTGCTTATCAAGCAACTTATTCGCTGTTTGTAGAGGCTTTAATTGTACCGCAGAAAACGATACTAATAATGCACAAACAAGACAAACAACAAAGACAAAACCAACCGTTCTGCCAAAGGTTTCTTTAGAACTAGACATTGCGCGCAAGCCTCCTTTTGATGTTACTTTGAACAACAAAGTAGTCGAACAACGGTGCAAATAAGTTAGCAAACAATATCGCTAACATCATACCTTCTGGGAAAGCAGGATTCACAACGCGAACTAAAACCACCATAATTCCCACTAACGCACCAAACCAATATTTACCTGTGTTAGTAAATGAGGCTGACACTGGGTCTGTGGCCATAAACATCATACCGAAGGCGAATCCACCAACGACTAGATGCCAATACCAAGGCATAGCAAACATCGCATTAGTATCACTACCGATAGCATTAAATAAGAATGATGTAACAACCATACCGCCAAACACACCTAACACGATGCGCCATGATGCGATTCCTTTATAAAGGATATACGCGCCACCAAGTAAGATAGCAGCTGTAGATACTTCACCCACAGAACCAGGCATGAATCCCCAAAAAGCATTCCACCAATCAGCATTAACACTGTAATCAATCAAACCTTGGTTCGCCGCACTTAACGCTGTTGCACCTGAGAAGCCATCGACTGCAACCCAAACCGCATCACCTGAAATTTCTGCAGGGTAAGCAAAGAATAAAAACGCTCGACCCGCTAAAGCAGGGTTTAAGAAGTTTTTACCTGTACCACCGAAAATTTCTTTTGCGATAACAATACCGAAGGTAATACCAATAGCGACTTGCCATAAAGGAATACTTGCCGGCAAAATAAGTGCAAAAAGTATTGAAGAAACGAAGAAACCTTCATTGACTTCATGTTTACGAACGGCTGCAAACAACACTTCCCAAAAACCACCAACAATAAAAGTTACTGCGTAGATTGGTAAGAAAAACATCGCACCATAGAACATCATGCTAAACCAGCCTGAATCAGTGGTTAGGGTTCCACCTAACATATGAAACAAACTAACTTGCCAAGTATCAGGCAATGCATAATTAGCCGCTAATGCTTCTGTTGCTTGGAAACCAATATTGTACATACCAAAAAACATGGCAGGAAATACCGCTAACCAAACTGTGATCATGATACGTTTTAAGTCAATACTATCACGTACATGTGTTTTACCTTTGTTCACATAACCAGGGGTAAATAAACCAGTCGCTATTGCTTCATATAAAGCAAACCACTTTTCATGTTTGCCGCCTTTTTCAAAATGCGGCTCAATATCTTCTATAAACTTTTTCAAGCCCATGACTAACCTTCCTTCTCAATTGTGGTTAGGCAATCACGAAGGAGTACGCCGTAATCTGTTTTGCCTGGGCAAACAAATGTACAAAGCGCTAAATCTTCTTCGTCTAGCTCTAAGGCACCAAGTTGTTGTGCGCTGTCGGTATCACCCGCAGCTAAATCACGTAACAACATAGTCGGTAAAATATCTAAAGGCATAACACGTTCAAAGTTACCAATTGGTACCATTGCACGAGCACTACCATTAGTCGTTGTCGTCATATTAAATAACTTACTTGGAAAGAAATGAGACATATATGCACGCGTTACTGAAAACTTATTTGGTCCAGGGTACATATAGCCAATAAACTCTTTCTCTCGGCCTTCTCTTAATACTGATAGTTGTACATGATAACGGCCAAGGTATGCATGAACACCTTGTGCTGTTGCACCTAAAAGTAAAGAGCCAGAAACAACACGCGTTTCACCTTCGTTGATTTCACCCGCCACTAAATCATTAGTATTAGCACCAATGATAGTACGAATTAAACGCGGATTTTTAACTTCAGGGCCAGCCAGTGAAATTACACGAGTGCTGTTTAACTCACCTGTAGTAAATAATTGGCCAATAGCGATAACGTCTTGATAACCAACATGCCAAGCAAATTTTTCAGCACTAACTGGCTTTAAAAAATGCATGTGAGTACCGACTAAACCGGCAGGATGCTTACCAGCAAATTCGTTCACATTCACATTATCCGCTACCGGAATATTTGCCCCAGGAGCTTTACTAACAAACACTTCACCTTCAGTTAAACGTGAAAGGACGGTTAAACCTTGTTTAAAAGCTTCACCTTGTTCATTAATAATCACTTCAGGGTTTGCCGCTAACGGATTTGTATCCATTGCGCTAACAAATATAGCGATTGGTGATGAATCAATTGCCGGCACTTTACTAAAAGGACGTGTACGAATTGCAGTCCACAAACCTGAATTAACAAGATTTGAGACAACATCTTCACGCTTTAATGTATTTAGTTCAGTGGCTGGGTAGTGAGTAAACGTTTCTTGTTCATCTCCGTCAACTTCAATGACGACAGACTGTAAAACACGTTTTTCACCACGATTGATTTCTTTAACAACACCGGCGGTTTGAGCTGTGAATTTAACGCCAGGATTCTTTTTATCTTCAAAAAGAACTTGACCTTTTTTTACACGATCATCCACTTTAACATACATGGTTGGTCGCATACCCACAAACTCTTCACCTAATGTTGCAACGGTTTTGATGGCATTGCCATCATGGATTACCTGCTGGGGAGAACCAACTACAGGAACATCCAGACCTTTTTTTATTGTAATCATAAACACTTGCACTACTTTTGATGGGAGTATCAAAATCAACTATTTACTTACCTAAACAAGCTATAACTCAAATGACTTATAATTCAATTAGGTAAAGTAAATGATCGATTTCAGTGTATTTCAGTAAGTTACTTATTTTTCTAATAAAAATAGAAAAACAAGTCCTACCGGCTCTAAGTTTAAATTTCTGGCGCGATTTTAACACAAAAGCTCTAAATTATTCTATGCTCTGCGTTACTTTAAATTACAATTTAGTCGAATAAATTTAATTTTGCTCACAAAAGCAACAAATAATGATAAAGAGATAAAAAAACCGACATAAAATGTCGGTTTTTTTGAGATAAATCAGCTGGTTTTATCCAGTTACTCGTTATTTAAAGTAAATGATTAATTTCCGTCACAGGATTCACATCGGCATCATAATCGACACTATCGATACCAAAACCAAATAAACGAATAAATTCGTTGTGATAACCAACATAATCGGTTAATTCGTCAATTGTTTCTGTTTCTACCGTATTCCAAATGTCAGTCACACGTTGCTGAACACTATCTTCTAGTTCTTTATAGTTTTGACGGTAACGGTTCTGTTCATCAAGCCTTGGTGACTCGCTGTATATATTTTCAATAAATAAATTTTGAATTTGCTCGATACAACCTTCGTATGTTCCATCTTCTTTCATCACTTTAAACATTGCTGAAATATATAAAGGCATAATAGGAATTGCGGAACTTGCTTGAGTAACAACTGCATTCAATGAAGTAACATGTGCTGAACCATTAATACTTTTAGTTGATTCATTGATAGCCGCTGCCGCTCTATCTAAATCTTCTTTCGCTTTACCAATGGTCGCTTTACCATAAATAGGCCACGTTAACTCTTTACCAATATAGGTATAAGCAACACTTTTGAAATTACTTGATAAAACACCCGCTTCGTTCAATGCTTTGATCCATAATTCCCAATCTGCACCACCCATCACATCGATAGTACCTTGAATTTCTTCTTCACTGGCTGCTTCCACAGAAACTGAATCAATAATACGCTTAGCGGTATTTAAATTTTTCGTGGTAACACTTTGTCCAATTGGCTTAAGGGTTGAAGAATAAACTTCACCCGTATCAGGATCCGTTCTGCGAGGTGAAGCCAAGCTATAAACCACGAGATCAATTTCACCTAATTCCGCTTTAATTGTTTCAATTGCTTTCGCTTTAACTTCATGAGAAAACGCATCACCGTTGATATTTTTAGACCATAATCCTTCAGCATCCGCCGCTTTTTGAAACGCTGAGGTATTATACCAACCAGCACTAGCCGTTTTCTTCTCTGTTGGCGGTTTTTCAAAGAAAATACCTAACGTATTGGCTTTATTGCCAAAAGCTGCAGTAATACGAGAGGCTAGTCCATAACCTGTTGATGAACCAATCACTAAGACATTTTTCGGCTTAACGTCTGATTGCGCATGTGCTTTAACATAAGCAATTTGCTCGTTTACATGAGCTTCACAACCCGTCGGGTGTGCATTTGTACAAATAAAACCACGAATTTTTGGTTTGATAACCATAAAAAAACCTTCTCATTAAATCGATTAATTCGGCTGGATGCTCGAAAGTTGCCGCATAGTTTACTCTGCTGAGAAAAATAAGAGGTACGAGCAGTTATATTAAATCAGATATTTCACCTAACCAAATGAAATATCTGTATTTTATTTAAAGAGTATTATCTATTTTGATAGTACTCTTTTAAAGTTAAATCGTTGTATTCTCGCATTGTTTGTAAAGACTCACTATAAGACGACCACACTTTAGCAAAATTCTCATCATTTTCAGCTTGTTCAGAAATTACTTCTTCGGTGTAACCTTTTAAGGCTTGCATCACCTCGGGTGGGAACTGTCGCAACTTAACCTGATGTTTTTTAACTAAGTCTTTCAAAGCATTATTATTACGTGCATTGTATTCATCTAACGTATCTTCATTGACTGCACGAGCAGCAATTTCAACAATTTTCTGTAAGTCTTTTGGCAATGCATTTAACGCTTTTTCGTTGACTAGAAACTCTAAAGTTGTTCCTGTTTCATGCCAAACGGAAGAATAATAATATTCTGCCACTTGATGAAAACCAAAAGCTAAATCATTATATGGACCAACCCATTCAGAGGCATCAATAGCGCCACTTTGTAATGAAGAAAAAATTTCACCGCCCGTTAAGGTAACTGGGATCGCGCCAGCGCGTTTTAATACTTCTCCTCCTAAACCAGGAATTCGCATTTTTAACCCTTTAAGGTCTTCAATCGAATTAATTTCTTTTTTAAACCAACCAGCAAATTGTGCTCCAGAATTACCGCCTGCCATAGGGACTACGCCAAACGGTTGATACAGCTCTTGCCAAAGCGCCAAGCCTCCACCGTAGTGTAACCAGGCATTAAATTCCGTAGCTGTCATACCAAAAGGGATAGCGCTAAAAATAGGTGCTGCCGGCATTTTCCCTTTCCAATAGTAAGCCCCACTGTGTCCCATTTGTACGGTCCCTTGCGAGACAGCATCAAAGACTTCAAAACCAGGCACTAATTCACCAGCCCCATACACTTTAACGGTTAATCGACCACCACTCATTTCATCAACATATTGAGCAAATTTTTCAGGTGCCATGCCTAATCCGGGAAAGTTCTTCGGCCAAGAAGTCACAAGTTTCCACTGGAATGTTTCGGCTTTATCGGCCACTGTCGAAGTGGTATTGTCTTTTTCACCGCATCCCAAAAGAACAACGGTTGTAAAAACAAGCAACGCGAAAGATTTTAATCGTGATTTTTTCATAATTTTTCCATATTTTTCTTTTTGTAGTCGCCTTTCAGCGGCCTGATTTCTTAAAGTTAGCGGCTCACTACCCATAAATGACTGAAGGTAGCCAAGTGATTAATTCAGGCCACTTAGCAAGCGCTAATAATAACAATAATTGCATCAATATAAAGGGAATAACCCCCCGATAAATCGCGGATGTTTTAATCGCTTTATCGGCGACACCGCGTAAATAAAATAACGCAAAACCAAAAGGAGGTGTTAAAAAAGAGGTTTGCAAATTGATGGCTATCATAATGCCTAGCCAAATGGGATCTAACCCCATCGCTAATAAAATAGGCGCAACAATAGGCACAACGACAAAAGTAATTTCGATAAAGTCTAAAATAAACCCTAATAAGAAAATAACTAACATGACGATTAAGGTTGCACCTACGACACCACCAGGCATACCTTCAAAAAAACCTTGAACGAGTTCTTCTCCGCCAAAACCTCGGAAAACCAATGAAAATAAACTAGCTCCGATTAAGATTAAAAACACCATAGAAGTAATTTTAACCGTACTTTGCATCACCGCTATTAAATTTTCACGAGAGAGTTGCTTTTGAAACAATGCCAAAATTACCGCGCCCATCGCACCTACTCCTGCAGCCTCAGTAGGTGTAGCAAAACCAAGTAATATGGAACCAAGCACAGCAAACATTAGCAACAAAGGTGGCACCAAAGCCGATAGCATTAATGACGTTTTTGATCTATTCCCTTGAATCTCTTTGATATCTTGTGGAGTTAAACTTGGTACTTCATTTGGCTTTAAATAAGCATAAATCAAACAATAGAGCATATATAAGAAAACCAAAATCAACCCTGGGATCACAGCGCCAGCAAATAGATCTCCTACGGAAACCGTTTCAGGGCTAAATATCCCCATTTGAAGTTGGGCTTTTTGATATGCACTTGATAAAACATCCCCTAATAAAACTAGAGCAATAGAAGGGGGAATGATCTGCCCTAAAGTTCCCGTTGCACATATAATGCCGGTAGAAAATTGAGGGTTATAACCACGTTTTAACATTGTCGGTAATGACAATAAGCCCATAGTAACAACTGTCGCGCCAACGATACCTGTACTTGCTGCCAGCAACATTCCCACTAAAGTCACTGAGATACCTAGTCCGCCATTAAAGCGGCCAAATAATACCGACATGGCGTTGAGTAAGTTTTCCGCAATTTTTGAGCGCTCTAGCATTGCCCCCATAAAAACAAATAAGGGTACTGCTAATAACGTTTGATTGTTCATGACGCCATAGATTCGGCTAGGTAACGCAGTTAAAAAAGCGGGTTCAAAAATATTAAAAACACTGCCTAAACCAGCAAAAATTAAGGCCGTTCCCGCCAAAGAAAGCGCAACCGGATACCCTAATAGCAAAACTAAACATACAACAACAAACATCAATAAAGCAATATACTCCATTAGTTGCCTCCTTTTTGTTCAGTTGTCTGAGCACGAGTTGTGACAATCAAAAAATTCCGCTCTATTTCCGCCACACCTTGTAATAACAAGGTAATAGCAAGTAATAAAATGAGTGATTTATTGATAAAAACCATGGGTAAGCCGCCCGCTTCACTTGATTTTTCCATAATTTGCCAAGCAATAACGACATAATCAAAACTGATGATAAAAATAGTGATACACACAGGTGCAAGTAAAAATAATGCACCGAACAAATTTACCATCGCTTGTTGTTTTTTCGAAAAACGTTGATAAAAAATATCCACACGGACATGACCATCGACTTTTAAGGTATACGCAGCGCCAAGCATAAAAACCATAGCATGAAAATACAAAACAGATTCTTGCATGGCAACCCAACCAAGATTAAACGCATAACGCAATACCACAATAACAAAACTTACCACCACCATAGCAAAGGTTAACCAAGCGATGAGTTTACCCGTGTAGTCGGTAAATTTATCTATAGATGAAATGGTATTTTCTAACCATTTAAGAGACATGAATTTTCCCAGATTTTAATTATAATTTTTATAAAGAGAACAAATACCAGATTCTTCAACTGAATGAAATAATTATTAAGTACTAAGATAAAAAAATGGCCACTAAAGGTAGCAGCCATTTTTGATTTTATTGATGATTACGCGGATTTTTTCCCACCACCTAAACATTTAGGTGATAAAGGAGTATTAGCTTCATAATAATCATGCCATTCTTTTTCTGTATAAGTATGCAACGCTAAAGCATGAATTTTTTCAGCTAACTCTGTCGCTAATACCGCATTTATAGCGCGATGTCTTTTAATTAAACGTTCACCTTCAAAACTATTTGAAACAATGATCACTTTAAAATGAGACTCACTTCCTGGTGCAACATTATGCTGATGACTTTCATTTATGACATCAAGGTGTAAAGGGGAAAATGCAGATAATAATTTTTCTTCAATAATGCTTTCAACGGTCATTGGCTGATCCCTGTTAATTTTATATTTATAACTTTAATTCTAGTATTGATGGCTCATTGTGCCATCAGTCTAGATGTCTATCTTTAAGAAATAACGCTAAGCTACTGCTCAAACAACAAAAACAATAGCAAATAAATTTATTGGATATTTCGAAACGTTAAATTAATTCTCATTGATTGTTCAACACGACTTTTATGGATAGCATGTTGCCAGTTTTTTTGTGTATCTCCCGACATAACTAACAAGCTGCCAGATTGTAAGGGTAATTTAACGCTTTCTCCACTGCCTTTATGCTTTAAATGAAACATGCGCTGGCAACCAAACGATAACGATGCAATGATTGGCTGTTCTCTTAGCTCAGGTTCATCATCACTGTGCCAGCTAACCGAATCTCGATGATCACGATAGCAATTAGCCAGCATGGCATTAAACTCTTGCTGACAAAACTCACTCACCTGTTGTTTTAACTCTAATAAATGACGCGTCCAATTCAGCGGGAATAACGTTAATTTCGAATAAGTATAACTCGCATTATTATCACCATACCAAGCTTGAAGTCTTGGAATATCGACCATTTTGCCAAACATAGCAATTTTATCTTGTCGCCAAGCAATTTCTTGATAAAGTTGTTTTGTCAGTCTTTTACTTTCACTAAAATCAATAAAATTAGGATAGTAAGCAACACTTGCTCCACTTAATGAAATTTTAATCGGCTTCTTCTTAATTTACCCTAGTGACGAGGGCCGAATTTTGGCACAATAGTTACCTTTCATCTAGCAAAATTAGTAGCTTAATTATCTATGTTTAGTCCCTTTATTATCAATGACAAAAATTTATTTCTCGATCGTTACCCGATTAATCAGGTTAACCGCAGTTTACAGGCATGGGATGCAGCCGATGAGTATTTAGTAAATTATGTTTCTGATAATCATTTAATAACAAATAATTCTAGCGTATTAATTTTCAATGATAACTTTGGCGCCATTAGCTTAAATTTTACCAATAACACAGTACAGACAATAACGGACTCGTATATTAGTCAATTGGCGTTAGTTCACAATGGTGAACAAAACAATTTACCATTAACCAAAATCAATCAATGCTCAAGTTTAGACAACTTACCTAACGCCGCAGATGTTATTCTCTATAAAATCCCAAAAAGTAAAAACTTAATGGTTGAGCAACTTGGTAAAATTAGAAAAATCTTAACTCCCGACACACATTTTATTGCCAGCGATAAAGCGAAAAGTATTCAAACATCGACATTAAAACTATTTGAAAAACACTTAGGGATCACCAAAACCTCATTAGCAGTGAAAAAAGCGCGCTTAGTTTTTTGTCAATTTGATCCGGCATTGCAGGAAACGCCTCAA
This sequence comes from Thalassotalea sp. SU-HH00458, assembly GCF_040362795.1. NCBI lineage: Bacteria > Pseudomonadati > Pseudomonadota > Gammaproteobacteria > Alteromonadales > Colwelliaceae > Thalassotalea > Thalassotalea sp. SU-HH00458. Next base: position 24,925 of record NZ_BAABWW010000011.1, read on the forward strand.
CAAACAACCAAATCTTGGCAGTTAGACAACAGTCAAATAATCATTAAAAACTATGCTAATGTTTTTGCCAGAGAAAAATTAGACATTGGTGCTCGCTTGTTTATCCAGAATTTACCTAGCTTAACCAATGATAAAAAAGTCATTGATTTAGGCTGCGGAAATGGCGTTGTTGGGCTTTCGTTACTTAAAGACAATCCGAAAACACACTTAACCTTTACCGATGAGTCTTATATGGCAGTTGCCTCAGCGAAAGAAAATGTTCAAGTTAATTTTCCAGAAAGTACTGATAACTGTGAGTTTATTGTCAATGATTGTTTAACAGATATTGAGCCACAAAGTGTTGATCTAATATTATGTAATCCTCCCTTTCATCAACAAAATGCCACAACCGATCATATTGCTTGGCAAATGTTTAAAGATAGTTCTCGCGCCCTAAAAAAAGGCGGGGAATTACGTATTGTTGGCAATAGACAACTTGGTTATCATATCAAATTACAACGCATTTTTGGTAATGAGAAACTCATCGCCAGTAATGATAAATTCGTCATATTATCGGCCATTAAGAAATAAATTATGCATACAATTGCTCATATCAAGGCTCAATTGAACAAACTCGCCGCGGGTTTAACACTTGTACTGTTAACCGCTTGCGCAAACACGACAAATAAGATGGTGATTGCACCACAAATACCTGTGGTAAAATCGAATTTTCATGCCATGAAGACTGCTCAATTAACAGTGACAGACATGCGAGCAAATAGTCATGTTGTGGCGATTCATCGAGAAGGAAAAGCGATTGAATTAATCCCCGCGCATGATCATATTGATACAGTGTTAACCCCCTTATTGAAACAAGCATTTATCAATAGCGGCTTAACTATTAATAACAATGCAATGAATAGTATAGCGTTATTTATTAATACGGCAGAGGTTGATGTTTACCAATCCTTAATGAAATATCACACTACCAGTCAATTAACGTTAACTGCGAAAGTTTCTGCAAAAGAACAAACACTCACAAAAACTTTTAAAAATAAAGGCAGTAGTGAAGGCGTATTATCTGCTGATTTAGCCGTGTTAGAGCGAAACCTTAACCAACAAATTAGCGATACTATCGCATTAATCGTTAACGATAGTGAAATCCAACAATTTTTAAAATAATAATTCGATTAGCCGCTAACCGCTTTGTTTAGGAATTCTTATGAAATATTTATCTTTTTTATTGCTTGCCCTGTCTTTCGCTGTCCAGGGAAATAAGCTAGATCTCGATACTGATAACTTATATCCTCAAGTAAAACTTGAAACGTCAATGGGGGTTATTATTGTTGAGTTAGATCGCGTGAAAGCCCCAATTACCGTGGATAACTTTCTCACTTATGTAGTGACAGGTGAATATAACAACACGGTTTTTCATCGCGTAATTAAAGACTTTATCGTGCAAGGCGGTGGTTATGATAAAGATTTTGCCATGAAAAAAACACATGAAAACATTGTGAATGAATCCGGAAATGGTTTAAAAAATGAGTCGGGGACCATTGCTATGGCCAAAGAAAATAGGCCACATACTGCCAATCGACAATTCTTTTTTAATGTTAGCGATAATAAAAACTTAGACCCAGGCAGAAAATGGGGCTATGCCGTATTTGGTTCTATTATTGAAGGTGAAGAAGTAATTGAAGCTATGTCAGCAGTTGCAACCGATTATGATGAATCAATGGCCTGGAATGATGTCCCCCTTGAGCCAATTATCTTAATAAAAGCAACATTATTGCCCGCAGCGTTTTAAGCTTTTAGTCACTGCATTGGCTAAAATAAATTGTTATAACTTACAAAGCGCTACCAGAAAACACACGTTATACTTTTGACAAGTGACACTTTATCTACGATACATAAGGTATTACATGCTACAAGTTGACTAAAATAATAATCGGAATTAATTCACAATAAGCAATTTTGTGATCTTTCTCATGTATGTATGTTTATTAGAAATGGGGAAAGAAATGATAATTGAGCAGTTTATCAACGAGAAGATTCTACAAATTAGCGCTTATATTAAAGCTGTCATTGAAAAATCTCTACACTATACAGAATTGGATCAGTTCATTATTGATACAATGGAAGAATGGACATTACTACAGGTAATGGACGATACGCCGGGTAATGCTAAAGAACGAGTATTTTGGCATGTTATGCACGAAATGAGCTTACATGGCAGTCATGCGTTGTCATCCGATTTGTATTTTCGTAGCGAAATAAATACCTGTCTTGATTTTTTTAACGGCATCGGTAGTTATCCTATCGATTGTATTGGCTGGCGCCCGTTGCCTTAATTTTCCCATTTAACTTAATAATATTGACGCAGCGACTAAAATTATCCTTTTTTACCTAAGTCGACTCTGATAGTCTCCATAGCAAATTCTAGCATTATGAATTCTGTGCATGTCATCGCCAAATACGATAAAAGAAACACTCAATTACTTTAAAAATAAACGACTACTTACCATTTTTTGTTTTGGTGTTGCCAGTGGTTTTCCATGGGTATTAATCGGCTCTGCGATGACTGGCTGGTTAAAAGACGAAGGCTTAAGTCGTTCTAGTATTGGCTTATTCGGACTGATATTTGTCGCTTACAGTATTAATTTTCTCTGGTCACCCTTAGCTGATCGGATCAAAATACCTTTTATCACGGCTAAAATTGGTATGCGACGTAGCTGGATTATGGTAACCCAACTCATCATTGCCTTTGCCGCGCTGCAACTCAGTTATTTAGATGCAACCAACCAACTCAATTTGATGGCTATGTTTGGCTTAATTATTGCCCTAGCCGGTGCAACGCAAGATATTGCGATAGATGCCTATCGTATTGATTCTTTATCAGGTTACGATAATAATATTATGGCTGCCGGCTCAGCAATGGCAACAGCGGGTTGGTGGACAGGGTATGCAGGCCTAGGCAGTATCCCATTTATTTTAGTCAGCCAACCCAATTGGCATTGGCCTGAAGTCTTTCAGATATTAGCTGCCATCATGTTAGTGCTTATCATCACAGCTATAGTGGTTAGCGAACCTCAAAGTAATCGTGAGCAAGTTCTCGATAAAATTGAAGCCGATTACTTAAACGTTTTACCTCAATATGGTAAAAAATCACTGCTGATCTTGTTTATTTTACCTTTAATATTTATCAGCATTATTTACGCAAATATTGGCTACCCTGCTTGGCCTGAAAGCATTATTGCAAGCGAATATCAATTCACCTTTGTTACTTTTTTAGTCGTGGGGTTACTGTTTATATTTCTGCAACAACTCGCTCGACTTAACAAACAACTGGCGATTCAAAATACCACGAATAAGAATCATCAGATCACGGTAACTCATCGAGTCACCGCATGGTTACTAACAACTCTAGTAGCGCCTATTCAAGAATTTTTCGATCGCAATGGCACTAAACTCGCGTTATCGATATTAATGTTTATCTTTTTATTCAAATTAGGGGAAGCATATTTAGGTCGTATGTCGATTGTATTTTACCGTGAAGTAGGTTTTTCCAATGAAGATATCGCTTATTACTCGAAAATGATCAACTGGGCGACAACCATTGTTTTTTCTTTAATAGGCAGCGTTTTCACCATCCGCTACGGTATATTAAAAGGGTTATTTATTGGTGGCATTGCGATGTCTTCTAGCAACTTACTTTTCTCTGTCATGGCATTTGTTGGTCCTAATAAATTATTATTTGCCTTTACAGTTTTTGTTGATGGTTTTACTTCTGCTTGGGGGTCGGTAGCCTTTGTTGCACTTTTATCTGTACTTTGTAATAAAAGTTTCACGGCTAGTCAATATGCCCTAATGGCTTCATTAGGCACGTTTGGACGAGTAATGCTCGGCTCTTACTCAGGGATTATTGTTGATTGGTTAGATGGCAATTGGGCATTCTTTTTTATCTTAACCTCGCTGATGGTGATACCAAGTTTATTATTTTTATATGCGATTAGAAAACCGTTAACTGCCTTGATTGAAAAACAAAACGGAAATTAGCCGTTAATTGTTCTATCATATTGATATACAGATTAAATTAAAGTGTTTATAGATGATCAGATTGTTATTTTTATTACCTATATTAATGTCGGCTGTTTGGTGGTGGTACCTTAATAATCGAGGCTACACCATGAAAGAAGGCTTACGTGGCTTTATTTATATTTTTTCATTTAATGCGATTATTATTGGATTTTTCACCTTAATGCTTTTTGTGACCCATTAACTTAAACCTATCGTTAATGATTAGTTTTCCAGAAAATACCAACAAAACTAAACATCAAAGATGAAAAAAAATCTTCACATTAAGTGAAGATTTTTTAATAAATCATGTAACTAAAATCGTTAAATTAAAACATTGAACGACGACCACTACGGCGTGTATTACGACGATTTCTCATTCGACTATGTAATTCTCGACGCTTTGCACCTAACCATTCATCACGAGTAATAGTAACATCACCAGTGCGACCTTCTTCACGAGCACGATAAGCACAGAATTCTTCAAATGCTTCAATATCGTCTTTTAACTCTTCAGCGACTAACTCAATCATAATAGCATCATCTAAAAAGCCTAAAACAGGAATATGATCAGGGACTAAATCTTCAGGATCACTAAAATAAGCCAAGGCACTTAACACGTCTTTACGCTCTTCGGCAGGAATTTCCCACTCAGCATCTTCAATCATGGCGACAAGTGTTTCTAACTTCTTAATACGCTCAGTAACAAAAGGCGGAAGTTCAACATTAATATCCTGACTTAAGCTTTTTGCATTAGTTAAAATACTTGCTTCACTTAGACTTTCCGCGCCTGATTGTGCTTTTCTCATCACATCACGAAAGTGCTCTAGATCTGATTCTTTTAATTCAAAAGTAACTTCAAATGCCATTTTAATTCTCCTACGATTGGCTTTTTCTTCTTTACCATTAAATCTAACAGAACATTGCCAGTTCAGCACGTAAGTTACGATTATTTTTGTAAAAAAGGTAATTAATTTTCCGCTTTCATCAAGATTACAATTATTTTGATAAAATCTCATGCTATTATCTAAATGAAACAACCATTAAAATTCACAATATGTCTGATAAATCAATAATAAAGCAAGACAATCAAACATTAGCACAAGAGAATGTTAAAACCTGTGAAAACTGTCACGCCCCCGTTCAAGGTATGTATTGTTCTCAATGCGGTCAATCGGTTGAGTCAACATTACGATATTTTTGGAGTGTTGTTTTACACTTGCTTGACGATATATTCAGCTTTGACTCCCGCGTAAATCGCACCTTAATCCCTTTATTATTCAGGCCCGCTTTTCTTACTAACGAATATATCGCTGGCCGACGAGTGCATTACGTACCGCCGTTAAGACTGTATCTTTTTATTAGTATTGTTTTTTTTCTTACTTTGAAGTTTTTTGCCGTCGATGAAAGCCTAGGGGCGTTTAATGTAGGAGATTCCGTTTCTTCAACGGTAAAAGTAGAACAGCATCTCAGTAAATTACAAACGAAAAAAGCAACTGCAACACCAGATAATCAATCGTTAATTACCGATGAAATTAAAAAATTCTCTCAATATAAAGAGGATTTAACCAAACAAAAAAGTCTTGCTATTAAAGGACTCACGGATAAATTAGTCCAATTAGAATTTGAAAAGTTACGCGAAAAAGATAATTTTTCACCCGAAAAACAAAAGAATCTTGATAACTTAATTGAAAACATTACGCTTTTTAAAAGCGGCGAAAAAAACAACTTATCATCCGATAAATTAACCTTTGGAAACAATGAAGATGGTAGTTTGTCTTTTGATTTTTTAACCCCTGAGCATAATAAAAAAGTTAACGATTTCGCTCAGCTACTTTCGAAAAAAGCAGAAAAAGCCTTTAACGAAGATCCAACACCTTTAATTAAAGAAGCGATTGAAAAGCTACCACAACTGCTTTTTATTCTATTGCCGTTATTTGCCGGCCTATTAAAAATCATGTTTATTTTTTCTAAACGCCTTTATTTAGAACACTTAACCGTTGCATTACATAGTCATAGCTTTATTTTCTTATCCATTTTAATGGTAGAACTTATCGGTTTTGCTAAGTTTTATGCAGCTCATCTTCCGCTCATCACCCATATTACCGAATTTTTAGAAGTTGCTATCGTTATCTGGATCCCTATATATTTGTTTATTATGCAAAAACGCGTTTATAAACAAGGCTATTTTTTCACCACCATAAAATATGCATTCATTGGGATAACGTATATGGTTATGATTGCCATAACAGCCACTGTTGCTTTCATTTGGGGACTCGCAAGCACTTAATGTTGAGTATTTCACGCAAATTTGAATCACGCTAGTATCCAAGAAACCTTATGATTACAATTTTATTCACCATTTTCGCTTTAACGATTATCGCGATATTTCTTTTGATAATTCAAGGAAGATGGACTCGCAAATCCACCGTTAAATTACCAGAGCCAAACGGCGCACGAAAAGGTAGGTCTGGTAAAGTTCTACCCACTGAGGGTGACACGTTAAAAGCACTTATTATTGGCGATTCATCGGCAGCAGGAGTGGGCGTTGATCATCAAGATAAAGCATTAACCGGATTCTTAATTGCGAGCCTAGCGAACCAGTTTGGTGTTGAATGGCAATTAATGGCGAAAACTGGCTTTACTTGTACCGAACTCATAAAGCAACTGCAACAGCAACCACAGCCATTTACTCATATTGATCACGTTCTTGTGGCGATTGGGGTTAATGATGTAACAAATTTCACTCGACGGAAACAATGGCAGAAAAACTTAGTAACGTTAGTGGATTTATTAGAAAATCAGTTTCATACGCACAACATTATCTTTACAGCTATTCCGCCTATGCACTTATTTACCGCTCTGCCTCAACCTTTAAGATGGATTTTAGGGACTCGAGCAAAACAGTTAAATCAACTAATGGCAGAAATAATACAGACCAAACCAACTTGCCATATATTGCAGCCAGATATTCCTTTTTCAGAGCATTATTTAGCAGATGATAAATTTCATCCATCACAAGCTTCTTATAAGTTATGGGCTGAACAAGCAGCTCAATTAATAAGGAAATTGAGTGTGATTTAGGATTACCCCCAATAAAAAGCCCGTAATCTTTTTATTGATTACGGGCGTTATTTAAGCTTTCTCTGATCGCACAATCCGGTTTTTAATCGCTAATCAACTTGTACGTGCTTAGAAACCACTGACTACTTGTCAGCTAAAGGTTTCATATGCGGGAATAAAATAACATCTTTAATGGTTGGTGAATCCGTAAATAACATCACTAAGCGATCAATACCAATACCTTCACCTGCTGTAGGTGGTAAGCCATATTCTAATGCTTGAATGTAATCGCCATCGAAGTGCATTGCTTCATCATCACCAGCGTCTTTACCTTCCACTTGGTTTTGGAAGCGAGCGGCTTGATCTTCGGCATCATTTAACTCTGAAAAACCATTAGCTAATTCACGACCGCCAACGAAAAACTCAAAACGGTCAGTAATAAATGGGTTTTCATCATTACGACGAGCTAATGGTGAAACTTCCCAAGGGTATTCGGTAATAAACGTAGGTTGATCTAAAAGATGCTCAGCTACTTCTTCAAATATTTCACAAATATATTTACCAGGCCCCCACACTTTAGCTGCATCAGTTTCTTTCACACCAACAGCTTTAGCCATCGCTTTTAATGCATCAAAGTTTTCTTCAGGGTTACGTAAAACATTTTCATCAAGATCTTGACCATATTTCAAAATGGCATCCACCATTGAAAGACGAGCAAATGGTTGACCGAAATCATAAAATTTCTCTTCAGTGATTTCACCCTCAGCATTCTTCACGGTATTACGGATCACTGACGTACCCATCACATCTTCCGCCAAAGTGCGCAGCATATCTTCAGTTAAATTCATGAGATCTTTATAATCAGCATACGCTTGGTAGAACTCAATCATAGTAAATTCTGGGTTATGACGCGTTGATAATCCTTCATTTCGGAAGTTACGGTTAATTTCGAATACTTTTTCAAAACCACCTACCACCAAACGCTTTAAGTAAAGCTCAGGGGCAATACGCATATACATTTGTATATCTAATGCATTATGAAAAGTTTCAAATGGTTTCGCCGTTGCACCGCCAGGTATAGTTTGCAACATTGGCGTTTCAACTTCCATAAAGTCACGTTCAGTTAAAAACTTACGAATACCATCGACAATTTTTGAACGAACTTTAAAGGTGTTTCGTGTATCTTCATTGATAATTAAATCAACATAGCGTTGACGATATTTTGTTTCAACGTCAGATAGTCCATGGAATTTTTCTGGCAATGGACGAAGTGATTTTGTTAATAACTCGTATTTGTCCATATTGACGTATAAATCACCTTTACCTGATTTATGCATAGTGCCCGTTACACCAATGATATCACCGATATCTAGCGTGCCCCATTTCGCTTTAATTTCTTTTTGTACCGTTTTATGAGCATACGCCTGAATACGACCTGTCATATCCTGTAAGACCAAGAAAGGACCACGTTTTGCCATAATACGACCAGCAATGCTGTACTCTGCAGTTTCAGCTTCAAGCGTTTCTTTATCTTTTTCACCGTGTGCAGCTTGTAAATCAGCTGCATAGTGTTTTCGATCAAACTTGTTTGGGTGGCCATTAGCCGGACAGTTTTCTCGAATTTGCGCTAATTTGCCACGACGTTCGGCAATCAATTTATTTTCGTCTTGGTTTGCTTGTGCTTGGTCAGTCATTTCATTTCTCAAACTTGGGTTAATAAATGGCATTTTTCCGCCAATATAATTCACATTGAAATTTAATTGTTTTTTCCAATTTATTCATTCAATATTCTTTATTAAATTAAGGCTAAGTTAACAGCCATTAATTCAAGAAAAACACACGGAGCATACAGGTGTATGTGAGTATGTTTGCCGCAGAAGTTATGGTTGATAACAACGCGTTAATTAATAAAGTCGTTATAAGCCAGACTTTAAACTCGCTTCTAAAAATTTATCGAGGTCGCCATCTAATACGGCTTGCGTATTACGGTTTTCAACCCCAGTACGTAGATCTTTGATTCGACTGTCGTCTAATACATATGAACGTATTTGACTGCCCCAACCGATATCCGATTTACCATCTTCTAATTCTTGCTTGCCTTCATTTTGTTTCTGCATTTCCATTTCATACAACTTAGCTTTTAATAGCTTCATCGCTGTAGCACGGTTTTTATGTTGTGAACGATCCGCCTGACAAGCAACAACCGCTCCGGTGGGAATATGGGTTAAACGAATAGCAGAATCTGTTTTATTAACGTGTTGACCACCCGCACCAGATGCTCTAAACGTATCGACACGCAAATCAGCAGGATTAATGTCTATTTCGATATTGTCATCAATTTCCGGATAAATAAACGCTGAGGCAAAAGATGTATGACGACGACCACTTGAATCAAATGGTGATTTACGAACGAGTCGATGAACGCCAGTTTCCGTTCTTAACCAACCAAATGCATATTCACCGGTATACTTAATAGTACAACCTTTGATCCCCGCTACATCACCATCTGTCACTTCAATGGCTTCAGTTTTAAAGCCGTGCGCTTCTCCCCAACGAAGATACATCCGCATTAGCATTTCGGCCCAATCTTGCGCTTCAGTGCCACCCGAACCTGACTGAATATCTAAATAACAATTATTAGCGTCTTGTTCGCCAGAAAACATTCGACGAAATTCTAATTTCTCTAAACTTGCTTCTAACGTTTGAATTTCTGCTTGTGCGTCTTCAAAGGTTTCTTCATCGTTTTCTTCAACGGCGAGCTCTACAAGCCCCTCAATATCTTCACAACCTGAGTCCATTTGGTCGATAGTTTCCACAACTGCTTCTAAACCAGCACGTTCTCTGCCTAATGCTTGAGCTCGCTCAGGTTCATTCCAAATTTCAGGGGCTTCTAATTCGCGAACAACTTCAACTAAACGCTCAGATTTCTGATCGTAGTCAAAGGTACCCCCTAAGCATATCTGTACGCTCACGAATTTCTTTAATTTTATTTAAAACAGGGTTTACTTCAAGCATGCTTAATTTTCTTTTTACACCGCCAAAAACATTGGCCAATTTGAATAGTAAAATAGTCGCGCATTGTAGCTTAATTACACGGGTAAATAAACGCTTGCGTGTCGCAATTTATCAGGAAGTATTTTTCTCGAAGGGAAAGCAAAGATACTTATGCGGAAAGAGTTAAATACTCAACCATTAATTGTAACGATTGCTTGCCTCGAAATTCATTAATATCGAGTCGATAACATAAATATACTCGGCTTGCATTATGATTAGGCCATTGTTTTACGTTAATATTAAAAGCAATAGCATCAAAGACTTGTCCTTGTTTTTCCACCACCATTTTAAGATGCTTTTCACCAACGATTCTTTGTTGTATCAATGTGAATTCATCGTCAAATACCGGTTCAAGGAAATTTTGCCCCCATGGTCCCGCGTGTCTAATTTTTTCTGCAAAATCTAGCGTCATTTCAGTTAATGATAATGAACCATCTGAATAAACTTTTCCTTCAAGTAAATCATGATCTAACCATTGTTTGGCATAATCATGAAAGTGTTGCTGAAAAAGTGCAAAATTTTCTTTTAAAATGGTCAATCCAGCAGCCATGGCATGACCACCAAATTTAGCAATAAGCCCTGGATGTTGGCTATCGATATGTTCTAATAAATCTCTTATATGCAGACCCGGAATTGACCTTGCCGAACCTTTAAGTTCTAGACCATTGTCACTTTGGGCAAAAACAATACTTGGGCGATGAAACTTTTCCTTTAATCTTCCTGCGACTATGCCAATGACACCTTGATGCCATTGCTCATTAAACAAAGAGATAGCATAAGGTAAATTTTCTTCGGTAAAGTTAAGTTGCTTCATGATAGTTTCGGCTTCATGTTGCATGCCTTGCTCAATTTCACGACGTGACTTATTTAAACTATCCAACTCTGCCGCCATCACTCTTGCCGACATCAAATCAGCAGCTAATAAACAGTTAATTCCATAAGCCATATCATCTAAACGCCCTGCGGCATTAATACGTGGACCTAGCGCAAAACCAAAGTCACTGGCCATTAACCGTTGTTGATTCTTTCCTGCTATTTCAATTAACGCTTGAATACCAGGGCGAGTGTGCCCTGCTCTTATTCGTTTTAAGCCTTGCTCCACTAAAATTCGATTATTTGCGTCTAGCGAAACCACATCAGCCACGGTACCTAAAGCGACAAGATCTAATAGTTGTGCAATGTTTGGCTCAGTAATTTTAGGCTTAGACGTATTGAATTGGTTGCTACTATCATGATTGTTCACATCATTTTGTAGTGATTGATTTTCAGATAAATCAGCATCTTGAGATGACTCTGGCTGAGCGTTATTTTCGTGGGAAAAAAACCAGTTTTGTTCGCGTAAATATTTTCTCATCGCTAACATAAAATAAAACGCCACTCCAACACCTGCTAGCGCTTTACTGGGAAAGCTGCATTGGTGTTGATTAGGATTAATAATAGCATCAGCTGGAGGTAACGACTTACCTTGTAAATGATGATCAGTCACAATGACTTTTAAACCTAATGATTTAGCCTTTTCAACGCCAGCAATGCAACTAATACCACTATCCACAGTAATTAATAGTTCAGCACCTTGTTGATATGCAATATTGACGATTTCTGGCGTTAAGCCATATCCATATTCAAAACGATTTGGCACTAAAAATTGATGATTTGTATATCCAAACATCGATAACGCTGTCATCATTAAAGCAGTACTTGTTGCGCCATCAGCATCAAAATCACCAACAATAACAATCGTTTGATTCGCAACCATCGCTTGATAAAGTATTGTGCAAGCATCATGGATACCAGCTAATTGCTCAACAGAAATTAACTGGTTAGCTTTAAGGGTTAATTCATTCGACGATTGCACACCACGCGAGGCATATATTTGTTTAATAACTGGATGTAGCGATGCTGGCAAAAAGCTATCATCTACCTTTTCACGTCGCACAATCACTTTATTCATATAAACACATCTGCCTAGTTAAAGTTGAGCATTTAAGTAGCGTGTCATGCAACTAGCTTTCAGTGTTGATACTTTCAAGTATTTGTAATAAATCGGCAGGCTGGCGATAGCCCGGTAACAAAAGTCCATTAGGAAAAATAATAGCAGGAGTAGAATTCACACCCACTTGACGGCCAAAATTAAACTCGGCCTCCACTGGGCTTTCACAAATTCTTTGTGCTACAGATGCCCCTAACTTAGCTTTAGTTAACGCTTCATTTGGCTGTTCATGGCACCATATAGAACGTAAATCTTTAAAACCTTGCGATAATCTACCTAACTGATCAGTCACACCTGCTCGTGGGTATGCCATATATTTAACTGTGATCCCTAACTCATTATATTGTTCAATTTGCTTATGCATTTTACGACAATAACCACAGGTAATATCTGTAAAAACAGTGATTTGATGCTTTTCATTTTTAGCGGGGTAGACAATCATGTCATCGCTAAATTGTTTTAATCCTTCAATGCGTAATTCAGCTAAGCTATCTTCAGTATGATTAATCACATCATTACTGCCAATGCCATAAAGCTTACCTTGCACTAAAAATTGCCCGTCTTTACTAGCGTAAAATAAACCTTGTTTGGTCACTACTTCAACAAGCGCAGGAAATGGAGATGCTTTAACGGATTGAATCTCTAAGTTAATGCTAGATGCGAGTGTTTTCTTAATCTCAGCTTGTGCTTTTTCTGAAAGTGTATTATCTACTTGAGCTAAAGCATGAGTCACGCAAAACAAGCTACTGATCAAAAAAACGAAAGCGCGATATTTAAACATAGAAATTCCCAATATATATTTTAATTAATCTCTTTTACACAAGGTTTATAACAATCAATTTAAAAGAAACCAAGACACGATCAAGCAGACCGTAACAGAGGCGACAAAATTACAGGGTATTTGATAAAAAATCAATTTTTATACTGGTATTTCCGGCTTCAATCGCCCCATTAAAAATTCCTATAATTTTTTTAATCCTTGCTAGCTTGTTAATAGCTCGATCTGATAAACTGCGCGCCATTATATTTCCCAAATAACTAGCTAGGAAGAAAGCATGGAAATTGGACTTTTTTATGGCTCAACGACTTGTTATACAGAAATTGCTGCCGAAAAAATTCAAAGCCAATTTGATGATGGTGTCGTGCAATTATTTAACCTAAAAGATATACCATTAGCTGAAAGCGAGAAGTTTGATTTACTCATTTTTGGTATTTCAACGTGGGATTATGGCGAGATTCAGGAAGATTGGGAAAGCCATTGGGATGAAATAGATCATCTAGATCTTAACGGTAAAATTGTTGCGTTATACGGCATGGGCGATCAAATCGGTTACACCGAATGGTTTCAAGATGCTTTGGGAATGTTACATGACAAAGTTATCGCTCAAGGTGGATATGTTATCGGTTTATGGCCAAACCAAGGTTATGAATTTGCCGCTTCTAAAGCGTTAACAGCTGATAAAAGCCACTTTGTTGGTTTAGCTTTGGATGAAGATAACCAATATAATGACAGCGATACACGTATTAGCTCATGGTGCCAACAAATACACAATGAAATACAAGACGTATTATCCAGTTAATCAATTAAATTATAAACTTTTTAACGTGCACTATAGGTTATTGACGACTTTACCACTATAATCTGCACATCTTAATTTCGAGCCTAAAATCACTATGTTTGAGCAGTTTGACCTAGATTCAGAACTCCTAGGCGGCATAAACAATGCCGGTTATACTAAACCTACTTCCATTCAATCGCTAGTTTTACCTGCCGCGATGGCGGGGAAAGATGTGTTAGCATCTGCACCGACAGGAACAGGAAAAACTGCCGCATTTATTTTACCCGTTGCTCAGCATTTACTCGATTACCCAAGAACAAAACCGGGTTTTCCACGTGTACTAATTTTATCGCCAACTCGTGAGTTAGCGTTACAGATACATGAACAAAGTGAAAACTTAACGGCGTTAACTAAAATAAAAAGTGGCGTGATCACCGGTGGTGTTAACTATGGTAGTCACAAAGAAATTTTAAATGAAACCACCGATATTTTAATTGCTACCCCTGGTCGGTTACTTGAATACATTGAAAATGAGCAGTTTGACGCGCGTGAAATAGAAATTCTAGTGCTTGATGAAGCTGATCGCATGTTAGACATGGGTTTTGCTGAAACGATAAATCGAATTATTGCCGAAGCAAGATGGCGTAAACAAACAATGCTTTTCTCAGCCACACTCGAAGGTGCAGGCGTGGTTAAGTTTTCAAAAGAAATACTCAACGATCCGATATTTCTTGAATCGAACCCTTCACGTAAAGAAAAAGCTAAGATTCATCAATGGCTTCATTTAGCCGATGATAAAGATCATAAATTTGCCTTACTAGCTCACTTATTGAAGCAAGAAGAAATTAAACGAGCGGTGGTTTTTGCCAATAAGCGTGAAACCGTGCAATACCTTTCTGGCAAACTATACGCGGAAGACATTCCTTGTGCTTGGTTAGAAGGTAAAATGGCACAAGATAAGAGAAATAAAGCAGTTGAACGTTTACGCAATGCACAGATAAATGTATTAGTTGCCACGGATGTAGCAGCACGAGGCTTAGATATTGATGACATCACCCATGTGATTAATTTTGATATGCCTAGAAAAGCCGATATTTATGTACATCGTATTGGTCGAACCGGTCGAGCGGGTAATAAAGGCACGGCAATTTCATTAGTAGAAGCACATGATATGGCGGTTGTGGCTAAAATTGAACGTTATATAGGCGATAAATTGCCTCGTAGAGTGATAGAAGATTTACGGCCTAAATATAAAGAAGCAAAAGTTGCATTAAAGAAACCGAAAGTCAAAAAATCAAAAGCACAAATGAAAGCTAAAGCGAAAAAACAAGCCAAACGATCCGCGAAAAGATGATCATAAACAAGTAATATTGAACATCTGCTCAATATTACTTGCTTAGTCCATTAATTTCGGTGAAAATATCATCTGTTGAAATTGTATACTATTATTTATAGTAATCAGTAAAAACATATACGCTAATATCCAGATATTTTGCCGTTATTAAGGAAAGCAACCAAAGTGTCAAATCGATTAATCAACCAACAAATTAAACAACAAGCGCGAACTTGGGTGCGTTGTTTAAATCGTGGATTAACCGACTCTGAAAAACCACAACTAATTGCATGGCTTAATCAAAACCCTCTTCACCATCAAGCACTATATAAAGCGACATCTGTTTTCGATAACATCAAAGAATTAAATGAGCTAAATGGTGTATTTCCTTTAGAGAAAAATGACCGTTTAAGTGGTTTAAGTGCTAAAAGTTTATTTTTAATAATGCTTTTATTATCTCTAATGGCGATTTTACTCGGTCAGTCAATATCAACAATTTCAGTATTTCCCGCTGAAAATCAAATGATGAATTATCAGACTCGCATTGGTGAACAACATGAGTTTTTATTACCTGATGGTAGTAAAGTCACATTAAATACTCATTCTAAAATCACGGTAAATTACAATAAGAACCATCGCAATATACACTTGTTGTATGGTGAAGCTCTTTTTGACGTTGCCAAAGATAAAACTCGACCTTTTACCGTCAATACCGGTAATAAATCGTTCACGGCGCTCGGTACAGTGTTTAATATTCAAAAAAATAATGAACTCGATATGGAGCTCTATGTCAGCGAAGGACAAGTGCTAGTTAGTAATCAATTACCGAGCAAAAAACTTGCTTCTTTGATAGAAACAGAACGTGCAAAACATGACTCCAGTATGATCATCACAGACGGCGAAAAAACGGTGATTGAAAATAAACAACAACAAGCAACGTTCTCATTATCACAAGCCCAAGCGGAACAAGAATTATCTTGGCAACAAGGCATGTTAATATTTTCAGGTGAAACTCTAAAAGAAGCACTCAGTGAAGTTAGTCGTTATAACAAGATTCAATTTGAGATTGCCAACGACGATGTTAGCAAAATAAAAATAGCGGGTTATTTTAAAGCTGGTGATATCAATGGCTTACTAGAATCGCTGGCAAATAACTTCAATATTAAATATAAATTTAATGCCACAAATTCAATTCAATTAAGTAAAGCAGAGAATCCTTCTTAATCACTTCTGCTTAATCTTAAAAAAGTCTATACTGCCAATATATCAAACATTTAAATCACCAAATAGGTAACTTTTTCGCTTGATGTTATTTTGGCAGCCGTATGTTTCAGGTATTAAACAATACTTTAACACCATGAAAACATTCTTATTCTGTAAGAAAAATAAAATTGCTAGCATCGCAATATTATGGCTTTGTATTAGCAATAACAGCTTCGCCGAAAAGCTGTTTCTGTTTGATATTCAACAGCAACCTGCGGATCAAGCATTAATAACCTTTGCAAAAAAAACCGATAAAACGATTATTTTTTCGTATGAATTAACTAGAAACTATCAAACTAATACACTTAAGGGCTATTACAGTTTTACTCAAGCACTACGAAAATTGTTAAGAAATTCAGGGTTAACCTCTGTGATTAAAAATAATCAATTGCAGATAATCGAAGACAGCTCGTTTATAAATTTACAATCCGAAAGTAATAATATCTCACCATTACCGTCTAAGACACCTTCACTGCAAAGAACAAGAACACATCAACAACAAGAGCACATTGAAAAAATAGCGATTGTTGGTAGTAGAAATATCGCAAGAAGTCTTCAAGAGTTACCGGTCCCCGTAGATATTCTCTCCCAGCAAAGTTTAAAGAATACCGGTGAATTTGAAGTTGGTAAAATGCTGCAAAGTATTGCGCCTTCATTCAATTTTGCCAGTTCTTCGATAAGCGACGGCACAGATGTATTAAAACCTGCAACATTAAGAGGATTAGGACCTGATCAAACCTTGATTTTAGTAAATGGTAAACGCCGACATCATGCAAGCTTACTTCATATCAATACTTCCGTAGGCCGAGGCACTGCAGGAGCTGACTTAAATACCATCCCTTTATCTGCCATAAAACGTATAGAGATACTACGTGATGGCGCTGCGGCTCAATATGGCTCAGACGCCATTGCAGGTGTCATTAATATCGTATTAAAAGATTCAGCGAACACCGGCAGTTTTCACTCAACTATTGGTCAATATCAGCAAGGTGACGGTAATACCTTTGATGTAAGTATAAATAAAGGCTTTACACTCAATGAACATGGATTTTTTAATACAAGTTTGAGTTATCTTACACATCAAGCAACCGACCGCTCTGGGTTACATGGTAGTTGTCAGTATCAAGATTGTTTGAAACTTGAAAATGGCGACTATCTTGCCACTGATCAAAAAGAAAAAACAGCCAATAGAAATACCTTTAAAATTGGCGATCCTGCGTATCAGCAATTAAGTTTAGCTTATAACGCTAATTACCCAATCAAGACTGGTGAATTATATAGTTTCGCTTTATATTCTAAACGAAGAAATAATTCTGCTGCTTTTTTCCGCCACAGTGCCAATGAGCTAGCAAATCCTATTTTGCAAGATAATATAGCCGTTAGACCTAATGGCTATTTACCTTATATTCATTCAGATATTACTGACACGTCCTTTAATTTAGGATTTAAAACAGAACTTAGTAATGATACAGCGATAGATATTTCATTCACACAGGGTGAAAATACGATCGATTATCGCACTAAAAACTCGCTGAATGCTTCATATGTTAACCTACTAAATTCACAAGGGTTGTTGAGCCCAGAACAAATTAGAAGTCAACTACCACAATCGGCAGATGCGTATTCGTTATCTTTATCATTACAAACCTTAAATATTGATGTAAGGCGTATTTATGAGTACTTTTCTCTCGCCATAGGTGCTGAAATAAGAAAAGATAAGTATCAAGTCAGTCCTGGAGAGAAATATAGTTATTTTGATTATGATAGTCATGGCGATAGTGCCTATTTTGACCATAATGCTTTAGGCGGAATTCAAGGTTTTCCTGGTATTTCAACAAATTCATCTGTTCACGAGTCTAGACAAGTAAGCTCTTTATATTTAGAGCTAAACAGTGAATTAATTGAAAATATCACGTTTGATGGTGCCTTAAGGTATGATAATTATAATGACTTTGGCGATACCTCGAATATTAAACTTGCTACTCATTGGCGTCTCAATGAATTAATCACCTTACGCAGTTCTATCAGTACTGGGTTTAGAGCCCCTTCTATGCAGCAACTTTATTTTAATAATATCAGTACCCAATTTATTGTTGATGATGACGAGCACTTTACCGCAGAACAAATAGGTACCTTTAGAAACGATAGTCCGCTCGCATCCCTGATTGGTGTACCACAATTAACAGAAGAAAAATCAACAAACTTTACCTTTGGAAGTGTGTTTAATTTTACCGATAAATTCAACGTCACGCTTGATTATTATGCGATTGATATTGATGACCGCATCGTTATCAGTAATAAATTAGGAGTTGGACTGTCGACAGAATTAACAGAATTATTACAGCAAAACCACGTCGATAAAGCGCAGGTTTTCCTTAACGGGGTCAATACAGAAACGAGAGGTTTAGATGTCATTGCTAGTTGGAAAACACCTTTATTCAATGGTAATTTTGACTTAACATTTGCCGGAAATATAACCGACACGGATGTCAGTAAACGCTATGTGCCAAACTCAACTGTATTGAATGCGCTGTCAATTGAGCAAGTTTTTTCAGAACAAGATATTTCGATTATAGAAGAATGGCAGCCCAAGAATAGAATGAGTGTCAATGCAACTTATCTATTAAATAATTGGTCAGTGAATTTTAATGTTAACCGTTACGGAAAATACACCATAACGGATGGCGGCAAACAAACCTACGGCGCTGAAATATTGACCGACATACAAGTAAAACACCAATTTAATCGACAAATATCTTGGTATGTGGGAGTAAACAACCTCTTCAATGTCACTCCCGATAAAAATACCATCGCAAATTCACATGCGGGCACTATAGTAGACGAACAAGGCAATGAAATAGTCAGCAGCCCTGGCGTATTTAAATATTCTCGCCGCTCTACACCCTTTGGTTTTAATGGTAGTTACTTGTACTTAGGGTTAAATTACTATTTTGAATAACCAAAATGAGTGAGTTATTCGACCTCTTTACGCGTGAAAACCCAATCATTCCCTTTTGATAAGTCTTCATTAAAGCTATACCCCGCTACCGCAAACCCTTTTAATTCTGCTAATGAATTCACTTGATTTTCAATAATATATCTAGCCATTAATCCACGTGCTTTTTTCGCGAAAAAACTGATCATTTTATATTGACCATTTTTCCAATCTTTAAAAGCCGGCGTGATCAAATCAGCTTGTAATGACTTTTTCTTCACAGCTTTAAAGTATTCATTTGACGCTAGGTTCACTAAAATATTATCTCCTTGCTCTGCAAGTGCTTGATTTAGCTTCTCAGTAATTAACTCGCCCCAGAATTGATATAAATTAGTACCACGATCGTTATTAAGCTTAGTGCCCATTTCTAGCCGATAAGCTTGCATTAAATCTAAGGGCTTAAGTAAACCATATAATCCCGACAATATTCTCATATGCTGTTGTGCGTACTCAAAATCAGCATCCGTTAAAGTTTTTGCATCTAGCCCTGTGTATACATCACCATTAAACGCCAACACTGCTGGACGAGCATTTTCAGTAGTAAAAGGTTGTGACCATTGTCCGAATCTTGCGGCATTTAGTCCGGCTAATTTATCGCTGATCCCCATTAAGGAAGATATCTCTGCAGGAGAAAGTTTGACGCATTCTTCTATTAATAATTGGCTATGCGATAATAATTCAGGTTGTGAAAATTTATCTGTCGTTAAAGGAGATTCATAATCTAAATTTTTTGCAGGAGAGACAACAAGTAACATAACGGATCCAACTCAATTAAAATTGTCGATACTATATCATAGCGAGGTCGGATTTAAATCGATGAAATCGCGATCTATCGCATAAATAAATAATCTAATTATTTATTAAAAATTCACAAAAGCTACTTGCTAATTTGCTAGGATTTGATACAAATTAGTGTTCGAACTCAAATGTTCATAATCGATAATTTGAGTAATTATCGAAGTCACACCAGAAATAAGCCGCTTGTCATATTATTTACGATTTGCTCAACGCTTAATCGGTACACTTTTCACATTTAATCAAAGGAAAATATGATGACAAACCAACTAGAACAGTTAAAAAAAATGACGACGGTTGTTGCTGATACTGGCGACATTGAAGCTATCGCAAAATTTCATCCACAAGATGCGACAACTAATCCTTCATTACTTCTTAAAGCTGCTTCGATAGAAAGCTATCAACATTTATTGGACCAAGCTGTAACTTGGGCAAAGGCACAATCCGACAATGCTGAGCAACAAGTGATTGACGCGGCAGATAAATTATCGGTATTAATTGGTTTAGAAATTTTAAAAATAATCCCTGGCCGTATTTCTACGGAAGTTGATGCCCGTTTATCGTTTGATACTCAAGCGTCAATTGAAAAAGCACATAAACTTATTGCTATGTATAACGAAGCCGGCATTAGTAATGATAGAATTTTAATAAAATTAGCCTCAACATGGGAAGGGATCAAAGCAGCCGAACAGTTAGAAAATTCCGGCATTAATTGCAACTTAACCTTATTATTTAGTTTTGCTCAAGCGCAAGCTTGTGCTGAAGCGGGCGCATATTTAATTTCTCCATTTGTTGGTCGTATCTTAGATTGGTACAAAAAAGACACTGGGAAAACAGCATATCCAGCAGCAGAAGATCCAGGTGTATTGTCAGTAAGTAAAATTTATAATTATTACAAAGCTAAAGGTTACCAAACAGTGGTTATGGGCGCGAGTTTTAGAAATAGTGGTGAAATTTTAGCGTTAGCAGGCTGTGACCGATTAACCATTAGCCCTCAACTTTTAGATGAATTAGCTAACTCTCAAGAGCCAGTTGAGCAAAAATTATTTAATGATCAGCCAGCCATAGCAAAAGAGTCGCCACTATCCGAAGCAGATTTTCGTTGGTTAATGAATGAAGATGCGATGGCAACTGAAAAGTTATCAGAAGGGATCAGAAATTTTGCTATTGACCAAGTGAAATTAGAAAAACAACTTTCAGCACTATTATAAAAATAAAAATAAAAAAGGTTACTATTCATTCACTTGGCTAAAAACTTAAAAAAAATGTTTCAATTTTTCAGGATAGTATGATAAAAAAATCATGCAGTTGTAGAAAAAAGGAGCATTCCATGGATAAGCTAAATGAAGTCGTTGGCTCACTTGGTAAACAACCAAAAGCCGCAACCAATAGTAATAAAAAAAGAAAATGGCGTGAAATAGAACAACTGAAAGAAAAGTTCCAACTTGAAAAAGACCTAAAAGTCTATGAAGACTCGCTAGAGTATATGTTGGACGAGTTTTAAGCTAATTAAAACGTTTAAACTAAAACCCAGTTTTTACTGGGTTTTTTATTGCAAACATAAAAATATAGCAGTAATAAAATGTCACTAATCGGGCTTGGTAATCCAGCTGCACAATTAAATGTTTATATTGAGAATACTCCACCGTTAGAGTCATACCTCTCGTTATCCGCATGTAGACCAATGCAAAACGGGGAGATTAAAATGATCGCAGATCTTACCGGCAATCATTGGCGTAAAATATTTAATGTTTATGCAAAACTCGTCTTTGAACTAACCAAGCCACATTATAAATCGTGGCAAGACTATCGAGATAATGCACTACTGCAAGGCCACAGTAATGAGAATTTATTATTTAAGGTAACAGCGGCA
This sequence comes from Thalassotalea sp. SU-HH00458, assembly GCF_040362795.1. Classification (NCBI taxonomy): domain Bacteria; kingdom Pseudomonadati; phylum Pseudomonadota; class Gammaproteobacteria; order Alteromonadales; family Colwelliaceae; genus Thalassotalea; species Thalassotalea sp. SU-HH00458. Next base: position 46,903 of record NZ_BAABWW010000011.1, read on the forward strand.
GAGATATTACCACACTTAATGCGTCATAATACGTCACCAAAAAACATTTCAATTATTATGGGAAAAACCTATGCGAGTAAGTTAGAACTTGCTGAAACTTGTCACTGGCTATCCACAGAGTTTGCTATCAATACCGATAAAAATTTAATAATTTGCCCTTACTTTGACTACCGACAATTATCAAATATAAAAATTACCAAACTCTGCCAATTAATTAAATCAATGCAAAATGTAAAAACTTAACCCTTACTTTTTCAGGCATTTAACTTTAAGTAAAGCGAGTCTTGTTCAAGCCATTGCGGGTAATGACGAATAGGGTTTGCGTTTGGTTTAGCTAAATAAAACCCTTGCGCATAACTCATTCCTAATTGCCTTAAGAGTTCATATTCTTCAAAGCTTTCGATACCTTCAACCACGACCTTTGCTTGTGCCGATTTTGCTAATTCAAATATTGCTTTAAGAAATTTTCTTTTAAAGTTATCAAGGTGGCAGTTTTCAACAAAGTAACGATCAACTTTAACAATATCTGGCCGTAATTGGCTCCACATTTTTAAACCTGAATACCCAGCACCAAGATCGTCAATAGCGACATCAAAGCCAAATTCTCGATATTTTGCTAGCGCAAGACTCAAAGTTTCTGCGTTTGGGAAAGGATATTTTTCACTCAATTCAATGACGATCCTTCGACAATCTAACCCAGCCTTCTCAACAAGTTTTATCGTTTCACCTTGTGGGTGGGCTTTATCTAATAACACCAACGGACTTACATTAAGAAATAATTTTCCTTCCAATTGTAAGTGAGCAAATTGTTGAATTGCAGTATCACGACATAATATTTCAAGCTCAGATAATAAACCACAATCAGTAGCTGCTTTAAATAACACATCAGGCGCGTAATAAATGCTATCTAGAGGGCCCCTAGATAATGCTTCATAACCAACGATAGTTTGATTAGTAATATCAAAGATGGGCTGAAAAACCACTGTTATTTTTTTATCACGGATAATATTTTGAATAATTTTATACACAGAAATCTCCTTTCACCTAAAAGTTTAGGAGTTTTAGATGACAGATTTATGACAAAATTTGAATATAACGTAGGAATTACGTTGAATTGTCACGAATGTGTGAAAGCTATTTCCTAGGTAATTAAAACGCTAGAATGTAATTAGGCTTAGCAAGTAACGACAAACGTTACATTACTAAGCCTATGACTATGCCAATCTATGTGAATTAATAGTGCGGAGAATAAATAAAGCTTAATTAACAGATCAAAGTTAAACTAAACGATAATTTACTGGTACCTTATTCGCCACCTGTATCAGGTGCTTCAGTGTCATCCTGTGCAACGTTAACCGGCGACTCTACTTCAACGCGATCGACTCGCTGTAAGCCTCGTGGTAATTTATTACCTCGTCTACCCCTTTCACCACGATAGTGTTCTATATCACTTGCTTTGAGGGTTAATTTTCGTTTACCAGCATGTAAAGTCACGGCGTCTTGATCCGTGATAACCTCAAGAAGTGTCACAAACTCTTCGCGTGACTTTGCGCGCGCAGACGAAATATTGATAATTTTATTACCTTTACCTTTACTCAATATCGGTAAATCTTTTACAGGGAAAACCAACATTCTTCCTTCGGTAGTAATGGCAAGTACTAACGCTTTTTCAAGGTTTTGAATAAGCTTAGGTCTGATCACTTTAGCGTTTGCCGGTAAACTAAGTAATGCTTTACCGTTTTTGTTGCGGCTGATCATATCTGAAAACTTACCAACAAACCCATAACCAGCATCGCTGCTCAATAAGTAATTCGCATTGTCATCTGCCATTAACGTTTGCTCAAAGTTCTCACCGGCGGATAAATTGAAACGTCCCGTTAAAGGTTCGCCTTGGCTTCGAGCAGTAGGCAAAGTATGCGCGTCAGTGGTATAAGCCCGACCTGAAGAATCGATAAATACAACAGGTCGATTACTTCGCCCTTTCGCTGAACATAAATATTCATCTCCAGCTTTATAGCTTAACATTTTCGCATCAATGTCATGCCCTTTAGCACAACGAGCCCAGCCCTTTTCAGAAACAACAACAGTAACAGGTTCACTTGGTACTAAATCTTTTTCTGATAATGCTTTTGCCTCGGTACGTTCAATAATTTTCGAGCGACGTTCATCTCCATATTTTTCTGCAGCTTCAAGAATTTCCTTTTTCATTAAGGTATTCATTCGTGCATTGGAGCCCAATATCTTCTCTAACTTTTCGCGTTCTTGATTTAATTCATCTTGCTCTGCACGAATTTTAATTTCTTCTAACTTCGCCAATTGACGTAGTTTAATTTCTAAAATCGCTTCCGCTTGAATTTGTGAAAGCGAAAAGCGAGACATTAATTCTACTTTCGGTTCATCATAATTACGTATAATTTCAATAACTTCATCAATATTTAAATACGCAATCAATAAACCGTCTAAAATATGCAACCGCGCAAGTACTTTATCTAAACGATATTGCAAACGTCGTCGAATAGTTTCACGGCGAAACTCAATCCATTCAGATAAAATACTTTTTAAATTTTTAACCGCAGGCTTATTATTTAAACCAATCATGTTGAGGTTAACACGATAGTTTTTTTCTAAGTCGGTAGTGGCAAAAAGATGTTGCATTAATTGTTCTATATCTACGCGATTTGAACGAGGAACAACGACTAATCGCGTTGGATTTTCATGATCCGACTCATCACGTAAATCTACAACCATAGGTAGCTTTTTCGCGGTCATTTGCGCGGCTATTTGTTCTAATATTTTCCCACCTGATGCTTGATGAGGTAAGGCGGTTATCACCACCTCACCGTGTTCGATATCATAAACTGCCCGCATTTTGATGCTACCACGGCCAGTTTGATATATTTTTTCAATATCGGCAGCTGGAGTGATGATTTCTGCATCAGTTGGATAGTCGGGGCCTTTTACAACCTCTAATAATTCGGTAATTTCAGTTTTAGGTGATTCGATCAGTTTGACACAGGCGTTAGCCATTTCTTTGACATTATGTGGCGGTATATCCGTTGCCATACCCACGGCAATCCCCGTAATACCGTTTAGCATAATATGAGGGAGACGCGCAGGCAACGTTTTTGGCTCTTTCATCGTGCCATCAAAATTAGGTAACCAATCAACCGTACCTTGGCCAAGTTCACTTAATAACACTTCACTAAAGCGAGATAAACGAGACTCGGTATAACGCATCGCGGCAAAAGACTTAGGATCGTCTGGGGCACCCCAGTTACCTTGACCATCAACTAAAGGATAACGATAAGAAAATGGCTGCGCCATCAACACCATAGCTTCATAACAGGCGGAATCACCATGCGGATGAAATTTACCTAACACATCACCAACAGTTCGAGCTGACTTTTTATATTTCGCTGCAGCCGACAAACCAAGTTCTGACATGGCATAAACTATACGACGTTGTACTGGTTTTAAACCATCGCCAATATGTGGCAAAGCTCTATCCATGATAACGTACATGGAGTAATTTAAATAAGCTTCTTCTGTAAATTGTCGTAATGGTCGTTGTTCAATACCATCAAGACTATAATCAAGCGCATCAGACATGGATAAATTTTCCCAATATAAACGACTTAGCTTCTGTTTATTGGTTGAGTTTTAATCAACAAGTAAACGCTGAGCGTAAATTTTCTTTTTAATATTAAACATTATTGAAAACATGCCGTTCTTTAAATGTAAAAAAGACTAAAAAGCAGTTTAATTATTATTAATTTGATTAGATTAAAGTGAAGTTCAACCTTTATATCTCTGCACTAGCTTAGCTGATTATCACATAGGAAAAAATAGCTGATCGAAAGAAAGTTTTAGAATTTGATAAATATTATCAATCTTGCTTAATATAGCTACAGACTTGATTACGACCGGTATTTTTTGCCGCCATTAACGCTTCATCTGCGGCATTAACTAATGCATCAAAATTTTGTTCCGTTTGTGACAAACTCGCAACACCAATGCTGATCGTTATCTGAAGAAACTCTTCTTGATAAGTGTAACGATATTGTTGTACTTTTTCACGAAAACGTTCGGCAATGGCTTTTGCTTGTTCATGGTTGGTTTGAGGTAAAATAACCGCAAACTCTTCACCCGCGATTCGAGCAAAAATATCGCGAGGACGAATCGACTCTTTGCCTAATTGACTAATCGCGTTAATCAATTCATCACCAATAACACAGCCATACTCTTGATTGATACGTTCGAAAAAGTCAATATCTAATAGGATGACACTGAGATCATGCTGATATTTTAAAGCGGCTTCTAACAATAATTCGCCTTGTTCAAAGCAAGACTGTCGATTTAATAGCTGAGTTAAATTATCACGCTCAGTAAGTTGTTTTAACGCGGTATTTATTTTTAATTGTCTGATCAAAAGCGCAATAAAAATAATTGCGGTGATCAGCAAAATCCCTATATTTCGTTGCTGAATCGCGACTTCTTTTTCAGTTTCTTTTAATTGTAAATGTTGCAACTCATGTTCTGTTTTTAATAATTCATTCGCTTTTACTTTAAGGTCAGTATCATATTTAGCATTAAGTTTTGCTAAACGTTGTTCGCGTAAAAACTTACGATAATCACGATATTTATCTAAATAATTATTCTTTTGTTGATATGCCAATTCATATTGACCAATTTGGGCATAACTGTTTGCGAGCTTGGTATGTATTTGGTTAAATTGTGGCTGAATTAATTGCATAGTTGCAATTTTATCTTCGAGTGATAACGCCTTTTTTAACCAATTAATTGCTTTATGTTGTTCATGACTCTCGCGAATAATATTCGCGCGAATAATCAACATCAGGTATTTTTCAGCCGCATTAAAACTATGACTAATATCGTCAACTTTAGGTAATAATTGCTCGGCTTGTCCAGGGGATTTTTCACTCAATTCAAGCAATGAAAGGATCCTAGCATTCACCGGCAGTGGTTCATCATTATTTAGTAAGCTAGATTGAACGGCTGGTTTTGTATCAGATAAGAGTGGAGCATTATTTAACTGCTCTTCCGCGCTAAGTGTAAACATCACAATCAGCAGCAAAAAGCCAATTAATTTCAAACTAGTGACATTAATCATCTATGAACACCTTATTTCCACCAAGACCTTTTGCCTTAACGCGCAATTCATTCGCCGCGGATAATAAAACTTCAAAATTTGCATGGTTAATTTCAAGGTACTGAGTAACGCCAGCACTGATAGTCACCTCTTGTAAATCTTTATTAAGCTTTGCTTGTTGTGCTAATGACAGACGTATTTCTTCAGCCATTTTTTGAGCTGAAGCTTGTTCAGTATCGGGTAGCACAGCGACAAATTTATCGTTATCAAGTCTGCCGAACAGGTCATTTTCACGCAGGTGTGACTTGCCAAGCTGAGCAATAAACTTCAGTGTTAAATCCCCTCTGTGATACCCCTTAATGTTATTGATACTTTTTAAATTATCGATATCTAATATAAAAATACTTAACGGTAATTTTTTATCTTTTGCGTGATAAATTAATTCTTCGCCTAACTGCATCAAGTAACAACGATTGGTCACATTCGTTAAACTATCGCGCATTGAAGCAAGTAACATTTTTTTCTGACCACGAATAATTTTGATCAATATCCATGCAAGGATTAAAGCGATAATGGCAAAAATTATCATGAATATTCTACGGTTTTGCACATCACTTTGAGCTTCCGATAATAATAAAGATTGAACGGATTCTTTTTGTTGTAAAATTTTAGATTGTAGATCAGCTTGCTCACTTTCATATCGCATGCGAAGATCTTCAATTTCATCTACATTACTTTTTTCAGGTAATGACAATGCAAAGGTGATAAATTCGTCTTGCGCTTGATAAGCTTGTTTAAAATCTTCAATCTTGTAATAAGTTTCCGCTTTTAAATACAGTAAATCTAACTTAGAAATAGTATTGACAACTTTTTTCTCGCTACCTTCATATTGTTTCAAATATTCGGTAGCAACATGCATATTGTTTAACGCTTCTTGATAACGTCCTAATTCCAAAAATAAATACCCTTTATCAAGTGCATGAGCAATAGGAATATCGACTTGTTCCGTTTGTTCAATATATTGACTCGCAATTAACATATATTGATAAGACGCCTCAGGATCACTATCTTTTTGCTTTACATGTGCCCAAGCCATGCCCGAATATACAGAAGCGATCAATTCGTTATTTGAAATTTCATCGATATGTTCGAGTATTTGTTGATAAACCGTGATGGCAGCTTCGTATTTCTCATTTATAGAGTAACTTGACGCTATATTTCGTAAAGTATTGATAGCGTATAACGATTTTCCGGCTTTTACATAGAATTCGTAAGCTTTTTTATGATACGACAAGGATTTATCTTCCTGATTTATCAAGCTATATAAAATTCCCATTTCGCCATAAATATATCCGGACAACTCATCATCATTAATACTTTGGGCAATGGCCAATGCGTCATTAAACATAATTAGCGCGCGGTCAAACTGCTCCATTAAATAGTCTAATGCTCCTAGATTAATTAAACCTACCGCGACTATTTTTTTATTATTTAAGGAGTCAGCAATCTCCAACCCTTGTATATAGTCTTCACGTGCCGCTTGATAATCTCCCAAGCTTTCGATGGCAAAACCGCGGGCATAAAGTAATTCAGAAGTAGTAATACTAGGACTTGATAAACGCCTTGCTAACGTTAATGCCTCATCAGCTAATTTAATACCTTGCTGGTATTGTGCTTGTTCGACATAAAGTTCTGTTAATAATTTATTGAAAATTAATTGGTTCTCTATTGATAACGAAGAAAGGTCATGACTTTGTTTATTAAGAAAATTAAAGGCTTGTGCAGCATTGGTATCTTTTAGTGATTCGGCTTTTTCAATGAAAGCATCAAAGGTACTATTTTCGATAACTTGCCAAGCAGTTGACTCACGCGTTATCAAGAGTAAAACAATCATCACTAGAGATTGAAGCAATTTTGATAAATTGAAATAATCTCTAACCAATGTAATACCTTTAATTATTAATGTTTTTGAAGATGAAATTTTTCAGGGCATCAGTATAAAACGAAGTTAAGACAATGATAAAGTCAAATTTAATTATTTATTTATGTTACCAACTAGATTGTTATTTTCTATTGCGAATCAAACAAATAGTAAATATTCCTGCTAAATTAATCTGACAATTTCCAATAACATGCCTCAATTTTATTGCCTTCTAGGTCTAAGACAAAACAGCCATAATATTTATCACCATATTCAGGTCTTTCTCCGGGCTTTCCGTTATCTTTTGCTCCTAAGGCAAGCGCTTGTTGATAAAAATTATCAACCTGTTCTTGGCTTGTAGCAACAAAACCAAAATGTACACCATTACCTTGGCTCGCCATTTTTTTATCAAAAGGAATTTGCAGCCAAAATTCAGGGTAGCCGCCCTTTCCAAAGGCAACAGCATGTTCATATTCACAGACTAACTCTATCGCTAGGGTTTTTAATAACGGTTGATAAAAAGCTTTTGCTTGCCCGACATTTTTTGTTCCTAGTGATGCATGACAAATACTACGAAGCTCTCTGTGTTCAATCATAATGCTCAACGCCTTAATCATTATTCATACTCGATATTGTGCTACACAGTAGCATAACGTAAATGATTTTTATTGAGAAATCGTTAAGCAAACTGGCATTGCACAATAAACAAGCCAATAAACAATAGCGCCAAGTAAACACAAAATAACAGGTAAATTAAAATGTAAATTCACACGATGAACTTTTTTCTGTTATAACTATATCAATACATTTAATTTACATTATATTAACCATGAAATTGATCGTACATTTGTTATTCCTTTTCGTTATTTGTTTGTTAAGTACAAAAGCCTATGCAGGCACCGATTTAAGTACTTATACTCCTCCTAAAGACATGAAAAATTTGCATATACATGAACTTGGCAGCAGTGAAAGTGCCACTGAATTTATTATTTTTGTTCGTAATGAAGTAAAAGCACATCTTCATAAAGAACACACAGAACTTATTTATGTATTAGAAGGAGAAGGATTGTTTTATTTAGATGAAACTAAACAAATCGTAAAACCCGGTGATTTTATCCGCGTAAATAAAGGCGTTGTTCATTCCGTAAAGGTAACCTCACAATCGCCATTAAAAGTGCTATCAATTCAAACGCCTAAATTTATTGGTAAAGATAGGCACTTTGTCGATAAACCATCTAGCACTCCCTCAAAATAAACAATAAAAACTATTGATATTTATGCTAATAAATTGCATAAATATAAAATAGCGGTAATGAGTTGATAATTTATCGTTTAATTTAACATGGATGTTCAGTTGTTGAAGTAAATGCAAATGCTAAGGAATAATGATTCATTTATGAGAGCTCGAGTTACCGCATTGCTTACCATTTATTTAGGGTTAAGCTCCTTATTTAGTTTCGCTGTTTATTCAGCAAAATATAAATTAGGTGTGAATAGTTCAGGAGGCCCTGATTTTTTTTATCAAGACAATAAAATTCAAGGTAGTATTGGTGAAATTTTTCAATGTGCTTTAGATGTCTCACATATTCAGTATGATTCTCGTGCTCTCCCCGTAGCCAGACTCTTATTTCAATTAGAGAGTGGAGAAATAGATATCGCCGTTGGCTTAGCTAAAACCATTAACCGCAGTGAAATAGCTACCTATGCTAACCCACTGTTAAATATTAGCTATTTTTTCATTACTGCAAATCCCGTATTGAATAAGTTGAGCGATTTATCAGACAAACAAATTGCGGGGTTAAGGCACTCTAATATTATCGATATGATTGAGAATTTGAATGCTATTCCTCATGAAGTAGACTCCTATGTTCAAGCCGTAAAAATGGCCACGCAATCAAGAGTTGAAGGAGCAATATTACCAATAACTGTGTTGTCTAATATGGATGAGAAGTTACTAAAAGGCGCCAATATTTTTCAAATCGATAATAAAGAAATAAGCTTTTATATTTCTCATAAAACAGAAGATTTAGCACGATTATTAGCACAAATAAACCAAGGCATTAGTCAATGTAAAAAGCTGCAAACGTCGTTATCCAAAAGCACTGTTGAAAAAATTTAACAGTGCCTTTTAACATCAAAATAACAATTTATTTAAGTGAGCTACTTAGTACAAAACTCCGTGATTAAGCAGTCCTCCCCTTAAATTGGTAATTAAGCCAAAAGATGACAAAAACCAAGTTTTCTGCACTTCAGCATAAGACTTTGGTTTTGCAGATGATTCCCATCCATCACGTTTTGAAGTGTTACTCCCTTTGTAGTGATAAAGTGATTTTGGCCACCTAATTAGAGGATGCTACGTTCTATCTCATAACCGAATTAGGAATAGAAAATGGCAAAACATTCACGTAAAAATTTCAGCTCAGAATTTTGTTTAGAATCAGCACAATTAGTTTTTGATCATGGTTACACTTATGAAGAAACTGCTAAGGCGATGAATGTTGGTTATTCAACGATTGGCAAATGGATCAAACAGTTAAAAGAATAAAGTCAAGTCACCTATGACGCCAGATCGATTAAAAATAAGTGAGTTTGAAAAAGATAGAATGTATTGTATTAGAATAGGAAATTCTAAAAAAACTACGGCGCTGTTGATGCCAGATTCACTGAATAATTCTAATTATTCGAATTATTCGAAAAGCTCAACCAGAGCCATAAAGCAAAATACACAGTGAAATTATTGTGTGAAGTATTTAATGTACATCGTAGTAGCTTTAAATACTGGGCAGTCTGAGATAAAAGTATTCTAGCCGATGAATTAGTGTTACAAGCTGAAGTCAAAGCTACACATAATTAAAATGGCGGCTCAGCAGGTGCTAAATCGATGAGTGAAATTGTTACTCAGCGAGGCATTTAGTTATGCTGGTATCGTGAGACAAGGCTGATGAAACAGCTTGAATTGGTTAGTTGTCAAATGCCGCAACATGCTTATAAAAAGGCATCTAAAGAGCATGTAGCAATACCTAACTTGATACTGACTAAACTATAAAACCGTGGCCAAATATCCTTGAACACTACATTGAAAGACCAGTTCCACATTCTTAGAAAACGTAAATGGTGAATATAAAAAAGTAAATACAATTAAAATTAATATCAAAAAATAACCTTTTATTTCATATATAAAAAAAGCTTGTCACCCAGGGAGGTGTGACAAGCTTAAGCTATCAAAGGGCTTTAAAAACGATAAGACATTTTTACAAAACCTCTACGACCGAGTAAATCGTAAGTCATCACATCGGTATTAGCATCATTCCAAGAGGTTAAATATGGCGCTTCTTCATCTAATAAGTTGTCAATACCTGCCGAAATAGTCAGTTCATCATTAAACATATACGACGCTGAAATATCAGAATAAGTTATTGAATCGACAGACTTACCAAGAGGATCAAAGTCATTTCCATTTACATCATCAGCACCACCAATATAACGCAGAGAATAACTAGCCATCCAATCATCGCTTATTAATGACAAGCTAAAGTTACTGCGCCACTCTGTATAACTACCTTGATCTTCAGTGATATACCCAACCTTATCAATAGTCGGCTGTCCTGCAAAAGGTGTACTTTCATGATCTAATAAACGCGTCACATCCAAATTTGTTTTGGCATCATAACCAAATAATTCAAATTTATATGCAATATTAAAATCAATACCACTAACTTTTTCTACGGCTGCATTTACAGGGCGTTGCTGAAGTTGATTAACTTGCTTAGTCACTTGATGACGAGTAAAAGTATCACAAAATTGTGAGTTTCCTACAGGATCTTCATAACATAACTTCAACATATCAGAACCATTTACTGAAGTAATAGAATCTTCAATTTCTATATTAAAGTAATCAAACGTAGTAGATAAACCTTTAACAAATTCAGGCTCCCACACAATACCTATAGTAGTTGTATCTGCTGATTCTGCACCAAGTTCCGGATTTCCACCAACACTTGTTAAAACAGTTGTACCGTCTTGAACAAAGTCAGCAGGAACTCCGTCTGCTAAACAATTAGCAGCAATTGCCCCTGTAGCATTCTCACAAGGATCTATAGTTCTTAAGTTTTCTCCATTAGTACCACCAAATAACTCAGTGATAACGGGAGCACGAAATGCTGTAGACTGCACACCACGGATCATTAATGCATCATTAACTTTCCATGTAATACCAAGTTTATACGTAGATTCAGCACCAACCGTACTGTAATCAGAATAACGCATTGCCATTTCTGCCGTTAAGTTTTCTACCAAGGGCATATCGGCTAATAACGGAACGGATAACTCGATGAATGCTTCACTAACATCATAACTACCACTAATAGGATCTTCATTACCATTAGCTAACACAGTTGAATCAGGGTCACGCCAGCCATCTTCAGCTCGGTGTTCTACACCAGCAGCAAACCCTAATACACCTGCTGGCAATTCAAATAAATCACCATAAATATTAGCAGTCCAACTACGCATCTCATTACCACCTGTTCCTTCTCGGCGATACTTAACATAGTCAATAACACCCTGATCTAGCTGGTTTACACCAAACCAATCCCCACAAGGAATACCATTACTATTATCATAAGTACAAATACTATCATCTAAAGTCTGTGCAGCTTTAGCTGGGTCGATATCAAAAGTCCATCCGTCTGTTCCTGTATTTCTGCCATAATTAAAAGCAAAATCCCATCCCCAACCATTATCAAAGTCACCTTCAAGGCCTAATACTATACGAATAGTATCAGTTTCTTGGAAAAAGAAGGGGGCACCTAACTCTGTATTCCGGCGACTTTGAAACTCTAAATCTTGACCAGTTGGGTTATAAGCAAAATCTTGAGATACTTTTATACCTGCAAACCCATTGCGAGGCGTAACAATTTGCTTACCTTTACGTTTTGTATACATAGTTTCTGTAAATAAACGTATTGAATCATTCACTTCATAGTTAACAAAACTTGAAATATTGATGCGTTCCATAGGACTAACAGCATTCAAATAAGGGATCCATTCAAACCCATGCTCTTCACTATTGTATGGACCATATGCATCACCATTGTTCTCATCTTGGCTAAATTGGACCTGACTACCATCTGCCAGTAATGCTCTCCCCCCTTCAGTTGTACCACTACCAAAACATTGAAATTTTCCTTCTTCTGTACCAAATTTAGCACAATCGATACGATCTGATTGACGAACTGCTTCAGTATTAGTGTAATTTAAACTTAAAACTGCATTACCTCGTTCAAAATCTCCACCTAAGGTAAGATTAATATCTTGGTTTTCACCATCCCCTTCGTCAGTAATACCAGCTTTAATATTAAGCTCTGCACCTTCAAAATCCTTTTTAGTGATGATATTTACTACACCAGCAACAGCATCAGCGCCATAAATTGCCGAAGCACCATCTTTCAATACTTCAATACGCTCAACCATTGAAGTTGGAACCATATTTAAATCGACAGAACTGTTTGCTCCAGTCCCCCCACCAACAACTCTTCTTCCATTAAATAAAACAAGTGTGCGCTTAATTCCCATCCCTCGAAGATTTACTTGTGCTGTACCATAACCACCACTTGTCCAATAAGCGTTGGTCGCATTACCAGCAACACCTGCTGAAAAAGACATTTCTTGTAATAAGTTTTCAACGTTTGAAATACCGGACATGCTTATTTCAGCAGCGGTAATAATAGAAACAGGACTAGCTGATTCCATATCAGCTCGCTTGATTTTTGATCCTGTAATTTCAATTCGTTCAACTGCTTCATTGGCTTCTTCTGCATTGGCTAATGCAGGAAAAGACATAATACCACCTAGCAGTAAAGCCTTTGTAATTGGGCTAAAGTTATTTTTAAAGTGCTTCATACTTTTATTTCCTCTGATTTTAGTTAGTAGTTTTTTATTATTGTATAAACCTTATACAACACTATACCTGTATATACAACGATTTTTTTAAATTAATATTTTGGTATATTTTTCTTGTATTTCATTAATAATTATAAAAGAATCACTTACTAATTAAAGGACTTACCAGCTAGTATATACAGAGCGTTTACACACTGTTAAGATAATGTAAACTATCTTTATTGGGTACGCTGTCTAGAACCATATTGACGAAAATTAAAAATTTATGAATTTACCGAAATATAAAATCATTGCTGACTATATAAATAAAAAACTGTCGTCCTTAGAATGGCCTGAGGGTTTTAAAATTCCTTCTGAGACGGAGTTAGCTACACAGTTTTCAGCAAGCCGTATGACCGCTAGAAAGTCTATTGAAGAGCTTGTGTCACAAGGTTTATTAAAGAGAGTTCCTAGCGTTGGTACATTTGTTGAGCCTTCACAAGCCCAAAGCTCATTATTAGAAATTAAAAATATATCTGAGGAAATAAAATCAAGAGGCCACACACACAGTATGACCGTGCTGAGTAAATTAACTTTGGTTCCAAATGGTGAGTTAGCTTATACATTAGAGGCAAATAATAAAAAAGTATTCAAAGTTATAATCGTTCATTTGGAAAATAACATTCCACTTCAATTAGAAGAAAGGTATGTGAGCGCTGAAGAAGTTCCATTATTTTTAGAACAAGACTTCAGTAAAACAACTGTAAATGAATATTTGTGTTCCGTTGCTCCGTTAACTGATGCTGAAATTACAATAGAAGCCATAATACCAACAAAAATTTTAAAACATAATTTGAAATTGGAAGACGGCGTTCCTTGTTTAAAAGTGACTAGAATTACATTATCTAACGGACACCCTATAAGCTACGCAGTTTTATATCATCCTGCTGATAGGTTTAAGCTAACAAGTAGTATACATCTTAAGTAAAGTATTAAAGTCCCTGTTTTGCTTGAATAAAGCTAATCACCAATCAAGAATATACTTACCCTACCTCACTAATGCCTGCATCATAATTACTAGGGTGTTGTTCTGGTGCACCTTCAGCTAAATGTAAGTAGCAAGAAGAAACTTCCTTACCTAAAGAATATGTATAATATTCAGTGTCCTTCACTTAAATACCACAATTTATTTATGCACTTACTGGCATTAATGAAATTGAATCGACATCTAACTCATCTCCTATAGGTAAAGCTTCCTTTTTTAAATATTGCCTGCTTATCTTTGGCTTGATGTTTCTCATCGCCATGCGCAAAATTAACAAAACTTATGACGATTAAAATAGTTGCTGTAATATATATCCTTCTTATCGTTTACTTTAATTATTAGTTTGACCAATGGATACGAACTATTTTCCACTCACCATGCTGCTTTTCTAATACCATAGTTTCCATACCTTCGTAATTACGCTCTTTCCCTTTGTATGTTCCTGTGTTTTTACTGCGAGACATTGAAACAGCACTGTTACCCATGACTTTTACATCATGTTCTAATGATTCACTATTCATGGCAGCAAGATATTTCATATCTGACAACATATGATGGTGAGCGTATTCATCGGCAGAACGCTCCACTCTTCCTCCTTCAAAAATTAAAACATCGTCAGCCAATAGTTTTCTCGCTATAGTTTTATCACCTGTTTTCAACGCCTGATGGAATTGCGTAACCACTTTTCCGGCAGATAAATCAACACCGATAAACATTTCATTTTTTAGTCCAGAATGGTGTTCATTATCTTGAGCAATACTTACACTTCCCCCAAATACTCCCACTAAGCAGACGATCATCATTGGAAATTTATTTTTTATCATTACTTTCCCTTTTTTAGTTTTAGTTTGAATTTTAGTTGGATGTTAATCTATCGCTGTAAGCACTTGATATTGTTCAGGTGTCAAAGTCGGTAAACGCTTTATAAAAGCGACCATTGCCCAGATACGATGATCATCATGCGTTTTACCCCATGCAGACATTCCGGATGCTTTGATACCATGTTTAATTACCCAAAAATGCTTACGAGCAGTCTCTATTTCATCGCCATGTTCATGTCCTATATGGCTATTATCTGAAACCGTCAAATTAGGCGGTACTGGATATAACCCTAAGCTCATATCACTCTCATTTTGATCTGGTTTTAAATGGCAACTAGAACACATGTATTCGTAATCAGTGCCTCCTGTTAGTAACAATTCAGGGTCACTTAAATCCGGCACTTCAATAGATCGTGCAGCTTTTTTAATAGAGTTTTCTCTAGTTTGTTCTAATAACCAATAGACCAAATCACTATGCGGCTCATCTGCTGCAACATTAACAATTCCTGAGTACATAACGGTAGCCCCACCACCTATACCTAAGGCAACAAGCAGTAATATTAATTTAAATATTTTCATACGCTTTCCTTTTGAGTCAGCAGTCACTTAATACACCTACTAAGTGACTAATAAAGTTAATTAATGATTATGCTCGTTTTGATCATCTTTCTTTTTTGTTTTATGTTCATTTTTCTTCATTTTACTGTGATCCATTTTGCTATGGTTCATCTTTCCTTTTGATTTTTCAGCTTGCTTCATACATTTTTTCATCATGGCAATAGCAACAGGATCTTTCATATCCATTTTGTTGTGGTCCATTTTGCTACAATCAGCCTTTTCTGCTTTTTTTACATGTAGTTTTGGATCATGTGCAGTGGCGCTAATTGATAAAGTAATTGCAGGTATTACTATAAGAGCAACTTTTTTAAAATTTTTCATTATTTTCTCCAGTTAAAAGGTTTAGGTAAAATCATCAAAAGCTATTGCGCTGTCTTTAACGCCTTTCGCTTTTAAGAAATTAATTGTTTCTGTCATCATATTTTTAGGCCCACATAAATAAAACTCTAAATCGTCAATGTGCCCTAATGTTTCAAAGTTTAGTGATAAAATTTCTTGAGCATAGCCTGTTGCCCCCAACCAATCATCACTTGGTTTAGAAAGAGTTGGATAATAATGAAAACTCTCATTATTTTCTGCGAATCGATAAAATTCATCCGCATAAAGCAAGTCACCTTCTGAGCGTGCTCCATAAAAGAAATGAATGTTTCGTAAATCAATGTTTTCTATGTTCTTTATAGCAACTTGCTCTTCAATTAGTGATTTTAGAGGTGCCATTCCTGAACCCGCGCCTAAAAGAACCATGGTTTTTTGACTATCTTTCTTAGCAAAAAATTCTTCGAAAGGTCCAATAGCTTCAATCGATGAGCCTTCAGCCATGTTACATAAATAACTAGAACCTACACCCGGTAAAGTTTTATGTTGTGGGGCCGTTTGTATTTTAATTGTAAAAACTAACTCATCAGTAACCAATGGTGATTCTGCTAATGAATAGCTACGTGTACAAGCAAGATGTTCATATTCTAAGTGTTCAATATGATGCCAATTAGCTTTTAAATGTTCAGGCAGATTTAGTGGAATTGAGACACCTTTTCCTGCTGGAATGAAAAATCGCATAAATGCACCAGCTTTATAAGATATAGGAACTTCACCTAGTACCTTAAAACGTAGCTCTTTCATAAAAGGAGTTAAAAAACGACTTTCAGATAATACTAAAGTATGTTTTTTAGCTTCCGTCACATCCATTAGAGTCATATGTTCTACATCCGTACTAAAATGCTGACAAGCTAAACGATAACCTTGCTGTAACTCTTTATCACTAAAATGTACGTGATCTGCTGATGTTGACTTAAGCATAGGGTTTATCATTACTCTACAACGACCACAAGTTCCTCCACCACCACAAGTTGAAGGTAGTGCAATATCATGTTCAATAAGCCCATCTAGTAGGTTAGTATGGTTAGAGAGTATTACAGTGCCCATACTTTTTTGGTTCTTATCAAATAGCTTGACCCCTTGTGATTTAGAAAAGTATTTAATTCTATATTGTCCACGCAAGCCAAGATCTACTGTCCAAATAAGCCCACTGAACGATAACCAAAGCGTAATAAATGCGAACAATATTATTTGAATATTATTAAAACTTCCTTCATTAGCATAATCCATGAAATGCAGCATAAAAAATATATCAGCAAATCGCTTATGATCATCACTATGTCCCACTAATCGCCCTGATTCAGCCTCAATGTATACACTTGTATTAATATCGTTAACAAAGTTTATTTGCCAGGCGGCATTCTTCTGTTTTGGAAAGTCTTCTATAGGTGGGTGAAGGAGTTTAATTGAGCTAGTATCACTTGGTCCATTATACGATTGTTTTGCAATTTCTAATGCTAAAGTGCTATCTATAACCATTTTATCACCAGTTAATGCATTAGCTAAGCTATAACGATTTTTAAAGTTTTTATATAGCCCTTTTTGATGAGTTAATAAATAGTATGCCTTCCCTAATATATAGGTAGGCTCTATTGAAATTGCAGGTTTAAAATTAATCAACACCTCCTTTAAATCAATAAAGTTGTTATTATTAACTTCAGTCTGTTGGTGCGTATGACTTCTATACGTATCCCCAGCCGCTTTGGTATGATCCATTAAGTTAAAATAAATGCCACTCAACAACCATAATAAAAACTGAATGCCAACTATCACAGATGCCCATTTATGTATCTTTCTAATTAAAATCATAATTTAGCCCCCCCGTTAAGCAATAATTCATCGTCAAGTTTAGATGGCTTAAATACTCTAAAATACGTTAATATCAAACCTGATAATGCAGCTAATATACTGAATAAAGTCACCCAAAAAAGTAAGGAATTATCAATTTCGCCTTTCTCATAATCCATCGCATGAAACCTAAACATCCAATCAAAAATACGCCAGAACTCATGTCGCTTTGCCAGTAAATTTCCATTCGTTGCTGATATGTATATGGATGGACTTCCAAAATCAGTAAAATTGACTCTCCATGCCGGCAATGCATTATGTACCCTTCTACTTAATTCAAAAGGAGGGTTGTCTGTTATCAGCTCAACACTCGCCACTTCATCACCACCTGTAAATGAATGTTTTGCTGCTTTAATAGCCAAAGATTTATTTAATGGAGTTAATAGTTCGCCATTATTTGCATCAAGCAAATAAAACTCTTCTTTATCTCCAGTTTTAACCGTAAAACGGTAAACTTCTCTATCAATAAACTTACCAAGGCTAACTTTTTCAGCCTTTGGATAGGTTTGCTTAATATCTTTTAACGATAAGTTAATGTTACTTATATTAATTTTAGTTTGATGGTTCTCCACTAAGGTATCACCATGAATATAATCAATATCAAAAAACACCATATAAGCCCCCGTAACAGACCAAATAACAAATTGCGAACCTAAAAACAGCATTAACCATTTATGATATTTACGGCTACTTTTTAATAGGCTAAATGGCTTATTTTTAGTTTTATCATTGTCTTCTAATGAGTTAGCACGCCATAAATAAAATAGTGCTGGTAAAATCAATAAGGTCAAAATAACGGCACTAAACATCCCCCCCACCATAGGCGCAGCTATACGACTCATCACTTCTGAGCCAGTTCCTGTACCATATAAAATAGGCAATAAACCAACAATGACTGTACCAGCGGTCATCATTACTGGACGAACTCGTAAGCCAGCACCATGTAACACTGCTTGAAGTACATCAGCTTTAGAGGTCGAAATAGCTCTTTCTTGATGATCCGTAATCATTTCTTTATATGCTTGATTTAAATAAACCAACATTATGACGCCTATCTCTACAGCAACTCCCGCTAACGCAATAAAACCGACACCAACAGCAACTGAAAAGTTATACCCTTCGAGATACATCAACCAGATACTACCAACCATAGCAAGTGGTAAAGTTCCCATAATCATCGCAACTTCAATGAAGTTTCTAAAGTTTAGGTACAATAGAATAATGATAATGAAAAGCGTTAATGGTACAACGTAAGTTAATTTGGCTTTTGCGCGTTCCATATATTCATATTGGCCCGCCCAATTTACTGAGTAGCCAGATGGTAGCTGTAACTTGTCTGCGACAACCTTTTTTGCCTCAACAACGTAAGTTCCTACATCTACCCCTTCAATATCAACAAATGTCCAACCATTTAATCGTGCATTTTCTGACTTAATACCCGGAGGCCCATCTTCAATAAAGACATGAGCAACATCGCCTAATGAAATCCTTTGACCATTAGGGGTAACAATCGGTAATAAAGAAAGTTGCTCTGGAGAGTTACGATAATCCTGCGGGTAACGTAAGTTCACAGGGTAGCGTTCCAACCCTTCAACAGTTTTAGTAACATTCATCCCTCCAATAGCCGTAGCAACCACTTGTTGAATTTCAGCAATATTTAAACCATAACGAGCCGCTTTTGCACGTTGAATATCAACTTTAACGTAACGACCACCCGCAACCCGCTCAGAGTAAACAGATGCAGTACCCTGGAAATCTTTCAAGACTTCTTCTAATTGTTTACCAATATCTTGAATTACTGATAAGTCAGGACCCGCTACTTTAATTCCAACAGGGGTCTTGATCCCTGTTGCTAACATATCAATACGTGTTTTTATAGGCATTACCCACGCATTGGTTACACCAGGCAATTTTACTAAAGTATCCAGTTCTTTTTTTAAGCTTTCCGTAGTAACTCCTTCACGCCACTCTTCCTTGGGTTTTAATTGAATAAAGCTTTCAATCATTGTCAATGGCGCAGGATCTGTTGCAGTTTCAGCACGGCCTACTTTACCAAACACAGTCTCTACTTCAGGAATCGTTTTAATTAGCTTGTCTGTTTGTTGCAATAACTGCCTTGCTTGACCTATAGAAATACCAGGGTACGTGGTAGGCATATACATTAAGTCACCCTCATCAAGCGGTGGAATAAATTCACTACCAATCTTATCAAGTGGATAAATACCAACAGCAAGAACAGCTAAGGCGGCTAAAATGGTTGATTTTGGAAAACGTAAAACAGCCTTCAAGGCTGGCATATATATATAAGTTAACCCCTTATTTACCGGGTTCTTATTCTCAGGAAGTACTTTACCTCGGATAAAGTACCCCATTAAAACTGGCACTAAGGTAATAGCAAGTGCCGCTGATGCAGTCATTGCATAAGTTTTAGTAAAAGCAAGAGGAGCAAACATTCGGCCTTCCTGAGCTTCTAAGGTAAATACAGGCACAAAACTAACGGTAATAATTAGTAATGTAAAAAATAAGGCTGGACCTACTTCACTTGCAGATTCAATTACAATTTGCCATCGGTTCTCTTTAGTTAATGGTGTTTTCTCCATATGTTTATGCATATTTTCAATCATGACAATTGCACCATCAACCATTGCGCCAATAGCAATGGCAATACCACCTAATGACATAATATTTGCATTCAGCCCTTGCCAATGCATCACAGCAAAAGCTGTTAATATTCCAACAGGAATACTAAAAATTGCCACTAAAGATGAACGCACGTGAAATAAGAAAATTATGCATACAAGGGCAACAACACCGAATTCTTCTAGTAATTTATAAGATAGATTATCTACTGCCCTTTCAATTAACGCAGATCTATCATAAACAGGAACAATTTCAACACCATCAGGTAAACCATTTTTAAGTTGTTCAAGCTTATCTTTAACACCATTTATCACTTGTTGAGCATTTTCACCAAAGCGCATGACTACGATACCGCCTACTGTTTCACCTTCTCCGTTAAGTTCAGCGATACCACGGCGCATTT
This sequence comes from Thalassotalea sp. SU-HH00458, assembly GCF_040362795.1. NCBI lineage: Bacteria > Pseudomonadati > Pseudomonadota > Gammaproteobacteria > Alteromonadales > Colwelliaceae > Thalassotalea > Thalassotalea sp. SU-HH00458. The sequence goes on from NZ_BAABWW010000011.1 coordinate 67,564, forward strand.
GTGGTCCAGTACCAATATCGGCAACATCTTTCAACAGTAGTGGTGTACCATTTTGGTTAACCCCCAAGGGGATATTTTCTAAATCATCAACATTTTTCAAATAACCTGTTGCTCGAACCATGTATTCTGCTTCAGCCATCTCTACAACTGAGGCACCTATTTCCTGGTTGCCCTGCTTTATCGCTGTTTGAATTAACGATAAAGGAATACCAAATGCTCTTAATTTATCTGGATTGACTCTTACTTGATATTGCTTAACCATTCCACCAAGTGCTGCAACTTCAGAAACACCAGGCACAGTTTGCAGTTCAAACTTTAAAAACCAGTCTTGAATACTACGTAATTGGCTTAAGTCATGTTGGCCTGTTTTATCCACTAAAGCATATAAATATACCCAGCCAACTCCCGTTGCATCGGGGCCTAATTGAGGCCTTGCCTCACTCGGTAAGCTAGGTGCTACTTGACTCAAATATTCAAGCACTCTGGAACGTGCCCAATATAAATCAGTATTTTCATCAAAGATGACATAGACATAAGAATCACCAAAGAAAGAATACCCTCTTACGGTAACAGCGCCTGGTACAGAAAGCATGGCAGTAGTCATCGGGTAGGTAACCTGGTCTTCAACAACTTGTGGGGCTTGACCAGGGTAACTTGTTTTAATAATTACTTGCACATCAGATAAATCAGGCAGTGCATCAATAGGCGTTTTATTAACAGAATATAAACCAATGCCTACGAGTAAAAAGGTAGCGAGTAATACAAAAAATCGATTACCAACGGACCAACGTATTATAGAAGCAATCATAATAATCTAACTCCTATATTAGTGGTTTGAATGATCAACAACAGGTGCTTCTAATCTAGAAGTTTCACCCTGTTCATCACCTTGCCCTAGTGGGGCAATTTCAAAAATTACAAAATGTTTACCACGCACTTCAAAAGTAAACTTAACTTCCATCCCCTCAGAAAGTCCTTCAAGGCTAACATTGTGCCCTGTAATGAAATCTAAAGTAGCCGCAGGTCGTCCCCACTTTTCAATAGCAGATCGACTAATATTCACCATTCCATGATCAATCATTAACGAGTTAATTGTTCCAGTAACTGTCGCTGACGAGTCATCTGCCACTTCTTCAGTTACTTGGCTTGTATCACTTTCACTCATGTCGTCAGGAACATGGATATTACTGATTTTATAATCACCATTATCTCCTTTTGTCACTTCAACATGTAAACTCATCCCTTCACTAAGTAATGAAAAGTCAACGCTGTCCGATGCTATGAAATCCATCGTCATTTCTGGCCATTCCCACTCAGGTATTGCATCGTGAGTTAATGTCAACATTTTGTGATTAGCCATCAAACTTTGTATTTGTGCCGAGACCCACACTGAAGAAAGTACTGAATCATCTGCATCAGCAATAACGCTATTCATACGCTTGAAGTCTGAAGACTTACTTGACTCCGAATCTAATAAGAACTGTGCTGAACTAACCACTTTTTCCCCGTCAGTTAATCCTTCAAGTATTTCAACGCTTTCACTATCGTATCGCCCTACAGAAACAGCTACTGATTTAAAACTCCCCTCACCAAGGGCGAGAACAACTCTATCTTGGTTTCCTGTTCTAATAAGTGCTTCTTTAGGGATCAATAAAGCTTGTTCATCACCTGTAGTGTGAATCGCAATTTGAGCAAACATATTTGGTTTGAATTCGCCTTCTTCATTTTTAAAACGAAGACGTACTTTCACAGTGCGAGTTTTTGCATCTAGTGTCGGGTAAATATAATCAACTTTTCCTTGCCATGTTTTTCCAGGTAAGTAATCAAGAGTCATGGTTACTGGGGTGCCTGTTTTGACTTGACCCGCTTGGCGTTCAAACACCTCAGCTTCAACCCATACTTCCGATAAATCACCAATTGACATTAAAGTAGAGCCAGGCTTAACAAAAAATCCTTCACGTATTTTTAAATTTTCCACCACGCCATTTTGTGGAGAATAAAAAGTAATTGTTTGCTGTACTTTCTTTGTTTTTTTCAGCTTTGCAATAGATGATTTTGGAAGTTGTAGTGCCGATAACCTATTTTCAGCAGCACTAATTAACCGACTATTTTTACGATCTAATGCCAATAATAATTCTTCTTGGGCATTAACTAATTCAGGGGAATAAATTTCATAAAGGGGTTGCCCTTTCTTAACAGGATCTCCAATAGCCTTAACATATAGCTTTTCAATCCATCCTTGTACTCGTGGATGGATATGAACTAACTTATCTTCATCATAAGCAACATAACCGACTGTATTTATTTCAGTGTGCAATGATTTATAACTAACTATTGCTGTTCTTACACCGAGGTTATTTACAACATCAGGAGAGATACGAATTGTTCCGGGACCTTCATCAGGTCCTTTACCACCATCGTCGTAAACAGGTACTAAATCCATACCCATTGGTGACTTCCCTGGCTTATCTCTTTTGTAGTTCGCGTCCATTGGAGCTACCCAATAAAGCGGTTTCTTTTCAGCCGTTACAACAGAGCTTGCTTCTCCACTATTTGTCGGGGCCATAAAACTATAAACCCCAAATGTTAAAAAGCCACCGATAACCATGCCAATTACTATTGGCTTAATATTGTTGTTCATTATTCATCTCCCGAAATAACAGTGAAACCACTATTATTTGATAAATTCATATTATTGTTACTAACGACAGGATCTATGCTGCCTATAAAAAGGTAATTAAGTTCTAGTAATAACTTCTGCTCTTCGACATTAAGAGTTAACTCATCTATTTCCGCATTTAATACAGCGATTCGTGAGCGAACCACTTCGGCAAAGTCACCATCATCATTGGTGTAGGCTGTTAACGAAGCTTCAGCTTGATCGTGGATTTGAGGCAGTAGCTTCTCTTTGTATAAGTTCTGTCTATCTTTCAATCGAAGTAAGCGCCCTTTGGCACTGGAGTATGATGCGAGCAATTTTCTCATCAATAATAGTTTTTCAGTTTTTATAGCTTCTGTTTTTGAAATAGCTGACTTAACTTCTTTGTCCTGTCTATTATCTGTAAAAAGCGGCAAGTCAAAGGTAACCCCTACAGAGAACAAGTCCGCTCGACTGTTTCCCATTGGATCATCATCACGGTAACCATAACTAGCATTTAATCCCCACTCAGGTTTGTATTTTTGCTTAGCCAATTTGATTCCAGTTTTTGTTGATTTAATTTTCTTTTCAACAGCGACAAGTGAAGGGTGGTTAGCAATATATTTTGCCAGTTCGCTAGGGCGTAACCAGCTATCTGTAAGAACTATATTGCTATTCACTAAGTCAATTTGAGGTAACTGCTTAGTCAAAACGATATTGTGTAGGTTAAAATCATCGTCTACATAAGTTTCACTTTGAGAACTTTTCTCTATAGAAAACTTTGTTAACCATTGAGACAACATACCTTCAAAGCGGTTTTGTTGTTGTCCTAAGACATCTAACCGATCTTCTAACCTTGTAAGCTCCAATTGCGCTCTTACAATATCCTGCTGCCTTGTTTTACCTAAAGCAGACGAATAACTTGCTTCTGCAACATCCGCTAACTGTTCAAAAAGCGCTCTGTTCTTTTCAATTAAAGCAATACTTTCTTGAATTCTGTATGCATCCAACCAAAGGCTGCCAACAGTAACAGCTACTTTGGACTCTCGATCTTTTCGTTGATACGGGAATGATTCACTTTCAATCTTGAGTTGTTCTCGCTTAATCAACAATGTATCCCCACGAGGAAACATTTGAGATATACCAACTTTCGCTTGTGTCATACCCTCTTGCCCGAAATCAAACCCATTAATAGGTAAGTTTGCTAAACCAAGAGAAACTTTTGGGTCTGGTAATGTACCTACGGCAGTACTCATCGCTTCAATAGCATTTTGCTTATGAACATTTCCCGTTAACCATGGATCATTCTTCTGCGCAGACTTGATAGCTTTCTCAAAAGTTAAGGCTGAACTAGAAGTAATAGTAGGAATATCAGCAGAATTTGCAGTTAGCACTGTAAGAGCTAACATACCCGCACAGTATTTCACGCTTAAACTTATGATAATTTTAAATTTATTCATTAAAACTGCTCCTCATAAGATTGAACGCTAGCATAGACCTCATAAGCGCCCCCTTTCTTAAGCAATAACACTTTATAAGGTTGAAATTTATCCCCTACTTCCATACCGGGAGTTCCCGCTGGCATTGCAGGAACAGACAATCCAATAACATCGTCAGAGTGTTTTCCTTTTAAAAATTTATGAATAAATTTGGCAGGAACATGCCCTTCAAATGCATAACCATCTTTAGATATAGCGGTATGACAAGAACGGTATCGAGGCTCAATTCCTTTCTCTTCTTTAACCGCTGTAAAGTTTTGATAATTGTGGACTGTTGATTCGAACCCATGCTCATTTATATGGCTAACCCACTTTTTGCAGCAACCACATGTAGGACTCTTATAAACCTCTAAAAGAATAGGATGAGATTTAGAATTATGTGTTTTAGATGAAGTCACTGAAACTTCTTCTTTTGAACAACTTGCAATAGCAATGACTAAAGTAAAGGCAGCAACAGCCTTTAACGTAAATTTTTTGGAAAACATAACCCCCCCAAAGGGATATCAATTAATAATTGAATTGATTAGGCTATTCTTGATTTTGCTTAAAAATACTTAAACGCAGAGATCAAAAAGCCTAATACAGAAATTTTGCATATAAATGAGCCAAATTTTAGGCGCAATTATTCTGTATTTAGCTTAATATGGGAGGTCTATATAGAGAGGATGAAGATTGACTTTGAGCCAAGTATAAATATGAGAATATTTTTGATGATGAATCAATAAACAGACTGTCATTTGTATCTTTCATTAGCGCAGCGATACTTGAGCACCCTCCAGTAAAGCAACTACAACTATTAACACAACAGTCATCTTCTGCTTCATCTGAATCATCAGATGAATGACTCATCATGGAATGGTCACTATGGTCCATCATTGACATATTTTGCATTTGCTCCTGCCCACTATTTCCCTTCATACTCATCATATGATAAGACATAACAGTAGACGCGACCGCTTGACCAACAAAGGTCAAACAGACTAGCAGTACCATTAATGTTTTGGAGAAATTAGAATTCACAGCTAACCAACAAAATATTTCAATTATTAATATAATCACATAGGAGATGTTATTTTTCAATCTTAATTTATTTCAAATAACATTTTAGAACTGATATTACTTGTTCTTCTTTTCACTTCCTTTATTCACTTTTCAAATATCAAAAGTCATAAAACTTGTTAAACCTTGAAGATCCTTAGAGAACACCTTACTTTCCATTTCCTAAAATAAGTTTAACAACATCAAAGCTTTCTTCAGGTAAACTGTTTGATTACTTCGAATCCCATAAGTGTTTTAATTTGGTAACTAAAGGGCGCTCACGAATTGTTATTTCCGTTATAATTTCAAACTCATAACCTGATGCATCTGCAAACTCTTCGACTATATTTAACAATTCTTTAGTTTCATGTTCGAGATAACGTAAGTCTTTTACTTCAAACAGTTTCTTTTTTCCATCGATATATAAAACAAAAAATCTGCTGTGTAATGATGAGCTTGTCCATCAACAATATATTTTAATCTGAGGGTCTGGGTGTCATATTCAACGACAATTGAGGCAAGCTCAAGATGGTAACAAAAATCTCGCTCCCAAAAACCTTCAATTCTTATAACCCTTGAATTCGGCCAGGAGGCAGGTAAGTTGCAAATAGGAATTCCTTTCTTTTTTCAAATTTCTTCGTTTCAAAAATATTTACCATTTTAGCCAAGATATTTTAAATCTGGCAAAAATGTCAAATTATAGACTAAATCTGTCAGTTTATGGTTTAATTACCTTAAATCACTTCTACCATATCGCCTTTACTTTGTAGCCATTCTTTACGATCACCACTACGTTTTTTCGACAATAACATATCCATCACTTCCATAGTTTCAGAGTGCTCATCAACCGTCAGTTGAACTAATCGACGAGTATTCGGATCCATAGTGGTTTCACGCAACTGTAATGGATTCATTTCACCTAAGCCTTTAAAGCGTTGAACATTAACTTTGCCGCGTTTTTTCTCGGCTTCTATACGGTCTAAAATGCCATCTTTTTCATCTTCATCTAACGCATAGAAAACTTCTTTACCAACATCTATTCGATAAAGAGGCGGCATAGCTACGTAAACATGCCCTGCCTGTACTAAAGGTAAAAAATGCTGAGTAAATAAAGCACATAATAAGGTAGCTATATGTAAGCCATCGGAGTCAGCATCCGCTAAAATACAAACCTTGCCATATCGTAATTCTGATAAATCTTCAGTATCAGGGTCTATTCCTAAAGCTACAGAAATATCATGCACTTCTTGTGAGGCTAAAATTTGACCCGATTCTACTTCCCACGTATTTAATATTTTCCCTCTAAGCGGCATGATGGCTTGGTTTTCACGATCTCTTGCTTGTTTTGCACTACCGCCAGCGGAATCACCTTCCACTAAAAACAATTCGGTTCGAGTGATATCTTGGCTACCACAATCAGTCAATTTACCGGGTAATGCGGGTCCTTGCGTAATTTTTTTACGAACGATTTTTTTACTTGCTCGTAAACGACGTTGAGCATTTGAAATACAAAATTCTGCTAACGCTTCGGCAATTTCAGTGTGCTCATTTAGCCATAAACTGAAGGCATCTTTCACGACCCCTGTGACAAATGCCGCACATTGACGAGAAGATAATCGCTCTTTCGTTTGTCCAGCAAACTGCGGATCTTCCATTTTAACCGACAAGATATAAGCACACTTATCCCAAATATCATCTGGGGTTAATTTAACACCACGTGGGATCAAATTTCGAAATTCACAAAATTCTCGCATCGACTCAAGCAAGCCTTGGCGCATACCATTTACGTGCGTACCGCCTTGGATAGTTGGGATCAAATTCACATAACTTTCGCCGACTGCTTCACCGCCTTCAGGCAACCAAGTTACCGCCCAATCAACGGCTTCGTTTTGTGAAGAAAAGTCACCAACGAAAGGCTCTTCAGGCATACTGACATAGTCTTTTACCGATTCTTTTAGGTAATCACAAAGGCCATCTTCATAACACCATTGATATTTTTTATCTTCATTTTTATCATGAAATTTAATCGTTAAACCAGGACATAGTACCGCTTTTGCTTTTAACAAATGTACTAAACGGCGTGCTGAAAACTTTGCTGAATCAAAATAATTTTCATCGGGCCAAAACTTAACACGGCTACCAGTATTTCTTCGGCCAACCGTACCTGTTTCTCTTAGTTCCTCAACTTTTTCGCCATTTTCAAATGCCATTTCATACATTTTTCCATCACGACGAACCGCTACATCAACTCGTTTTGATAAGGCATTGACCACTGAAATACCAACCCCATGTAAGCCACCAGAGAATTGATAATTCTTATTAGAAAATTTACCACCGGCATGTAATTTACAAAAAATTAGTTCGACCCCAGAAACCCCTTCTTCTTTATGAATATCAATCGGCATGCCTCGACCATCATCTATCACTTCTAATGATTGATCTTTATCTAAAATAACCGTGATATTTTGCGCATGACCGGCCAATGCCTCATCAACAGAGTTATCGATAACTTCTTGACCCAGATGATTAGGTCGAGCAGTATCGGTATACATACCGGGACGATGACGTACGGGATCCAAACCGCTAAGCACTTCAATGGATTCTGAATTATATTGTTCGCTCATAATGCTTTTCTGATAATTATTATAAAGTTGAGTGGATTTTACTGCAGTTCTAAAAATGTCATGATTGCTGGTAACATTCGGTGATAATCTATAAAGCTATGATCGCCGCCTTCTTGCACAATTAACTGGCAATTTTGATATTTTTCTACTGCTTGCTGATAATCTAACACTTCATCGCCTGTTTGTACCATCACCATGTAATGTTTTTTAGCAATTTTTTCTTGTGATTGTGCTTTTAAGTCAATCATATGTTGCTTAGTCACGTGATAAACTTCTTGTGTGTACGGATTTACCTGTTGACCTAAATAATCCACTAACAATTCAAAAGGCTTAACAGCAGGATTAATTAACGCCGCTTTTAATTGATATTTTTCAGCCAAATACGTTGAAAAATAGCCACCTAAAGAAGAGCCCATCAAGCACCATTGATGATCAGGTTTCGACTGTAATATTAGCTCTAATTGCTTAATCGCTGCTTTAGGATTATTTCGTAATTGTGGGCAATGAAAGTCAATCGCTATTTGATGATCTTGTAAATACTGTTTGGTTAATTGCGCCTTTGTTGACAGTGGCGAAGAATTAAAACCGTGTATGTAAAGCATACTTTTTTTAATCATGTTAATAGTAAAACCTTAATCGATAAAAACTACTTGGCTATTCACTTGTCCATCATCCGCTAATTCAAATATACGAAAACCTGCTGGCTTTCCTGAGTTTTCAACCCTTGTTGCATTTTGATCAAATTGAATCGAGGTGGCAGGGCAAGTAAATAATGGAATAACGCGTTCAGTTATATCAATTTTCAACGCTAACGCATTATGCACATGACCACAAGCAACCGCTTTTACAGCCTCAAGTTTATTAAGCGTTTGATAAAATGTATTTTTATTGAGTAAGCCATGTTTATCAATAAAGTAACCAACATCAACAGGATGATGATGCATAAATATAAACTGAAATTTATGCGAATCCACACAATTGAGTAACCGAGCTAACTCATTTGCTGAAACCTCCCCTGACGGAGTCGTACTTTTACTCGCTAATAATTGAATTTGCCATTGGTTCTTATTGATCACTTTAGCGCTATGAAATGGTGTGCCAGACAAGTACTGCTGCAATAATTTTGGTTCATCATGATTACCAGCAACAAAGTAAACCGGAAGAGTAAAATCGGTTTCATTAATGGCATCAGTAAAGTTTTGATAAGAGCTAATACTATGATCTTGGGTGAGATCGCCGGTAAAAACAATTAACTCAATAGCAGGCGTTCTTTTTATCTGCTCAAGAACACGGCATAGATTTTGATAAACATTGACGCCAAAATGAAGCGCGGTTTTATCCCGATATAAATGGCAATCGCTTATTTGAGCAAAACGTAAAATATTAACCTCCAGAGAAATGATACCAGTTAATCAATCGTTAATAAGCGACTTTGACCGAGCTGTAAACTAAGCTGTAGCCATTCATTAAGGAATACGTTGATCTGTTGCTTTTCATCAGGAAGGTGCATGGCTTGATTGGGATAATCGTAGCGTGGTTTCACCTGCTTGATACCTTGATTACTAATAACTTCAGCCATTCGAGCATCATGATATAAGCGGATCACCATTGTTGGCCGTAAATAATCTGTAAATAAGCTATTATTCGATAACTTTTCTCTACCTATGGAAGAATCTTGCGTCATGGTAACTAGTGAGGTGTAACGAGTGACTTCGTTCACTTCGAGACTATACGTTAAAAAGTCAGAAATAAAAAAACTTCGTTTTTCACCTACTTTTTCTTTATCTGCTAATAACCGTAATAACATCATATAATTGACATCACAAAGACTCATCAAATTAGATAAGTTTGGTCGATATTGCGATGTCTTATTTAACGGTATTGCCACTACAATCTCACATTTAAAATCATATACTTAACATAATCAGAACGTTAAAAATAAAGAACTCAAAAAAGAACCTACCTAGCGATATTGAACTAACCTTCTACCTACTGATGACTAAGCGAATCTCAGATTATTTATACACAGCAGTTACTTCTTTTGAATACTTTTATAATTCAACGCTAACCATTGTAACCCAATTACCGTAGCAGCATTAGCTATTTTTCCTTGCGATAATAATGCTAAAGCCTGTGTTCTTTTGACGACATGCACTAAAATATCCTCTCCTTCTTCTTCCAAGCCATATACCCCGCTAACATTACGACTATCCACCGTAGCTAAGTATAAATAAATGGCTTCGCTCATTCCTCCGGGACTTGAGAGGTATTTCATCACTTTTATGACATTATTTTCATCAATATCAAGGTTTGCTTCTTCTTTGGCTTCTCTGATCGCAACATCAACAGGTTGTTCACCTTCTTCAAACATGCCAGCAATAAATTCCAACATCCAAGGCGTATCACCCGCTCGAAGTGCTCCGGGGCGAAATTGCTCTATCAGCACCACTTGATCCAGCACAGGATCATAAGGAATGAGTACGACCGCATCACCACGTTCAAAAACTTCTCGGCTGATGACATCGCTTTTTTTTCCCGAAAACAACGTATGTTGAATGACATATTGGTCGAGATTAAAAAAGCCAGCATACTTTCTAACTCTTTCTTTTAACTCAACATCCTGATGAGTGAACCGTAAAAAAGTCGATTTATTTTTATTTTCGTTCATTTTTAGTCAAATCTAATAGAAAAAAGGGAAAATCACTACGACAAACCATTAGCATTAAATATTTTGTTACACTAGAATGGTTCGACAACTAACTATACTATTTAGCTTAAATACTAAAACAAGTAGAATATACCACTGATTAACAATTAAAAAATATTAGCTAGATTCCAGTTATTTAGCCACTTAAGTTCAATGCTGTTGTTAAAATAACTAGAGCACCAATTAACAGTTGATGTTTATCATTAAGTCCAAATAATAAAGTTTGGCAGGGTAATTGCTTTTTGCTATACAGCAGTATGATTAATTAGCATGCTATAAATAATGCCCAAACAAAATAACAAGTTTAGAAAACGATGAAAGGAATTGCTCTCACATGAAAAAAAATATTACCTCGCTTATTATAGGTATAGCTTGTGCAGCCACTAGTTCAATGATTTATGCTGAAGATTTACTATCAGTATATGAGCAAGCCAAAGCCAATGATCCAGTTGTTTTAAAAGCTCAGGCACAATTTAAGTCTGCGCAAGAAGACATAATACAAGCGAGATCAGTGTTACTTCCTAATTTAAAAGCAACCGCCAATTATAGTAACGGCGAGACTGAATTTAGAAATGGCGGTCAAATCACTGACTACGAAGGAACAACTTTAACGGCTAGTTTAAATATGCAATTGTATCATCACGATACTTGGTTACGTTTAGATAATGCTAAAAAATCAGCGCATCGCAGTGATATTAATTATCAAGCAGCTAAACAAGATTTAATCGTCCGTGTTACTCAAGCTTATTTTAACGTGTTAAGCGCTAAAGACGATTTAGAGTTTGCAGAAGCAGAAAAAGCAGCAATTGAACGCCAACTTGAGCAAACTAAACAACGTTACTCTGTTGGTTTAACTGCGGTAACGGCTGTCCATGAAGCGCAAGCACAATATGATAATGCGGTGACTGAAGTTATTCGAGCAGAAAACAGCGTCTATAACTCGGAAGAAGCATTACGTGTGATCACCAATATTTATCCACGCAATTTAAATATATTAAACAAAGAGTTATTCAGTGCTTCTCGCCCAACGCCAGACAGTGCAAATGAATGGCAACAAACCGCAGAAGCGAAAAATTTAGATTTGATCGCTCAAAAAATTAGTGTTGATATTGCAAAAGAAAATATTAATATTGCTCAGTCAGGCCATTATCCCACGATAGATTTAAATGGTAGCATTTCTCGCGCTGATAATGATGACCTTATTGATAATGTAACGGCAAAAACTCAAGGGCAATCTTTTGGCGTGACGTTAACCGTACCGCTATACTCAGGTGGCGCTACAACCAGTGCTGTTCGTCAAGCACAAAGTAATTATGTTGCTGCTAGCCAAGATTTAGCGCAAACACACCGCAATGCTGTTCGAAACGCTCGTAACTCATATAATACGGTGATAGCGGCAGTTTCGGGCATTAAAGCTTTACAACAATCGGTAATTTCTGCGGAAAGTGCGTTAAAAGCAACGGAAGCAGGTTTTGAAGTTGGAACTCGTACTATTGTTGATGTATTAGATAGTACCCGTAATTTATATAACGCTAAACGTAATTTATCTTCAACGAGATACAGCTACATTCAGTCAATATTGGCATTAAAACGTGCTGGCGGTACCATTTCAGAACAAGATATCATTGCCATTAATAAAGGGCTTTCAGCTCCTAAATAATGCACTCGTGAAAGACGCAAAAAAGGTGTCGTAAGACACCTTTTTATTTGTTTTAGTGGTTAATCAAATTGACAAAAATTCGATAACTTAAAAATATCTATCCGCTTCAATGTTAAGCATTAATCTTCTAAACGAATGGTATTAATAATTTCTGTCGTTGAAATACCTTCTTCAAAGTTCAATACCTTTACTTCACCGCCAGCAGCGATAACTTCTTCACCACCAGCAATTTCAGAGACTTGATAGTCGCCACCTTTCACTAAGATATTCGGTAAAATATTAGCAATCAAGCGCTGAGGCGTATCTTCTGTAAAACTCACTACCCAATCTACGGCGCCTAAGCCTGACAAAACGGCCATACGTCGGTCAACAGGGTTCACCGGTCTGCCAACACCTTTGAGTCTGGTAACTGAAGCATCGTCGTTCACCGCAACAATAAGTCGAGTACCTAATTCTGCAGCATTTGCTAGATAAGAAACATGACCTGCATGTAAAATATCAAAACAGCCATTTGTCATAACAATTTTTTCACCGCGTGCTTGAGCCATAGTAACCGCAATTTTCAATTGATCTTCAGTTAACACACCAAAGCCACTTTCTTGACCAGTAGCAAGTGCGTTTTGTAATTCAGCCTCACTTACCGTTGACGTTCCAAGCTTACCTACAACAATACCAGCAGCAATATTTGCTAAAGCACTCGCTTGCGGGAAGTCTGCTTTAGCAGCGATGGCCAATGCAAGCGTTGCTATCACGGTATCACCAGCGCCAGTTACATCGTAAACTTCTTTCGCTTGGGTAGGTAAATGGAATTCTTCATGGTCATGGCGGAGTAAGGTCATACCTTGCTCACTTCGGGTAACTAACATCGATGCTAAATCGAGGTCTTTTAATAAATTTAAACCTTTCTCAACAATTGTAGCTTCGTCTTTACAGTCGCCAACCACGGCTTCAAACTCAGATAAATTAGGAGTAATGATGGTCGCCCCTTTATACCGAGAAAAATCTGTTCCTTTTGGATCAACGATCACCGGGACATGATGTTTGTTAGCAATACGGATCAACTGTTGAACTTCTGACAATGTACCTTTAGCGTAATCTGAAAGTAAAATAACGTCATGTTCAGCAACGAGCGCTTCAACATTGTTTACTAGGTTAGTTTTATCTACCGAACTCATCGATTCTTCAAAATCCAATCGGATCAATTGTTGGTTTCGGCTCATTACGCGCAATTTAGTGATTGTAGGGATTTCATTAATACGATCAAATTTACAGGCAACATTCATCGCTTTTAGATGTTTTTCTAATGTTGTGGCCGCTTCATCATTACCTGTGATACCCGCTAACGTTACTTTTCCCCCCAAAGAGGCAATATTTAACGCAACATTTGCCGCCCCACCTGGTCTGTCTTCATCTTGATTAATTTTCACAACAGGTACCGGAGCTTCAGGAGATATGCGCTGTGTGGGCCCATACCAGTAGCGATCTAACATAATATCGCCAACAACTAAAACGCTTGCTTGATTAAAAGCTGGAATATCTACTTTCATCCTATGTCTCTTAACAGATATAATGGTTGATAGTGTATCACATGAATTTCAATGAGTTGACATCATCCCGTGAGTAAAAATAAAGTTTTACAGCCAAATTTCAAACTATCTTTTCTATTACCTCAATATTGGCTTACTTGGCTTGGGGTTATCATTTTATATACGATTTCATGGCTACCTTATAAAGTTCAACTTGCCCTTGGTCGTTTGGTCGGTCGCTTATTATTAAGGATAGCGTCAAGTCGCAAAAAAGTCGCGTTACGCAATTTAGAATTATGTTTTCCAGATATGTCTGATTCTGAACGCCAGCGAATACTCAAAGAAAACTTCGAAAATACCGGTATTGCCTTATTCGAAACAGGCATGGGTTGGTGGTGGCCTGATTGGCGAATTAAACGTAAATTTACCATTACTGGTCTTGAACATATCGAGGCCGCTAAAGCAGACGGGCAAGGTGTATTATTATTGGCTATGCACTATTTAAGTGCTGAAATCATAGGAAGAGGGTTTGGTCACGCTCACCCTTTAGTCATTTTTTATCGCCCACATAACAACCAACTAATGGAGTTTTTTCAATTTAGAGGACGTGGCCGTTCTAATAAGTACATGCTAGGTAAACGTGATGTAAAAGGCCTTATAAAAGCTTTAAGGGATAAAGAATCATGTTTATATCTTCCTGATCAAGACTATGGTAGAAATCGCAGCTTGTTCGTGCCACATTTCGCGGTAAAAGAAACCGCCACGACCACAGGGACATTAATTTTTGCTCGTCAAAAAGACACAAAAACCATGATGATGATCCCGAAAAGAAAAGAAGATGGTAGCGGTTATACGGTTGAAATCACCCCTCCTCTAGTTGATTTCCCTACTGATAACGATGAGCATGATGTCATCAGGGTTAATCAAGAAGTCGAAAAAGCAATTTTGCGAAAACCAGAGCAATATATGTGGTTACATCGTCGCTTTAAAACACGCCCAAATGAAGATGATCCTTCGCTTTATAAGTAATTGTATAACTCGAAAGTTTTCAGTATGGTATACATTAATATTATGTTTACCTATTTTTCAGAAGATTAGCCTATGCTTTTTTGGATAAAAAATATTATCTTTTTAATTATTCTAATCATTCTTGCGTACTTTTTAGTCGCGAATGAAGAATTGTTATTTTCTGAAAAGGTAGAAGCGCCTGAGGCTGCGACGGAAACAACTCAAGCAGCAAAAGCCAAACCTGTTGCAAAGAAAAAATCTACTAATTCTGCCGCAGAAGGCTTATCTCGTTTTTATGCTAACTTACATGGCAGTGATGAAGGTCCACGCATTCGAAATAATATTGTTTATCTTCCAGAGCCAAAAGGCGATTTAGTAGAAATACTTGAGGCACGCCGCATGGTCACGCGTCCATTATTAAAACATTGGCGTGGAACGGTTGATAACAGACCATTTAGAAAAGGCCAAACTTTATATCAAAAGCTTGTGGAATATGCAGAAAAAGATGGGCTTGAAGTTATTTGGTGGCTAAATAGAGACTTTTTAGTTAAAGACCCATTTAGAATTAACAAAGATATTGTCAACACGGCATACTGGGTTGGTAAAGCGATTGGCGGTCATTTCCCTGACGGTTTATCCTCGTATTTTTGTTATCAACAACGTACCTTAGTGTTAATCGAAAAAGAGCTTTCTTATCTTGATGAAGAATGTTTACTTTTACCACAAAAGAGCCGTCAACGTTAACGGCTCTCTCCTGCTAAACCAGTTAAAACAAGCTAATTAATTTTGTTGTATACTAAAAATTGCTGTGTAATTTCAGTGATTTTCTTTGAGTTATGATCAAACTGTTGAGCATTCATCATCGCTGATTGATTTTGTAAGCTCGTTTTATGGCCAAAGTTTCTCAATTGACAATAATGCTCAATTAATAAATCTTTTTGCTCATTGGTAAGGATATCCACATTAGCAAGAGTGGTAAAAATGCGAATATTATCGGAGTATTGCGAAATTTCATGATATTTCGCGCTATAGTTAAGCACTAAGTATTGCGTGAGAAACTCAATATCAACTAATCCCCCCTGTCCTTGTTTAATATCAAACAGTTCATCAGTCGACTTATCTAAGTGATCACGCATCTTATTGCGCATATCAACAACCTCTTTTTTAAGAACGTTTTCATCCCTAGGCTGCACGAGTATCTTGCGACGAATCTCATTATATTGATCAATAATGTGTTGATTGCCATAAACTGCTCGAGCACGTACTAATGCTTGATGCTCCCACGTCCAGGCTTCATTTTCTTGGTATTGCTTAAAGGTTTCAATATTTACTACTAGTACGCCTGAGTTTCCTGAAGGTCGCAAACGCATATCAAGTTCATACAGCACGCCATTATTCATTTTAGTGTTAAAAATATGCATGATTCGTTGAGCAAGCTTTGCATAAAACTGACTGGCCATCACAGGTTTTAACCCATTAGTTTGATCGTCAAGTTTACAATTGTGAATAAAAACGAGATCAAGATCAGAAGAGTAGCCCAATTCAAAACCGCCCATTTTGCCATAGCCAATAACAGCGAATCCCTTATCATCGCTATCAGCTAAACTTAACGGCACACCAAAACGTTCACTGACTTGTTGCCATGCCATATTGACAACTTCACCAATAATAGCTTCCGCTAAGGCGGTTAAGTGATCACTAACTTTGGTTATTGGTAAAACACCGGCAATATCGGCCGCAGCAATACGTAATTGCTGTGCTTGTTTAAATTGCCTTAACATATCCATTTGTGCTTCTAAATCTTCTTCAGGAATACGTAACAATACTTGCCGTAAATCTGCCGCATAACTTGAAAACTCTGGTGGGTTATTTAGTAATTTAGGGTCAATTAATTCATCTAACAAAATAGGATATTTTGCCATATGCTCAGCAAGCCAACTACTTGCTTGACACAATTTTACTAAATGTTTTAACGCCCCTTCATTTTCGTATAACAACTCTAAATAAGCCGTTCTAGTGACGATTTTAGTAAGCAACCAAGTAATGCGTTCAAGCGTGATCTCATTTCCGTTTATATTAACAATGTGGCTGATAAGAATCGGTACAAGCTTACTGATAATTTGCCTACCTCGATTACCGATTGAACGTTGTTTAAAATCTCGTTTTAGATCAACAAGTAGTTGCCAGGTTTTTTCTGCATGCCAATTTGGTTGATGACTAGCAATCCAATCGACCGATTCATCATCAGGCCATTCACTTTCCCACAATGTTACCCATTGTTCATTTTCCATTTGATGATTTGGGCTTTCTTCACCAATTAACACGATAAACTCTTGATGAACCGCACTTGTTAAACGCTGTAAGTACTCTAAAAAGCTCGACCAGTTAGGAAACGTTTCATCCCCTAAGACATGTAAGATTCTTGCTTGATCTAATGGCTCATCCGGTAGTGTTTGGGTTTGTTTATCATCGATTGCTTGAATAATGTTCTCAACCCGTCTTAAAAAACGATAAGCCTTTTCAAGCACTTGTTCACTATGTTCTGAAATTTCTTGATGTTTCACTAATATCGGTAACACAGTTAATAAATTTCGCTGTTGTAATTCTTTAATTCGACCACCACGAATTAACTGAAACACCTGAACAATAAACTCTACTTCTCGAATACCACCGGCACCTAACTTGATATTACCGGTCAATTTTTTTCTACGTACTTCTTGGGCAATCATCATTTTCATGCGGCGCAAGCTATCGATGACACTAAAATCAATATAACGACGGTACACAAAAGGCCTGAGCAAATCCGACAATTTTCCGTGATATTTACCTTCACCAATTAAACGTGCTTTTAACATTGCATAACGTTCCCAGTCACGTCCTTGTTCTTGATAATAATCCTCCATGGCATTAAAAGTGAGTACTAAAGGTCCACTTTCACCAAAAGGACGTAAACGCATATCTACGCGATAAACAAATCCATCTTCCGTTTTTTGATGTAGGGCTGTAATTAATTTTTGTCCTAAACGAGTGAAAAACAGTTGATTATCAATACTGCGTCTAACTCCCACAGTTTCACCTGTTTCTGGATAGACAAAAATTAAATCGATATCAGACGAAAAATTTAATTCTTTACCACCAAGTTTTCCCATGCCATAAACAAGTAAAGGTTGGATTTCACCCAATTTGTTAGTCGGTTTTCCCCATTTTTGAAAACAAAATTCACTTAGCCATGCCAACGCCTCTAATATCAAAGCATCCGCCAATTCAGACAAACGCTTTAAAGATTCATCTAAAGAAATATTTAACACCAGATCGGCAGTAGCAATATGCACCATTTGTACTAAACGAAATAAACGTAATTGACGATGTAATGCTTCTTCTGTTTGGCAATCTTGTAATTGAGCTTTTAGTAAAGAGTTATAATTAGGCGTATTTTTTTGATAGACGCTTTCTGTTACAAATAAATTAATGACAATTTCAGGTGCTTGCAGAGCACTTCGTAACACAAAATCACTCAGTGTAATGACGTGTTTAAAATCAGCTAAAGCTTGACTACTTGCTTTTTCAGTTAAAGATTGAGCAAACTCTGGATATTGACTACTAAATTGTTGCCAAGATTTTTGCTGTTGATTCTCTAAACAGGAAATAAATGGTTTACGGATTATAGTTGTCACTTACACCTCGACTGACTAAAATTATTCATAGTAATATACAAGTTAATATAATGACTTAACTTTGTCTGATGACATAACAAATCAATAGACATATTATGTCATCAATGTTATTAGTATAGTTAATTCGCTAAGAAATTGAATGTAATTATTGATTTTTAGTTACAGTAAATGGATCATAAGCTATTCAATTCTCTTTAATTTTCACCATAGCATTTTTGAGGGACATATGGCAGAAATGCACTATTATAAAAAATGGATATTTGCCTTTTTATTGATCATGGTAGGGTGTTCAGATCCAGTAAAAGAACAAATTACCCAACAAACCCCCATTACCGAGCAAAGAATTCTTCAGCTTGGCGAGGCGCTAGATCAAGGCCAAGTTAGAAACGCTAATTTAATCAAACAATACGCAAATAAATTACGCTCATTAAAGCCAGAACTTTCCGCTTTAATTGATGAGTTCGCGAAAGATGCAACGCAGCAAAGTCCTATGTTTATCGCGTTACAAGAACGTCTAAACACAGTAAAGACTCAACCGAACATGTTTGCGAATAACCAAGCTATATTCGATGAATTGCTCAATATTTATCAAGCAGCCGATCCTGTGCTTTATTCTGACGCATTGAGCGATCCATTAAACGTGCTTGCGGATATGTCTGATGGAGCCTTACCGAGAGTAAATGCATTACCAAAAGAGCAAAGTTTACGAGCCAATAATGCTCAAGACTTTGGTACGGGCGAACAGCTAATTGGTAACCCAAATTATGGACAGTGGACTACCGGCAGTAACGGCATGTCGTTTTGGGCTTGGTATGGCATGTATTCTATGATGGGGGATCTTTTCGGTTCTCGACGCGTTTATTACAACGATTGGGGAAGCCGAAGAAACTACAGCTATTATAATGACTATGGTCGCACACGTTACAGCTCCCCTAGTCAATTACGTAAACAGACTCAATTGGATACCCGCACGAGAAAGTCTTTTGAAAGTAGAGGGCAAAAATATACCAGTGCGTACAGCAAAAACCGTACGGGTTCGTCTAGTCTGTCAGGAAAAAGTAAAGTTGCACAAACCAGTGCAAAACGGTTTAACACTAAATCTTTTAATAAAAGCAGTTACGCAAAAAAATCTACAGCATCTAAAAACGCTAGCTTTCGCAATAGTTCGAGCACCACTTCTCGTAGCTTCAGACGTGGCAAATAACGAGAAGAGATCAAGGAAAAATTATGAATACATTTTTTGAGATAACAGGGTTAAGTCAAGAGTTAATCATTTATCTAGCCATAGATATAACCATTGCCATTTTATTGCTTGGTGCCATGAAATTTATTTCAGGTTTATCGGCACAAGTCAACGCCACGGATGAGTTATCTAGCCAAGATAATTTTGCCTTCGGCATCAGTGTTGCGGGAAGTATTGCTGCACTAGGCATAGTGTTAACAGGCGCAATTACCGGAGAAAATGCGCCAAGTTACCAAATGGAAATTATTGGAATGCTTTCCTATGGTGTGCTTGGTTTAATATTAATTAAAATAGGCCGTGTCATTCATGATCGCTTAGCGTTGAATCAAATTGATAAAACCGAACAAATAAAAGCGCGCAACATTACTGTTGGATTAGTAGATGCCGCAGGAGCTATTGCCACGGCCATTATCATCCGTGCGGTTCTTTTATGGGTTCACGGCATAGATGTGAGTACTTTTGTTGCTATTATTGCAGGTTTTGTTGTTTCGCAAGCTATGTTGGTATTAGTTACTCGCATAAAAGAACGTCAATACGCGAAAAACAATCAAAATGATAGTATGCAAGAAGCTTTCGCAAATGGCCAAGTTGCGCTTGCTATACGGTATGCTGGCCAAGTAATAAGTACCGCACTAGCCGTTACCGCTGCCAGTTACTTTTTTGAGTATAATCCAGAAACTTTAGTCTCTACCTTAACGGCTTGGTTAATATTTAGTGTTGTGATGACGATACTTGTATCTCTATTAACTACATTGGCAAAAAGCATTATATTATGGGGAATTAACTTAGTTGAAGAAGTTGATCAACAGCATAATATTGGCGTCGCAAGTGTTGAAATGGCGATAAGTATTTCAATAGCACTTATTTTAACCGCATTAATGGCATAAATTGACTCGTTAACCTTTATTAGTGAAAAACGCACAAAAGCCTAAGGTAAATAAGCATCAAGTTTTAAATAAATCATTTATTTGGCATGACTTGCTGCTTATTATTACCATGGCTGTATTGGCCGGTTGTGGCCTAATATACGAATACTTATTATCGCATTACGCTGGCAGAGTGTTAGGCGTGATGGAAAGTGCTATCTATACCATGATAGGACTGATGATTGTTTCTATGGGTTTAGGGGCTTTTGCCGCACGAAAAATAACCTGTGCTTTTAATGGTTTTGTTTGGCTTGAACTGATTATTGCATTTTTAGGTACAAGTTCCATTCTCATTATTGCCAGTTTGATCGCAGCAACTCAATTACTGCCGCAAATTATTGCCGATACATTTTCTTTACCACCCGATGCCTTACCCCGAGGGGGCTTTTTCAAACAAATAAGCTATTTAGCTTTTAATAGTCCATATTTTTTTGGATTATTACTCGGTTTTTTCATTGGTATGGAAATTCCGTTAATCGCGAAAATACGTGAACAAATTCATCAAAAACATCTAGCTAATAATTTAGGTACCATCTACGGGGCAGATTATATTGGTGCGGGTATTGGTGCGGCAATATGGGTGTTATTTTTATTAACCATTGATATCAGTAAAGCCAGCGCTTTGACGGCAGCCTTAAATTTAATTGCCGGTTTTGTCTTTATCACTTGTTATTGGCAAAAACTTCATTGGCGTAAATTATTAGTCGCTTTTCATGGCTTGTTACTTATTGGTATTTTTTTTATATATCAGCAAGGTAATCAGTGGTTAATGCAATTAAGTAACTTATTGTATTTAGACAATGTGGTTTACACCGATAAAACACGTTATCAACAACTCACGTTTACTGAACGACAAATGGGCTTAGAACAGCAACCTATCATTAACTTTTATCTTAATGGACGATTACAATTTTCGTCATCAGATGAGCATATTTACCATAATTACCTTGTTGCTCCTGCACTTGCCGGCTCAGCACGACAAGACAATATTTTAATCATCGGTGGCGGTGATGGCCTTGCATTAAGAGATGTATTAGCTTGGCAGCCCAAACACGTTACATTAATCGACTTAGACCAAGAACTCATCGAACTATTTAAACAGCCCAGTGAAACGCTGCCAGCATCCCTTGCTCGAAAAATAACTCAGCTAAATCAACAAAGTCTCTCTCACCCTAATGTTGAATTAATTTATAGTGATGCTTTTATTGCCATAGATAATTTATTGAAACAACAAAAATCTTTTGACAGTATTATTGTTGATTTACCTGATCCTAGCCATCCTGATTTAAATAAACTTTATTCCGTTAATTTTTATGCTCGTTTAAACCAGTTATTATCCGGAGATGGACTCATAACCATACAATCGACAAGTCCATACCACGCAAAAGCAGCCTTTTTATCGGTAGGTGAAACCGTAAGAGCTGCAGGCTTTTCAGATGTTCAACAATACCATGATAACGTTCCTAGCTTTGGTGAATGGGGTTGGACAATCGCCTCAAAGCGTGGATTAAGTCCGTTAGCTAGGTTTCATACCCTTGATAAATTTCAGGTTGAACAGCAATGGTTAACCTTACCTATGTTAATTGGTGCCTTTGAATTTTCACAAAATTTTTATTCTAAGCAAGGTAAAGCGGCTATAAATTATTTAGGTAGCCATACTATTTATCAACTACATCAAAAGGCTTGGCGCAATCAACAAGGACTTGAAAATGCTTACACACAGTAGTTACTTTGTTAAAAAACTACAATATTGACTGTATAAGATAAACTTAATTTACAGAAAAATTAAATCAGCGCTTGACATATTATGTCACGATGCTAAATTTACAACATCGACATAATATGTCGTGGGTTAATAAAGTTATTGCAACGACCCTTTGATAAAACATGAGGAACAACATGAATATTCACAAAATTGCTAACCATTTGAATGCATTGGCAGATAACTCAGAAACCGGGATGGTTTTTGACTGTCAACCAATTTCAGGCGAAGTTGACGTACTACAAATAACGGTTATCGGCCGTGAAGAGTTACCCGTATTTGTTTCGGTTACTGATGATCAAATTCTTTGCATTACGTATTTATGGGGCACAGAAGAAGTGAAACCGGAATGTTTAGCGGAAATGCACGAAAGCATGCTAGAAATGAATATCCCTATGCCACTTTCATCATTTTCTAAAATTGGCGATAAATATGTCATTTTTGGCGCTTTATCAATTGGGTCGACGTTTGATGATATTGAACATGAACTTGCCGTCTTAAATAACAATGCCATCGAAGTGATCGATGACATGAGCGACTACTTAATTTAAGCAACCACCTTTTGGAGTATTATTATGAGCATTTTTAAAAAAATTATGACCGCTATCCGTGGTGGTGCAACTGAAGTTGGCGAAGGCATTGTAGATGCAAACGCGACGAGAATTTTTGAACAAGAAATTCGTGATGCTGAAAACCACTTAACCAAAGCTAAACGAGATTTAACTGGCGTAATGGCTCAACAAATGGCATCAAGTCGTGAAGTTGACCGTATTAAACGTGAGATTACAGAACACGAAGGTTATGCAGTTCAAGCCTTAGAAAAAGGTGATGAAACATTGGCATTAGCTGTTGCGGAGAAAATCTCAACTTTAGAGGGTGAATTAACAACCCAACAACAAGCACTTGATAGTTTTGAAGGTAATGCAAATCGCTTAAAAGAATTAGTGAAGAAAAGTGAACGCCAAGTACAAGAATACAAACGTCAACTTTCCATGGTGAAAACCACAGAAAGTGTGCAAAAGGCTACGTCTGCTATTACAGACAACTTTTCTTCGAGCAATTCTAAACTTCTTAACGCGAAAGATTCATTAGAACGCATCAAAGCTAAACAACAAAAGTTTGATGACCAAATGAAGGCCGCTGAGGTGTTAGAATCTGAAAATTCAGACAGCTCACTTGAAGCTCAATTAAAAGAAGCAGGAATTGGCGCAACTGACAACAATGCAAATTCTGTATTAGAGCGTTTAAAAGCCAAGCAAAAGTAACTTGTTTATACGTAAATACTAAGCGCCTACTTGATACCGTCGAGTAAGCGCTTGTTTGTCATAACATAAACTGGGATAACGATGAGCTTTTTTAAAAAAATATTCAACAAAGATGAAACTGCCCGCCAAGTCAATCAAGCCAAAGATTTATTAAAAGGTGACATTATAGTATTAACGGACAGTTTTGCTTTGCCTGAAAACTTAAGAAATCAACAATTTCAAGTCAGTGAAATCAATAGCTACGAATATGAGAATCAAGTAGACACCGAATGGGTGCTAACTGGCAATGACGATACTGAATTATATTTAACCTTAGATATTGATGATAAAACCTATTTAAAGTTTTCTTTAAAAATTCAGCATGACGATGTTGAAACTTTATTTGATCTTGATGAATTCTCAACGATATTTGAAGAGCCTGGACAAGCTTTTTTAACCCGAAAAACAGATAGCCATTTATCACAGGGCTGGACGAGTGAACAATATCAACAATCTCAATTTTCTACGGTAGGCTATTTTCATCGTAAAGATCATCGTAGCGAAAGTTTATCCGCTTATGAAGGTAAAGACGCTGGTGAACAATTTGAACTTTATCAACTTTTAGATAAAGATCAATCGCGCGGTATTGAGTTAGAAGTTTGGCAAGATGGCGACACTGATGTATTTTTAACGATATACCGACCAACAACAGATATTATAGACATGTTTCCAGGAAGTTAATTGTGAGTAGAAAACTACCAGAAAAATGGCAATCATCCGTAAAAGCAGCAAAAGCAACCCAAGTCGCTTTTGATATGGATGAAAAAATTCAGTTAAGCATAAGAAGAGAAGCCCTTGAAGTTGGTTTAAGCCCTTCAGACAAAATAAGAGATATTTTAGGCTTACCTGTGAATAAAAAACCCAAACGACCTAGATTAACCGTTAGTCTGTCTGCTGATGATTATGTTGTTTTAGCAAAAAAATATCACTTAGCACCAGAACAACAACTGGAAATTAAAAAGAAATTGATGGATGATTTAATACAATACGTTAGTCAACAATAATAAAGTCACTCTCATGAAACCATCATTAAAATCATACACTATTGACGAATTTGGTGTAAAAAATTACAACTCGTTTTATTTATTACTGATCACTATCGCTGTGCTTTATGGTGTCATCGCCCTACTTTCCTTTCCATTATATCAATACGAGCTTGCCTCAGAGCATAGTAACATTAGATCTTATAAAGATGCCTTTTGGACACTGCAAATGAGTGCAAGTACTATCGGCTTTGGTGATTTCTATCCGGTAACCTTACCTGGGCGAATCATTGTCGCTGCAATGTTTTATATTGGAGTAGGTATGGTGGGTTTTGTCGGCGCACAATTTGTTAATAAATTTGTCGGCTTTTCAGATACCAATGTAAAAAATAGAGAGCTTAGAAAACAAAATAAAGAGATTCTAGCTCACAACAAACATCTCGAAAAAAAGATAGACAGTATTCTTGAGAAGGTTGAAAAGATCACCTCAAAATAAAGTTGTTAATTCTTGGTACCATTTGAATTGCTTGTCTTTATCACGTAATCTAGAAGCTAATCTGCTGAAAATAATACTTAAAGAGTATCAAGGAAACGTATATGTTAACTAAAACATTGTTCACTGTAGTCTTAATCTCATTTCTTACCGGTTGTGCAAGCTCTGATAATATGGAACAACAAGTCAGCACGCTTTCTAATAAAGTTGATAAGTTGACCATGCAAGTATCTAAATTAAATGCTCAACAAGCTAAAAACACTGCGGAAATTAATGCCCTTAAAGCCGCAAATGACAAAACTAAACAGCGCATGGATAACATCGCTAAAAGTTATAAAAAATAATATTGTCATCACAATGCATAATTGGAAGAATAGAGCTAATATAATAATTACTTAGCTCTTTTTTCGAAACTAATTACCCAGTTTCATACGATGAATAGAGGAAATTCTCATTTTTCTTCAATTGGTAAAGTCATTATTTTCTTCTCGCAAAAAAGCGATAGAGCAAGCCAATTATTTATATTTCGAAGATTCTAAAACCCCGGCTATTGAAGTAGATAAAGTAACGGTTGCATCCCCTCCCCCTTCTGAGCGTCAACCAATAAAGATCACCAACCAGTTTGATGAACTGTCAGATAAGTTTTCTGATTACTTATTCGGCAAATCAACCGATAACCATCAGCGCGATGAGTTAAGTCAGTACGTTGAAACAGAGATTATTAAATTACTCGATTATCCTAAAGAATTAGTAAAATCATTACCTGTATTACCGCTTTCATTAACTACCTTGATTAACGAACTCAAAAATGATGATTTCAATACCGACCTACTGATCAGTATTATTAATAAAGAGCCAATGGTAGCAGCTAAAGTCATTGAGCTGGCTAATTCGGCTAAATATAATAACCATAACCGAGAAATCACTGAGTTAAAATCTGCCTTTATGACTATAGGGGCAAATGGCTTAAGTGAAGGGATCATTGTTCATTACTTAAAACAAATGACGCCTACGTCTAATGTATATTTTAAGCAATACGGTGAAAAAATATGGCAGCACAGTTTAGAAACGGGTAATAATTGTCAAAATATAACTTCTTTAAGCGAGTGTTCAGCGGATCAAGCCACAGCATATTTAATCGGTTTAATTCTAAATTTAGGGGCCATGGTTGTCTTTCAGGTACTGATCGAAGCGTTTAGTTTTGTAAATCCAAACTGCACTCCAGACTCGAGTGCATTTAAAGTATTATTGAAACAATATTCCCCCAGAATTACCTACCAAATAGCGAATTTTTGGCGATTACCAGAAAAAGTGACTCAAACATTAAAATTACAACTTTATATTAGAGATGAAGTGTCATTGGCAAATATTTCAAAAAAATACCCTATAGCGGGCTACACTTTTGAAGCAAATGTACTAAGCCAACTCAATATACTTTATAACGCAGAGAAAATTTCCGAAGACGAATTATCTGAGATCTCACAAACCATTTTGTATTCAAAGCAAGCTAAAGCCATGTTAATTTCGTTACAAAACCAAGAATCACCTCAAGGGTAATGACTCCACTAAACCACTCGGTTGTTCTAATCTTTGTTTGATAATGTGACTTTGTTGATCGTCATGTTGAATAAATTGTGCTACCGCCTCTGTAAAAAAATTCTTCCCTATATTCTCTTCATCAGACAAAGGCTTATGTATTTCAATTAACTTTTGACCATCC
This sequence comes from Thalassotalea sp. SU-HH00458, assembly GCF_040362795.1. Classification (NCBI taxonomy): domain Bacteria; kingdom Pseudomonadati; phylum Pseudomonadota; class Gammaproteobacteria; order Alteromonadales; family Colwelliaceae; genus Thalassotalea; species Thalassotalea sp. SU-HH00458. The sequence continues at coordinate 94,369 of NZ_BAABWW010000011.1, forward strand.
TGTTCGTAAGACATTTTTATCGGCTGTTCAACAATGCGGACTTGCGTACCAACCTTGATATTGTAATAAAGCCATTCAATATCTTCAGCATACATTCGAATACAACCAGAACTGGCTCGCAATCCAATCCCCATGCGTTTATTAGTACCATGAATTAAATATTCACTACTCGCGAGACGTAATGCATATTTACCAAAAGGATTATCAGGACCTGCAGGGATCACTTTCGCCATTTCTTTGCCATGTACTTCTTTATATCGGTCTCGCATTTCTTGAGGTGGAGTCCAGGTAGGATTTTTACGCTTATCGCCGATATAACTGATCACTCTTGGAGTTGTTAATCCTTGACGACCGATGCCAACCGGAAATACATAGACTAAAGGTTCATTCGGCGGAAAATAATACAGTCGTAACTCAGCTAAATTAATAACAATACCTTTACGTTCAGCATAAGGTAGCAACATTTGCTTCGGTATTTCTAGCAAAGTGCCTTTGGTAGGCAAAAAAGGATCAACGTTTGGATTCGCCGCAATTAACGCTAAGAAACCAACATTATGGTATTCACTTAAGGCTTGAAAATAATCCCCTTGCTCAACTAGGTAGGTAACTTTTTCGCCAATTAATTTTGAATTGCCCGCAGGTAATTGATACACGCTTGCCACACTAGCAAAGGAGAAACTCCCAAAAATAATGACGAAACTTCGCAGTGACTTAATAAGCTTTGTCATAAAAATTAAGTTAACCAATAGGCTGGCAATGACAACGCTAAATTTTTACTATGGGTTAACGCGATCAGTAAATTTTCAACTTTACTTTCTTGCCAATCTAATATTTTTTTATTATTAGCTTCGTTCACTATTTCAGCTTTTTCTAATTGCTGTTTAATAATCCATAAGCTTTGTAGTTCACGTAAACCTAATTGAATATCTTGAAGCGGCATACGATATTCGCTGCGTTGTTTGGCATCAAAAAAACTACCGAACCAATTTCCGGTCAACAAACTACGATGCAAACGTTTACGTTGTGATAAATATTTCTCGGCGTCCATTGAGGTTAACGTAGCCATTTCAGTATTGAGTAACGCCAAACTTTCAGAAAGTTTTTGCTTGGCGAAGGGAATTAAAGGCTCTTGCGTAGTATTTGTAAAATACTGTTGTCGGTTTTGACAGGTGATCATCCGCAGTAACGATAAAAGTAAGCCATTAAAACGTTCACTATGCAGTAATTGGCTTACCATTACTTTATCGGGAAAGCGGCGTTTTTCTAATTTGAGTTGTTCTATCAATTGCTCACTATAGTCTAATTTTTTTCGATAATTACCTGTTTTTGTCATTAACTCTCGAAAATATATCGCACTATCAACCCATGCAAATAATTGAATAAAATAACTTAACTCTTGTCGTATCGCTAAACTCTGTTTAGATAGTTTCTCATCAAACAACCAAAATCCCTGTCTTAATAAAGCCAACACATCAACAAGCTCAGCTAACTTATGTAACCGTTTATCATTAAGATATTGCTCTATCGTAACTTGGGTTAGTTGCAAGCAATGACGAATACCATCAATAAAACAGGTTTCTATATTATCGGCATTACTGTGTAAATCTAATTCAAGTTCCACATCTTCAACTTGTTGTTTATTAAAATATAATCGATAACCTCTCGCCGCTTTACTTTGTGTTCCGGGACGTAAAGATAATGATTTAAATAAACACTCGGCAAGCGAAAATAAACCTTCTCTTTCACCAGAAACTAATTCTAATTCCAGCTCACAAATTTCAAGTGAGCGACCTTGAGAAGAAATTTCACCTTGATCAAATGCCAACTCAATCACACTATTTTCCATGGTGATAAGCCAGATTTCTCGAGTGAAGTCGGTATTAAACAAAGGAATTATTTGCGTCTGTAATTGTTGTGCAGTTTTACTATTGGGCCAAATCTCTGTTGGAAATAAAGTAAGATCAGGATAAGGGGCACTTATATCAACATTGTATTCTGGGCGTTGATGTAAGCCACCAACAACAATACCCGCAGTTTTAATTGTTTGTTCAATTTGGCTTCCACAAACGCGAATTCTCAGCCCCATATCTAAATGACGTAAAGCAAGTTCAGGTGTATCAAAATAGCAATTAGATAATTGTTTTACCTGATGCGTGTAAGTTAATGCGTTTTCTGTTAATAAATTAAAAATTTTTGCTGAAACATCATCACTGTTCGTTAAATATTTAAGCTCGACTTCTGTAGCCATACTTACCTTTATCGTATTTTACGATATAAACCTATTTGAAAAGATTAACCTTACAAAAGCTCTAACCATGAAGCAATATTTTTCGCTTGCTATCGTCGCGACAAACCCATAATATTTTCACCTAGAATCATATCCGTTTTTTGGTAACTAAATGAAATTAATAAAATGTTTGCTCGCTAGTTTTCTTTTTATCTTAAGCTTTAACTCTTTCGCGCAAGAAACTGCACAAACAACTGAAGAAAATCGCACTGTAGCATATATCTCTGATGATTTATTTATCTATATGCATGCAGGTCCGGGTAATAATTATCGTATTTTAGGCAGTATCAATGCAGGCGAAGAAGTTTCATTAACCGGTAAATCGGCAAACGATTATACAGAAATCATTGATAACAAAAATCGTGTTACTTGGGTTGAATCAAAATATGTAAGTACCACGCCGGGGCTAAGAGTAGCAATAGCTGAACTTAATGGAAAGCTTGCTAGCAGTGAAGAAAATAGCTTAAAAATATCTGCTGATTTTACCCAAGCTAACAATAATATTGCACAATTAACCGCAGATAATAGTCAATTAACTGATGAGATCACCGCTTTAAGAAAGCAGTTAACGCAAACACAATCACAACTTTCTAATCAAGATTTAGCCATAAAGAAAGAATATTTTTTCAATGGCGCGATCGTGTTAGCTATAGGTTTAATTTTAGGCTTAGTGTTACCAAGATTGTCTGCACGCAAAAAAGGCTCTATGGAAAGCTGGAAATAAAGAGTCTAACACCCTCTTTTATAAAGCATTTTAACTACCTTTACTTCAGCTCTAATGATTGAATACTATATTGTGAAATACCAAAAATTTTTAAAATACCATAAATTCCATTATGTCTTACTTTTTTTATGCCTTTCTGCACATGCAGAACCGTGGATTGATAGCTCAAATTTATTTTTAAGGGAAAATATTCAACACCTAGTAGATGCGGGTTATATAACGACACCTGTCACCACTTTTCCTTTAATGTGGTTTGATATTGCGCAAGACTTAAAAAAAATCCCTTACTTCAAACTTAATCAATCTGAAATAGACGCCTATAACTATATACAGCATCAATTACAGTTAGCCAAAAGAAATCAAACCCGTATTAAAGCAACTTTTGCTACTGAAGATAATCGTTTTGCAAGTTTTGGCGACACATATAGAGCTAAAAATAGTTTTACGATTCATAATAGTTTTATGAGTGATACATTCGCGTTGAATCTGTCTCCTAGCTATAATGTGTCGCCTACTAAAGACGATGAAAAACATTTTGATGGCAGTTATCTCGCTGGATTTTGGGGGAATTGGGTTATTTCTGTTGGCAAACAAGACAGATGGTGGGGACCCGGTTGGGATAGTAACTTAGGGTTAACTAACAATGCTAAGCCAATTCCTGCGATCGCGATTTCAAGGAAATCAGCAGCCCCTTTTAGCGTTCCTTTTACTGAAATATCAATACCTTGGACAGTTACTTCTTTTATGGGAGTAATGGATGATAACCGAGTCATTAAAGACACTTTATTATGGGGCTTTAGACTCAATTTCATACCGATACCAAACTTAGAAATAGGAATAACACGATTAGCGCAATGGGGGGGAAAAGGTCGGCCCAAAGGCTCCTCAACTTTTTGGAATGTTTTCATTGGTAAGGACAATTGTGGTGCTGGTGGTCTTGAATGTTTGGCTGATGGTTCCCAAGAACCAGGTAACCAACAAGCAGGCTATGATTTTAGGTATTCATTCAGCTTACTCGATACCGCTTTTGGCTTATACGGACAGTCCATAGCTGAGGATGGCAATGATAACAGCTCATTCAGCTTTTTAACTGAAGTCCAGTCACAAATTGGCATGGATGTACGTATCAATCTTTTTGAAACTAGTTCTACTTTCTTTGTCGAATATGCTGATACTTACACAGACTGTGTTGACGAAGATACTATCGACGTTGGCAATTGTTTTTATGAGCATCATATTTATCAAACGGGAATGCGTTATGAACAACGTACGCTTGGAAACTTATACGATAATGACGCAAGTAGTTTAGTTTTTGGCCTGATTTCAAACATTAGTTCCAATACCCGTATGACAATTAAACTACGTAACCTGAGATTGAACAAAGACAATAGCGACAAAAATAGCGAAAGTCTTATTATTGGTAACCCGCTGACAAAATATGCTGAAAATACCACTATGCTTTCCACGAAAGTGCAACATAGTTATCGAAACTGGCGTTACACCGTTGGTTTAGATATCAGTCAATCAACGTTTAAAAACGCAATTGCAGATAAAAAGAAAGCTAACTTATTCTTATCTGTTGAATACAACCTTTAATGAGTTTTTCATTCGAAGCATGGTTATTGATGAGCGACTATACATTAATACTGTTATACCTTATTTTAGTACATAAATTCATTTTGAAAATTAATAAGCCCCTACTATGCATATAAATAACTCTTGTCCTGTCTATATAATCAATCTAGATTGTGCTCAAGATAGAATGGCGAATATGCATGAACAATTAATTAATTTGAATATTGATTATACTCGTATTTCCGCAGTCAAAGGGGTAGATTTATCCGAGGCTGAGATCAACCAAGTTTATTCTTCAACCCTTAATAATCAATATTTTAGAGCTGGTTTAAGTTTAGGCGAAATAGGCTGCTACATGAGCCACAGAAATGTCTGGCGTAAAATGGTCGCCGAAAACATAGCCTATGCGGTGATACTAGAAGACGATATGCTATTAACTCCCCAGTTTAGGGAAATTTTTCAATATAGCGACACCTTTAAACACTACGACTTGATCAAACTCGCTGACAACAGAGATCATCAACCAAAACATAAAAAACAGCTAGGGGATGATTTTGAATTAATTAATTTCACCAAAATTCCTAATTGTGCCACCGGTTATACTTTAAGTCTTGCAGGCGCGAAAAAACTATTAGCCAGAGAAAAGTTTTATCGACCTGTCGATATTGATATGCAATTTTGTCGTGAACTTAATTTGTCAGTATTCGGTTTACGTCCATACCCAATTACAGAAAATAAAAATATGGTCAGTAACATAGTCACCTTAAATGGTGGCTTTCACGGTAAAAAAAGTACCAGTTTTATTAGAAATATTAAATATCGTGTCCATTTGTGGTGGCATAGAAAAAATTATATTTCTGGTGAACTTTAGATAACCGCTAAACTTACCAAAACTTCCAATAATTCAATTGCTTTCGCATTTTAAATTGTCGCAATAAATTTAGTGGTTTCTTTCTAGCAGGTATATTTTTACCCGCCAACATTTCATCTACGGCGTCTAATACGCGCTGCGAAGACTTACCATCTTGGTATGGATGTGTATCATTAATAAAGCGTTGGATATTATCCATTAACTCTTTGGGTCGGCTTAAAGCTTGAGTAATGGTTGCTTCCAACAAATTAGGATCTCCAATATCTAACATATAATCTTTTGGCGCGATATTGTTAAAGGTAACCACAGGCTTATGTTGTAATAAAAACATAATGAGCACAGAGGATGTGTCACAAACCATGACATCAGCTTGTTGTAATAACGGAATAACATCGTCAGTTTCAACAAAGGTTAAATAGTCATTTTGAATCGCTTTATATTGCTCAACAATAGTTTTATTCATTTTAGGATGAAACTGAATCAACCAACGCCATTTACCGGTTTTGCTCAAACGTTTTACCGTTTCAAACAAATGGGGAGCACAAGTTAAGTGTTTAGAGAATGTAGAACACATTAATATGGTTGGTATGTTATTCTCGGTAACGAATGGTTTAGCTTGGAATAAAGGATCTAACGCGCACCAACCTGTCTCTTTCACACTAAATGTTTGATGACTTTCAGCTAACTTAGAAAACTGTACGGTGGATTCTGGGCCTTGTGTGCAATAAAGATCAAAGCAATTACGGACTTTGTAATGATCGTTATTTCCTCTTTTATCTAACTTTCCCGCATCAAAGCCATGAAAAACAGCCACATTAATGCCAGGGAAAAAGGTAGGTGCAATGTTTGCAGGATATAACACAGCATCAGGAGAGTATGCCATGACTTCTTCAACTGAATGTAGTACTTTTTCATCAGAGTGAAAATACGCTTGATTTACATTTGAGCCTTGTATAAACCATGCAACTTCAGCATTTCGATTTAATATGGCGCTTTGCACTGGTCTTAAAATAGCGAAACTATAATTCTGTGAGATATTAAGCAGATACTTTCTTACGGTCATAAAACTACGAAAAATTACTAACGGATTACGCCATATTCTACCCGATTATATAAGATGATAAAGAGTTAGTTAACTTACTTCGTCTATTTGTTATGCAAAATACAAATATCGTTAGACTGTTTTGCTCTCAAGTTTTATTTGACAAAAACTGAGTAAATACGTTATTAATACACCACTAACTCATTTATCAGCTAAAAAAGCCGATTAATAACAAAAACGTTAAACAAAATATGTCTCATTTAATTTATACAATTCGTACAAACCTCCTCCTCGTATTAAGCATGCGCGGATAGTTTTTTATTGACATAAATTAGATAAAACAATTAAAACCCGCGCCAATTTTCGCGGGTTTTTTTATGCCCGTAATTTATAATTTTTTTGGCATAAACTAGTTATTAATATTATTAAGGAAGCAATTATGGATAACCAAGTCGTTATTTTTGACACAACATTACGAGATGGTGAGCAGGCGTTAAACGCAAGTCTTTCAGTGCATGAAAAACTACAAATTGCACTTGCCATTGAACGCTTAGGTGTTGATGTAATGGAAGTTGGTTTTCCGGTTTCTTCTCCAGGTGATTTTGAATCCGTGCAAAAAATTGCGCAAACCGTAAAAAACTCTCGCGTTTGTGCATTAGCGCGAGCGGTTGAAGGTGATATTCAAGCCTGTGCTGACGCTTTAAAAGTTGCAGATCAATTTAGAATTCATACTTTTATTTCAACGTCAGATGTTCATGTTCAGCAAAAATTAAAAAAAGATTTTTCAGATGTTGAAGCAATGGCCATTCACGCGGTTAAATTTGCCCGTAAATTTACCGATGACGTTGAGTTTTCTTGTGAAGACGCCGGTCGTACCCCCATCGATAACTTATGTCGTATGGTAGAAAATGCCATCAAAGCAGGCGCTACTACCGTTAACATTCCTGACACCGTAGGTTATACCATCCCTAATGAATTTGGCGGTATTATCACTAATTTATTCAATCGAGTTCCGAATATTGATCAAGCGATAATTTCAGTGCATTGTCATAATGATTTAGGTTTAGCCGTAGCAAACTCAATGTCGGCGGTACAAGCTGGTGCTCGTCAAATAGAGTGTACAATCAATGGTATTGGTGAACGAGCCGGTAATTGCTCTTTAGAAGAAGTGGCGATGATCATCAAAACTCGTCAAGAGCTTTTAGGCGTGCAAACCAATATCAATCACCAAGAAATCGCTCGTACCTCTAAGTTAGTAAGTGATTTATGTAATATGCCGGTGCAATTAAATAAAGCCATTGTTGGCGGAAACGCCTTTAGTCATTCTTCAGGTATTCACCAAGATGGCATGTTAAAAGCAAGCAACACATACGAAATTATGACACCTGAAAGTGTCGGTATTGCTAAAACAAAATTAAATTTAACCTCTCGCAGTGGTCGACACGTCATCAAACACCGTATGGAAAGCTTAGGCTACCAAGAAAATGAGTTTAACTTAGAAGAGTTATATGCCGACTTTTTAGAATTGGCTGACAAAAAAGGCCAAGTTTTTGATGATGACTTAGAAGCATTACACTTTAATATTCAGCAACAAGACGCTAAAGATTATTACCATTTAGACACCTTAAATGTGCAATGTGGTGGTGGTGATTTTGCAACAGCAAGTATTAAATTACTGTCTGGCGAAAACAGTCAAATAGTCTCAGAAACGGGTAATGGTCCTGTAGATTGTCTATATCGGGCAATCAAGAAAGCCGTTGATATAGATTTTGAAGTAGCCGATTACAAAATATCTAACAAAGGTGAAGGTGAAGACGGTTTAGGTAAAGCAGATTTAGTCGTTACCTGGCAAGGAAGAAACTTCCATGGCTATGGTTTAGCTACTGATGTGATTGAAGCATCAGGCCAAGCACTTATTCATACGCTAAATAGTATTCACCGCGCGCAAAAAATTGCCGCGATAAAACAAGATAGTAAAAAATAACGAAGCAGCGATAAAAACTATCGCTAAGCAATTAGTATCACGTCATACCAATTAACTATTGTTGATTTTATGATATCGAACAAAATATAACGTTTACGAAATAGGTTTAAAAATGTCAAACATAGCAGTGTTAGCCGGTGACGGTATCGGCCCAGAAGTAATGGTTGAAGCAAAAAAAGTTTTAGCCGCAGTTGCAGATAAATTTCAATTCACCCTAAAGACCCAAGATTATGACGTAGGTGGCGCCGCTATTGATATTCATGGCAATGCATTACCTGATGTAACCATGAAAGGTTGTCAGGCAGCAGATGCTATTTTATTTGGCTCTGTTGGCGGTCCAAAGTGGGCAAATTTACCTCCAACTGAGCAACCAGAACGTTGTGCGCTTTTAGGTTTACGTGGTCATTTTGATTTATTCTGTAATATGCGTCCTGCTACGTTACAACCGGCTCTATCTTCTTTATCAACATTGAGAAGCGATATTTCCGCGCAAGGTTTTGATGTTTTAGTGATCAGAGAATTAACCGGCGATATTTATTTTGGTGAACCAAAAGGTCGTAAAGGTGAAGGAGACGAAGAAACCGGTTTTGATTCTATGTTTTATTCACGCCGTGAAATTAAACGCATTGCTCATTTAGCTTTCCAAGCGGCACAAAAACGCAATAATAAAGTCACTTCAGTAGATAAAGCTAACGTGTTAGCAACGAGTCAACTATGGCGTCAAGTGGTAGAAGAAGTAGCTGTTGAATATCCTAATGTTACTTTTGAACATTTGTATGTTGATAACGCTGCCATGCAATTAGTGCGTGATCCTAATCAATTTGACGTGATGTTATGCCCTAACTTATTCGGCGACATTTTATCTGATATTTGTGCGATGATCACAGGTTCAATGGGTTTATTGCCTTCAGCCAGTTTAAACAGTGATGGATTTGGCATGTACGAACCCGCCGGTGGAAGTGCACCTGATATTGCCGGGCAAGGCATTGCTAATCCAATCGCTCAAATTTTATCGGCAGCATTAATGCTTCGTTATAGCTTAAACCAAGACGACGCTGCAAAAGCCATTGAAGAAGCGGTAGGAAGTGCGTTAGACAACGGTATATTAACCGCAGACTTATTACCTGCAGAACAAAGAAGTAATGCGAAAACGACTAGCGAAGTGGGTGATTATATCTGCGCTCAAATCAATACAGCAAACATAGAGGGAGCATAATAATGGCAACGACTTTATATGAAAAATTATGGCAACAACACTTAGTTGAAGAAAAAGCAGGAGAAACGCCATTACTTTATGTTGATCGCCATTTGATCCATGAAGTTACATCGCCACAAGCTTTTGCTAACTTAAAGTTTCATAACCGCCCTATTCGTCATCCTGAACGTACCATTGCGACCATGGATCATAATATTTCAACCCGTTCGATTGAAATTGATGCTGCAGGCGAAGGTGCTGCGAATCAATTACGAACATTAGAGAAAAACTGTAAAGAATTTGGTATTGAATTATTTGGCATGGGCCATAAAAATCAAGGTATCGTGCATGTTATGGGCCCAGAGCTTGGCTTAACCTTACCTGGTACAATTATCGTCTGTGGTGATTCTCACACAGCAACGCATGGTGCATTTGGCGCCTTAGCATTTGGCATTGGTACTTCTGAAGTTGAGCATGTTTTTGCGACGCAAACTTTACGCCAAACGAAAGCTAAAACCATGAAAATTGAAGTGAATGGTCAAGTTGGCGAAGGGATCAGTGCAAAAGATATCATCTTAGCTATCATAGGTAAAACAGGTAGTGCAGGCGCAACAGGTTATGTGGTCGAATATTGTGGTAGTGCAATTGAAGCATTAACCATGGAAGAACGTATGACTGTGTGTAACATGAGTATTGAGTTTGGTGCAAAAGCGGGTTTAATTGCTCCTGATCAAACCACGTTTGATTATTTAGAAGGGAAAGAATACGCACCAAAAGGCGAAATATGGCAACAAGCGATTGAAGATTGGAAAGCCTTAAAAACCGACGATGGCGCTCAATTTGATACGGTATTAACATTAAAAGCCGAAGATATTAAAGCACAAATCACTTGGGGAACAACGCCAGGGCAAGTGACTTCTGTAGACGGTGTTGTACCTTCTCCTGATGACTTTACTGATCCGGTAGAAAAAGACTCTTGTGCCGCAGCACTAGTCTATATGGGCTTAGAAGCAGGAACTAAAATCACCGACATTGAGATTAATAATGTCTTTATCGGTTCTTGTACTAATTCACGTATTGAGGACTTACGTGCCGCAGCAAACACGGTAAAGCGCTTTACCGCTAACGGTGAGAAAGTATCAAGCAAAGTAAATGCGATTGTTGTACCTGGCTCTTATCGCGTTAAAGAACAAGCTGAAGCTGAAGGCTTATCAAAAATATTTATTGATGCCGGATTTGAGTGGCGCTTACCAGGTTGTTCAATGTGTTTAGGGATGAATGACGATGTCTTGTCAGAAGGTGATCGTTGTGCATCAACCAGTAATCGAAATTTTGAAGGTCGCCAAGGTCGAGGGAGTCGTACTCATTTAGTAAGTCCTGAGCTTGCTGCTGCATCGGCTATCGCTGGTCATTTTGTTGATTTAAATGCTTAAGGAGCAATAATAATGGAAAAATTCACAACACATTCAGGTTTAGTCGTTCCTTTAGATGCATCAAATGTTGATACCGATCAGATCATCCCAAAACAGTTTTTACAAAAAACGGAACGCATTGGTTTTGGTAAACATTTATTTCATGATTGGCGATATTTAGATGCTTCGGGGCATCAAGACAACCCTGAGTTCATTTTGAATGCACCAAAATATCAAGGGGCAAGTATTTTATTAACTCGCGAAAATTTTGGTTGTGGTTCAAGTAGAGAACATGCGCCATGGGCATTAGAAGAATACGGATTTAAAGTCATTATTGCGCCAAGCTTTGCTGATATTTTCTATGGAAATTGTATCAATATTGGATTATTACCGATTAAGTTATCTGATGATGAAATCAATGAACTATTTGCAGAATGCGAAAACGGTGAATTTAATTTAACGGTTGATTTAGAAAAAAATCAAATCACGGGTTCAAGTAAAACCTATCAGTTCTCATTAGATAAGTTCCACCAATATTGTTTAGAAGAAGGCATTGATAGCGTTGGTTGGACCCTGAAAAAAATTGATACCATCAAAGCGTTTGAGGCAAAAATGCCAGTATGGCAATAAAGATTATCTGCTGAAAATATCAACGAAGATATTATCTCGCGTGATATTTATTTTAGTGCCTTGATAGCAATATCAAGGCATTTTTATTGCACTTTATTTTTTAATTTCAGTCAAATAATCAGATTAAATGAACAATCTTTAATGAATAACCTATAGTGAAACTAATTACCAACTCGATAGCGCTGGCATAGTAAACTGCTCTTGTTGATAGCTTAAAAGAACCTGTTGAGGAAAAATTTTAGTCAGTACTACACCTTGTGCAATTTCTTCTCCTTCGCGTCTATCCTGACCATTTACCCGCACCCAACCTTGCCCTTCTGTGGCAAATATGTGCATTTCAAATTGTAACGTAGGTAATGAGTCTTGTAATCGCACCGGCAATTGATGAACGGCACGATATTGCTGAACATCATCAGTTATTTCGTCATTACTTATTGAATTGGATATAGCAGACTGATTAACGGAATCTTGTTGGTTTACTGGTTTTTCTGTTGGTTTCGTATCATTAATTGCCGCTTTAAACCGTGAAAGAATATCTTCAGAAACTCCCGGTTCGGCAACAATATCAAACTGCTCATCGTTAATCGCATGATTCTTTTGCGTTAGGTTCACTTTTTCGGGTTGATAGCCTAAAACCCTTGGTTTATCTGGTTGCTCAGAACTTACCGTGACGGTAGCTGAATCGGTGGTCAATTGTTTGTTATTAGCAAGTGTCACTTCGTTAGATGACGGGTTTAACCTAGGGTTATCTGAACGTTCAGCTGTCACTTCGACATTTGATGGTTCTTTATTTAATGGGCGGTGATCAGTTTGTTGGTCGTGGGTGCTCAAGTTAGCATTGACTTGTGCTTTACTGACTTGATTAGCGTTAGCACTATGTTGAGCATCAGCGGCGGCCGTAATTTCAAAATGATTAGTGGTTAATTTATCAGTACCAAACCAATACCCAAGATACCCTACGGTAGCTACTAACAAGACCAATGAGGCAATTTTTATTGGTAACTGCCAAACAGGCGCTTTAATTTGATAATCGCCTAGCGCTTCAACAGCCGCTTGTTCAATTATCGAACGTCCGATAACCGTGTCGTTTTTACCGTAGGCTATCACTAACGCGCGTTCACATAACAAGTTAATAACTCGTGGAATACCCTGAGAAATTTTATGCAAAGCCGATATTGCAGCTTTGTTAAATAAAGCTCTCGTGCAATGAGCAACAGACAATCGATGTTGAATATATTGGCTTAATTCCAGTTTTGTCAGTGGCAATAGATGATAGCGGGCGGTGATACGTTGCGCTAATTGTCGTAAATCTCGGCGTTGTAAAAGTTGTTGTAGTTCAGGTTGACCAATTAATATGACTTGTAATAGTTTTTTCGTATTCGTTTCCAAATTAGTTAGCAAACGTAATTGTTCCAGCACTTCTGGTTTGAGATGTTGAGCTTCATCAATAATCAATAAAGTATTAATACCTTCTTGGTGATTTTTTTGTAGCTTAGTTTGAATTTTGTCGGTTAAATATTTAAGGGTAGCTCCGGTTTTTTTATATCGAATTTTCAAGTTATCACAAATACATGCCAGCAACTCTTCACATGATAACGTCGGATTAAGGATAAATGACGCTTGGGTATTTTCAGGCAATTGCTCCATCACGGTTCGACTAATGGTAGTTTTTCCTGTCCCCACCTCGCCAGTAAGTAAAACAAAGCCTCCATTGTCGCCTAAACCATAACTTAAGTGGGCAAGAGCCTCACGATGACGATCACTCATAAAAAGGTAAGCAGGATCTGGGGCTATCGAAAATGGCGCTTCACTTAAACCAAAATAAGCTGTGTACATAATTCTTCAATAAATATAAAAACAACCCCAAGAAAGTACCCTGTCGTCAATCAGAAGTCAAAAAATCACGAACGACTATGATAAACTTATTTTTTATGTAATTCGTTGTACAAATTTACTGACTTGTATAGCTGTGAACCTTTGTACCTTCAATCATTGAATAGAAAAATAATGTCTAAATTCAGAAATTTAAATCCACTTAATGTATTTCTAGTTGGTGGTGCAGTGCGAGATCAATTACTCAACCGTGAGGTTTATGATCATGACTGGGTGGTGGTGGGTAGTACAGTTGACGAAATGCTTGCGCTGGGGTTCACGCAAGTTGGTAAAGACTTTCCGGTATTTTTACACCCTGAAACCAAAGAAGAATACGCCTTAGCAAGAACTGAGCGAAAAGACGGAACTGGCTACACCGGCTTTATTTGTCACGCTGATGAGAATGTGTCGCTAGAAGAGGACTTACTTCGACGAGATCTAACCATTAACGCCATGGCATTAAGTAATACTGGCGAAATAATAGATCCTTACGGTGGAAAAAAAGATATAGAAAATAGAGTATTACGTCATGTTTCGAGTGCATTTTCCGAAGATCCGTTAAGGGTATTAAGAGTCGCCCGTTTCGCTAGTCGGTTTCACCAATATAATTTTAACATTGCCCCTGAAACTATGACGATTATGCAAGAGATTAGTGAAAGTGATGAGTTATTAACTTTATCAGGAGAACGAATCTGGCAAGAAATGTCTCGCAGTTTAGCTCAATCACACCCTGAAATATTTTTTACTACCTTACGCGAATGTGGTGCCCTAAAAAAACTTTGGCCTGAATTAAATGCCTTATGGGGGATCCCAAACCCTGAGCAACATCATCCTAAAATATGCTCAGGTATCCATACGATGATGGTGTTACAACAAAGTGTTAAATTATCAAACAAACTATCAGTTCGCTTTGCAGCCTTGTGTCACGATTTAGGTAAAACATTAACGAATCAAAACTCATACCCTAAACATATTGGTCATGAACAACTTGGTTTACCTTTAATAGAAAAAGTTTGTCAAAAATTCAAAGTACCTAATAAAGCAAAATCATTAGCCCTTAAAGTGTGCCAATTTCACTTACATTGCCATCGTGCTTTTGAATTAAAACCACAAACTATTTTAAGCTTGTTTAACAAGCTCGATGTTTGGCGAAAACCCGATGAATTTGAAGATTTCTTACTGGCTTGCCAAGCTGATGCAACCGGTCGATTAGGGTTTGAAAATACGCCCTATCCACAAGTGAAATATTTACAAAACCTATATCAACAAACTAGTCAGGTTAAACCCACTGAATTTGTGGAACAAGGCTTAAAAGGCATCAAAATTAAAGAAGCCATCAATGAGCGGAAACTTAACATCATGACAGAATTAAAAAAATCTTTCGCCAAAGAGTAGATTTAGTTTGTTAAGGCTAGTCAACGTTAGAAAATAAAAAACCACGCAAATGCGTGGTTTTTATTAAGTTCAAGAACGATTAGAACGTGTAGCTAGCTTTTACGTAGTAATAACCACCGTTGTAATCAAATGGACCACTTTCGTAGTAAATAGCACCACTCCAGTTATTCGCCGCTTGTAACTTCTGTGCTTCTTGGTCAAAGATATTCATTGCACCTGCAGAGAAAGTTAATGAATCACTGTAGAAATAGCTTACTTCTGCATCAAATGTGATAGCTGAATCTGCTACTTCAGACTCTTCTGGCGTTGTACCGTCAGCGTGTGTTGCATAATACTCACCGAAGTAATTTGCACGAACAAACATGCTCACATCTTCCCATGACTGAGCCATAGTTAATGTACCACGATGTGCAGGAATACCATCTTCTAATCGGTCAATTTTACCTTGGTTTGTTGTTGCTGGATTAAACGAATCAACTTTAGTATCTGTCCAGTTGTACGCTAAGCTCCACTGCGTATCACCATCAAATAACTCCATTGAATAGTTTGCTACCACGTCAACACCTTGAGTTGTCGTATCAAAGTCGTTGGCAAAATAAGTCACCGCTGAAATTAATTCAGGATTCGTAACACCTGCAGCTTCAAGAGCAGTGTAATCAGCAGGCTCAACAGTAATTTGACTTGATTGCGCAATACGATCTGTTACTTCAATGTTGTAGTAATCAGCCGTCATGAAGAAATCACCGCTGTTATACACGAAACCAGCCGCATAACTTACTGACTCTTCTGGCTCTAACTCTTTACCACCATAAAATGCAGCAAGAGGGTTAGTTGGTGGCGCAGTAAAGCTTTGAATTAATTCACCTTCAACCATTGAAGTTGCTGTGTTTACTACGTTTGCTTGACCAACCGTTGGTGCACGGAAACCAGTACTGTGAGAAGCACGTAAAGACACTTCATCTGAAACCGATAATTGTGCCGTTAATTTATAATTAAGCGTATCACCAAACGACGTAAAGTCTTCATAACGTAATGCACCACCTAATAATAAATCATCATTAACTTGTGCTTCAAGATCCGCATAAAGGGCGATACTACGACGAGTATTGATACCTTGAGCTTCTGGACCAAAACCTTTAAAGCCATGAGAACCAATGTTAAATCCTTGTGCAGCATAAGGACCTGCTTTCCAAGAAGACTCTTCACCAGCCGTAATTTCAAAGCTCTCTTCACGCCATTCAGTACCAAGCGCTACATTAAGTGGTTGATCAAAACCAGCTTCAATTTCTTTAACAATATCAAAGTTAAAGCTTTTCTCTAGTTGAGTATATCCACCTGTTTCAAAGTCAACCGGCGTGTCTAAACCTAAAGAAGGGTTTAAGGTATTTTTTAGGATAAATGTTGACGCACTACGACCTACAGAGCCACTTAAGTCATAATACCAACCTTCTAACACACCTGACTTCGCTTCACCTTTAGTACCAATAGCGAGTGATGTATCAGTAATGTTACCACCAAATCTTGGTGTGTAACCGCCAGGCATAATTTGGTTCATCGCGAAACAGTTTGGATCAGCAACCATGGCTTGATATTCAGCAGTATCTAGTACATTCGGTACATTTGCCGGTACAACTGCACAAGTACGTTCAGCCCCCATTGATTGCGCAACATCACCAATTAATAACGTTTCACCACCATCAATAGAGAAAACGTTACTACGGTTATGTGGGTTACGATAGTAGAAACCACCTTCCGCATCACGCTCAGAGTAGTTACCAAACATGTAGAATTCTTTATCATCGCCTAAATCAAGACCAACATTACCGAATAAGGTAATATCATCTTTAATTTCTGGGCTACCCCAAATCATTGCCGGATCTGGAACATGATTGTTACCAGCCGCTTGTAAAGCAGCAGCATCAGGACGTTGAACACTTCGGCTTGTCGCATCAGCATTTTTCAACTGAAAACTTAAATTGACAAAACCGTCGTCAGTAAAAGGTAAACCAATATTACCGTCTACAATTGTGCTGGTTCCATCACCTTCATAGTATTCACCGTGTTTAACAGATAGTGAACCACCATCAGCGTCATCTTTTAAAACAAAGTTCATAACACCAGCAATAGCATCAGAGCCGTACTGAGCGGCAGCACCATCTCTTAAAACTTCCACTTGCTTTAACGCTGCGCTTGGGATCACTGAAATATCAGGACCTTGTGCACCATCGTTAACACCACCACCTTGGAAAGCGATAACCGATGCACGATGACGTCGCTTACCATTTAGTAAGATAAGCGTACTATCAGATGACAAACCACGTAAGTTCACCGGACGAATTAGTGTAGCAGCGTCACTAATGGGTTGTTGGCGAACGTTAAATGAAGGGACAGCGCCTTGCAGCATATCCAACATATCACTTGACGCACTTTTACCTAACTCATCCCCACCAACGATATCAACAGGAACTGGAGATTCAGCAACTGAACGTGGAGCAGCACGAGAGCCTACAACCGCAATACGTTCAACTTCTTCTTCAGCACCTGTGTTTTCTTCTGCATATGAGGGAGCAGTACCTAACGCTAAGCCGACAGCTATTGCTAACGTGCCAGCACGAAATTTATTAGACATTTTAT
This sequence comes from Thalassotalea sp. SU-HH00458, assembly GCF_040362795.1. NCBI lineage: Bacteria > Pseudomonadati > Pseudomonadota > Gammaproteobacteria > Alteromonadales > Colwelliaceae > Thalassotalea > Thalassotalea sp. SU-HH00458. The sequence goes on from NZ_BAABWW010000011.1 coordinate 111,990, forward strand.
TTCCTTCCTAGTTTTAAGGTATATAAATAATTATTATTATTGCTTAGATACATCCTTTGATATAACTCTAAGCTCAATATGTTATAAAACAGCAAGTAACGCTTTACAAGTGCTCGAGAGCCCGTTTCAAGTCAAAGTAATGAAAGTTTACCAATCTCATTTCATCGATGTTAAGTCACATCTCTAAATGAGTTATTTATATATATTTCAAGCAAGTCAGACAGACTATATTCTCTAGCTTTATTATTGATCTTTCAAAATGCGAATAGCTTCGTATAAAAAATCTTGCAAACATAACAATAACGACTAAGAAATAACTTTGATATTCAAAAATAAAATAGATTTTTTTTTGAACTTTTCAAGAGCGACAAGAATAACGGTGATAATTTCACCTGAAATTAACTAAATTTTAACAGGGAATAATGTATACAAGCCAATTCATCGCACTAATCATGCAGTTTGTCGTAAAAAACACTCAAAAAGACTAAATGAAAAACCAAAAACAATGAATAAATATTCAAAAAATAATAAATAAAGAATGGAAAACTGATGGATATCTTTAAGCGAATAACTTTTAATGTTTTTTTATAACTTACCACTTAATATAAAAAAAGCTTGCCTTTAGTATAAGGCAAGCTTTGTTTAAACGCAGCACGAAATTAACTACCTGACGCGCTTTCAAAAATAAAACGTGTTGTTAGTCAGCAGGTAAAATTTTCGCTTCAACCAAACCAAAACCAATACGTGCAGCCCCTGGTTTTTCACACCATCCTGTCATGATGACATTATCGCCATCTTCCAAGAAAGTTCGTTTTTCTCCGTTTGGCAAACTAATCGGCTCAGCGCCAGCATTCGATAGTTCTAACATTGAGCCAGCTTCTTCAGGGTTAGGGCCTGATTGTGTCCCACTACCAAACATGTCACCAGAGCGTAAATTACAACCATTGACTGTATGATGAGCAACCATTTGGGCAACTGTCCAATATGAATCTTTAAAATTAGACTGGGATAATGGCGTTGGTGCTAAATTATTTAAGCGCATCGCGTCGGTTTCTAATAGCACTTGTAAGTTAATATCAAAAGAACCACTCGCTCTATTTTGACTAGACTCTAAGTATGGCATTGGCTGAGGATCTGCTTCATCACGGGTCCAGTGTGCTTTATAAGGAGCAAGCGCTTCAGTGGTCACTATCCATGGTGATATTGTAGATGCAAAGCTTTTTGATAAGAACGGTCCTAATGGTTGGTATTCCCAACCTTGTATATCTCGTGCAGACCAGTCATTAAACAGACAAATACCAAAAACATGATCTTCCGCATTTTCAATGGTAATCGGCTCACCTAATTCATTACCATTACCAATAAAAATACCAATTTCAAGTTCATAATCTAAACGCTTACAAGGACCAAATGACGGCTCAGTTGCAGTAGGAGCTTTGGTTTGTCCCTTCGGGCGTTTAAAGTCTTTACCTGAAACCTCAATAGAAGATGAGCGACCATGATAACCAATTGGTACCCATTTATAATTCGGTAGTAATGGGTTATCAGGACGGAATTTTTTCCCTACAGAGGTAGCATGATGAATAGAAGTATAAAAATCCGTGTAATCGCCAATATTACAAGGTAAGGCAAATTCAGCATCCGCTTGTGGCACTAAACAAGATTCAAGCTTTTGCTGTGCCGATGAGCCAGAACTTAACGCTTGAGACAAAGCTAAACGTAACGCAGACCAAACAGCTTTCCCCATCCCCATAAACGCATTCAGTTCACGTTGAGAGCAGGCTTCAAGTGCCGTTAATGCAACTCCTGAAAAAACACCTGAATTTTTTGCCGCAGATAAATCTACTATTTGATCTCCAATAGCAACCCCACCACGAAAATCTTCATCTGATCCTATTCTTTTAAACACCGCAAAAGGTAAATTTTGAATAGGAAAGTCACAACCCGTTTGGTTGGCAGTTTCAACCCAACTAGTTAAATCTGGGTTATGGGTTTCATTAAGCAAATGATTATTCGACATTGGCAATAATACTCCGAAAAAGCGTAGAGAATGTTTTATGTTGTTAGATTATAGAGCAAAAAACATTGAGAAAATATTTGACGTCATTATAACAGCGAGCCATTGAAAGGCTACGAAATGACAAAATTGTAACTGAGGAACTGTCAACTTATTGTTGCACTAGAAAAGTAGACTTTACACCCAGTTCAAAAAACTCAGTCAACTATAAGTTCTATAGCTCAAAATCACCAAAGTCCATATCCTTCGATGTCGATAATTTATTTTTGCTAGGCGGGTCAAGTAATGAAGGTTGAGGATTCTCAACGTTTTGTTCAATTTCTTTGGTTTTAATTTTGCCGTCTTTACGTTTTTTGCGTTGAATACAACGTTTGATGACTTTTTGTTTTTCAGTTGAGGCTAAATTTATCCAATTTTGACGCTCCTCTCTGGTTCGAAAACACCCCAAACATTGGCCTTTATCATCTGACTGACAAATACCAACGCACGGACTAGGAACATCAAAAAACTCTAATTGCATATTTTACTATCATTAAGCGTAGTGGATTTTACTACGATAAAATTCGCCTATTGTTTATTATAACCCATAGGCGAATTAAACCCTATTACGCTAATTCATCCGTTGCTATATGATATTCAGGATCTTCAATGACATTAATTTCAACCAAACTACCTGCTTTAGTTAATAACTGTTTACACTCTGAATTTAAATGTCTTAAATGCATAGTTTTACCGCTAGCGATATAGCGCTCTGCAAGTGTATCAATGGCTTCAATTGCGGAGTGGTCAGCAACCCGTGAATTTTTAAATTCGACAATGACATCGTCGCTATCGTTACTCACATCAAACTGTTCTAAGAAATTTGAAATAGAACCAAAGAATAATGGGCCATGAACTTCATAAACAGTAGAGCCTTGTTCATCAACAGTACGTTTTACATTTACATGTTTTGCATGTTCCCAAGCAAAAACTAGTGCTGAAACAATAACACCTACTACTACAGCTACCGCTAAATCCGTAGCTACCGTTACCCCAGAAACTAACACGATAACAAAAGCATCAGCTTTAGGTACTTTGCCTAAAATACGGAAGCTTGACCATTCAAACGTACCAATAACCACGATAAACATCACACCAACAAGTGCAGCTAATGGGATGATTTCAATCAAACCAGAAGCAAACAAAATAAAGCCTAATAGCGCTAAAGCTGCTGTAATACCAGACGCTCTGCCTCGTCCACCTGAATTCACGTTAATCATAGATTGGCCGATCATTGCACAGCCCCCCATTCCGCCAAAAAAGCCATTAACGGCATTTGACGCACCTTGGGCGATACATTCTCTATTACCACGACCACGAGTGCCGGTAAGCTCATCAATCAAAGTTAAAGTTAATAATGACTCAATCAAACCAATCGCTGCTAACACAATGGCAAAAGGGAAAATAACTTTTAATGTTTCTAAGTTAAATGGAACGTTTGGAATAGCAAACTGAGGTAGACCACCAGCAATTGAAGCAGATGGGTCATTGGTCATATCACGAACAAAGTCAACAACCGTTCGCGCATCTAAGCCTAAGCTTTGCACCAAAATAGTCACCACAACTATCGCCACTAAAGAAGATGGCACCGCTTTAGTTAATTTAGGAAGAAAATGAATAATGGCCATCGTTAAAACAATTAAACCGGCCATTGTGTATAATTGTGTGCCCATCATCCATTCTAATTCACCGGCTTCATTGGTGACTTTAAACTGGCCTAATTGCGCCAAAAATATAACAATAGCAAGACCGTTAACAAAGCCTAACATCACCGGGTGTGGTACTAAGCGAATAAATTTTCCGAGTTTAAAGATACCCGCTAAAATCTGTAATATCCCGGTTAGCACAACACAAGCGAACAAGTATTCAACCCCATGGATAGCGACAAGACTCACCATCACTACGGCCATAGCACCTGTAGCACCAGAAATCATCCCCGGTCGACCGCCAAATATAGACGTGATCAACCCCACCATAAATGCAGCATATAACCCAACTAAAGGTTCAACGCCGGCAACAAAAGCGAAAGCAACCGCTTCGGGAACAAGTGCTAAAGCAACTGTCAGTCCTGATAAAACATCATTTTTTAAATTGCCAACTTTACTGGCATGTAATTCAAACATCACGATCTCACGTTAAATTAAGTAAACTAACCTATTCTCAAACAATACGTCAGCTAAAATTAGGCATACTTTTAAATCAACTAATGAAAGAAGAAAACAGGAAAATGTTTTAGTGATAAAAAGCGCGGGAATACTATAGATTTATAGAGAGAAAGTCAATAAATGCTTATTCTACAAGAAGAAGAGATAAGCACTTATCCATTTGATTTTTATGTAAATAATTACTGTTCTGCGGATTCGGTCAATTGTTCACGCTCTGTTAAAAACGCTTTAATTTCATCTCTAGAGCCTAAAATATGTTGTTTCATAACAGCCACCGCTTTATCAATGTCCTTACTTTTACACAGCGCCAGTAATTCATTATGCTCTGATTCAGCTTTAGAAATACCGCCAGCCCATAATAAATGCATGCGAATATACCTATCCGCATTTTTGTTTAAGGTATTGACTAGATCTTGGGTTTGAGGGCGAGTAGCACCAGAATAAAGACAATTATGATAATTTGAGTTTAATTCACTCCAAGTGTTTGCAGCATTTTCTTTACCTAAAGATTGATTCAACTTTTCAAGTAAAACCGTTGCTTCTTCAAGTTTTTCATCTGTTAAATTTGGAATTGAAGCAGCTAACAAGTCAGCTTCAAGCATTGCTCTTAATTCAAAAAGTTCATCAACTTGATTGATATTAAGCTCTGTTGCTGTCGCCCCTTTATGGGGTTCGAATGATACCAAACCTTCCGCTTCTAATTGCAATAGTGCTTCTCGAACAGGAATTCGACTGACATTGAGTTCTTCTGCTAAAGCAGCTTGGCGGAGGGGTTGGCCTGCTTTTATTGCACCATTAAGAATTTTCTCCCTTAATGTTTCAACGACCAATTGTGTGCGTGTTTTATAAACTATGCTCATGCGCCTACCAAATACCTGCTAAAATTAATTGCCCCCATTATAAGCATTTACTACCTAAAAAAAAGAGCTAATAAAATTAGCTCTTTATAATCAACCCTATTTGATTAAAAATTTATCGCCTTAATGGTGCTGGTAATAAATCATTTGGCATATTTTGATAACAAATAGGTCGTTGAAAGCGTCTGATAGCTTCACTTCCGACAGATGTAGATCTTAGATCCGTTGACGCTGGAAATGGTCCGCCATGATTCATTGAAGCACAAACCTCAACTCCAGTAGGCATTTGATTATAAATTAAACGACCCACTTTATGTGCAATTAACGAAGCAACTTGTTTACTTTCCTCAAGATCAGATTCAACAGCATGGATACTCGCGGTTAAATTTCCTTTTAGTAAATCAATGAAATCCACCATTTCATCTAAGTTTTTCAAGCGAACGATTAATGCACATGAGCCAAAAACTTCTTCATGTAAAATTGGCGTTGCTTTAAAGGTCGCAAAGTCAGTCGCGAATAAGGCAGCTTGTGCAAAATGTTCAACACCCGCTTGCCCCATAGCTAATAATTCAACACCTGATATTGATTGCCAGTGTTCAACAGCGCGTTGATATGTAGCTGCAATGGCTGGGGTTAACATTACCCCCGCTTGAGTATCAGCAATAGCAGCACTTGCTGCACTTTCAAAATCCCCCGCATTGGTATCTTCAATATACGCCCAAATTCCGGGGCTAGTACAAAATTGTCCTTGTCCCATCATTAAAGACGCCACTAAAGTATTGGCAATATCGGTAGCATTTGTTGCTAGTTTGCCTGCCATTATCAGTTGAGGATTCACACTGCCGAGCTCACCATAAAATGGAATTGGCTCAGCTCGTTCGTTAATTTGCTTTTGTAGAATCATGCCAACGCGTTCTGAGCCAGTAAAACCGACGGCTTTTATATCTGGATGTGTGACTATTTGACTTGAAATAGCATAATTTTTACCTTGTAACAGCGAAAAAACTCCGGCGTCAATGTCACAGTTTTTAATGGCTTTTGCAATCGCTCTAGCCACTAATTCAGCCGTACCTGGATGCGCCGCATGAGCTTTCATAATGACAGGACAACCTGCCGCTAATGCCGAAGCAGTATCACCACCTGCGGTTGAAAATGCTAAAGGAAAATTACTCGCGGCGAATACCCCAACCACGCCTAAGGGCAAATACCCCAAACGAGTATCAGGTTTAGGTAAAGGTTGACGATCAGCATCGGCTTTATCGATAACTACGTGGTATTCACTTGTTTCGAGTAAATCAGCAAACAAACCTAATTGCCCAATTGTTCGGCCCCTTTCTCCTTGTATTCGCAATGCCGGTAGGCCCGTTTCAGCACATGCCATATTGATAAGTTCATCACCTAAGGCAAGAATTTCCTCTCCAATATTTCTTAAAAATTTTGCACGTATTTTGGCAGGAAGTTGATGATAATTGTTAAACGCTTGCTTAGCTCGCATTATCGCTTGCTCTATTTCTGCAGGTGTTGCATCAGCAAAAGTTGCTTTCATCGGTTCATTGTTAATGGCATGCGTTGCTGAAAAGCCTTGACTTGTATTGCCAGACCACTCACCCGCAATTAAATTTTGTCCTGTAATTGTCATCACTATTCTCTTTTTAAATAATTACTCAATAACTCAGTTGATAACCAAGTCAGTTATTTCACACTAAAACCAAATGCATAAGGATCATCGTCATCAATGGTTATACAATTTTTCCCAAAAACTTTTGCCCAACCTTGAATACTTGGTTTTATTGCTTGGATCTTTTTTTGCTCATCACCTAGCTTAACAATTGCTTCGATTTTACCGATAAACTGACTACCGATATAACTTTCATGGGTGAACGTATCACCAAGTGTTAATTCACCTTTGGCAAATAATTGCGCCATACGAGCGCTAGTCCCAGTACCACACGGCGACCTATCAATAGCTTTTTCGCCATAAAACACGGCATTAGCTGAATCTGAGCCAATAGTTTGTGGCTGCCCCGTCCATAACACATGACTTACACCATTTACGGTAGGATCTTCAGGATGAACACAGGTTAAAACGTCACTTGCTACTTGACGAACAATAGGGCTCCAGCGCAAAATTTCATCCGCACTCCATTGGTCAATACCTGGAAAATTTTCTTGCGGTTCAACGATCACATAAAAATTTCCACCATAAGCAACATCCACGGTTAATTTGCCAAGTTCAGGGATATTTAATTCGACGTTTTGATGAGCAAGATAAGCCGCAACATTATAAAGTTTCACCGCAGAGACTTGATCGCCAGTCATTTGGTAATCAATATTTATTTGTCCTGCAGGTACGTCTAAGATCAGCTTACCTGGCTGTTTAGGTTTTAATAATCCAGCTTGTATTGCTGCGGTTACTGTGCCAATTGTTCCGTGGCCACACATAGGTAAACAGCCTGAAGTTTCGATAAATAAAATCGACCCATCTGAGTTTTCACTGCATGGAGGATATAAAAATGCCCCCGACATCATGTCATGACCCCGAGGTTCGAACATTAAACCTTGACGGATCCAATCATGATTTTCTAAAAAGTCTTGTCGCTTTTCACTCATGGTTTCTCCTTTAAGTTCAGGATGACCACTGGTCACTAACCTAACAGGATTACCGCAGGTATGAGCGTCAATACAAAAAAATGTACCTTTATTCATTTACAACCTTTTATCGGTTAAAGCCTTATAAACAAAAGGCTCAACAACTGCTGAGCCGATGTATCATGAGGATTTAATCGCCATTAATCTAAATTAAATTTAGATAAATCAATTCGCGTTGCAACCGCGTCGTTATAAAGCTTTTCAACTCTGCTTCTTTCTACACCTGTTAAAGGCATACGAGGTGCACGGGTGACTTCACTACCACGACCGGCCAGTTGTTCACAAAACTTAATACATTGCACTAATGTGGGAATGGTATCTAAGCGTAGTAATGGTAAAAACCATCTCCAGATCTCAAGCGCCTCTTGGTAACGCCCTTGTTTAGCCAGCTTGTAAATAGCAACAGACTCTTGCGGGAAAACATTGGTTAAACCAGAAATCCAGCCAGTACAACCCAACATTAAACTTTCTAAGGCAATATCATCAACACCACCGAAAACAATAAAACGATCACCAAAGTTTGCATACAACTCAGAAATACGACGAGTATCTTCTGTGGCTTCTTTCACAGAGACAATTGTTGGCTCTTCAGCAAGTACCCGCATACCTTCAATTGAAACATCAACACCGTAAGTCACTGGATTGTTGTAGATCATGATAGGTAAACTACAGTTTCTTGCCACTTGTTGATAATGGTGAATCGCTTCCGCTTCACTTGAGCGATAAACCATACCCGGTAGCACCATCAAACCGTCAATACCGACTTCTTCACACATTTGAGAATATTCAACCGCAAATTGTGTCGTGGTTTCAGCAACTCCAGAAATTACAGGCACTCGACCGGCAACGACTTCTTTAACCGCTATCAAAATTTCCTTTTTTTCTTCACGTGTATGTGAGCAATTTTCACCAACCGTACCTAATGCGATAATTCCATCAACGCCTTCTTTGATAAGTGAGTCGACCATATTTTTGGTTGCTTCAAAGTTAATTGAATAATCGTCGAAATACTGAGTTGTTACCGCAGGGTAAACGCCTTGCCAATTAATGTTCATCATTTATTTGTACCACAATAGTTAAAGTAATAAATACCAAAAAAGTATTTGTAGAATTAATATCGCATATTGTATACAATTATTTAACTCACACAAGTATAATGTATAAAAAATATTTTCAAGGGTTTAAAAAATGCAGTTTAATGACATTAAAATCAATAATTATCAATCAATTAAAACTATTGATGCCCATACGGAAGGTGAGCCATTACGCATTATAATCCATGGTTACCCTAATATTATTGGCAAAACCATTTTAGAAAAGCGTCAATATCTGATAGATAACCTAGATCATTTACGTCAACTCTTGATGTTTGAGCCTAGAGGTCATGCCGATATGTATGGCGCTTTGATCACAGAGCCTTGTACTGAAAATGCAGATTTTGGCATTTTATTTATGCATAACGAAGGCTATAGCAGCATGTGTGGCCACGGCATTATTGCTGCTGTTACCTTGGCGATTGAAACTGAAACGATCGGTTTTCCTAATGACAAGGGCTATATTGGCATAGACTCCCCAGCAGGATTTATTAAAGCATACGCAACTGATCATCATCAATTAACCGTTAGCTTTGATAATGTGCCGGCTTTTGTTGAAACGCTTGAACAAGAAATATTTGTCGAAGGTATCGGACAAGTTTCTTACGACATTGCTTTTGGCGGCGCTTATTATATATTTGTAGATGCGGATAAATTATCGTTAGATTGCACGGCGAATAATGTGCAAGCTTTGATAAATGCTGGTCAAGCAATTAAAAAAGCAGTAATGGGCTCTGTTGAAATCAATCATCCACAAGAAACCGCATTAAGCTTTATCTACGGTACCATTTTCACTTCAAAAAATACCGATAACCCTATGGCTCATTCACGCCATGTTTGCATATTTGCAGACGGAGAAGTTGATCGTTCCCCTACAGGAACGGGTGTTTCTGCTCGCGCAGCCCTTCTGAGTGTTAAAGAAAATTTATCCCCACTCACGTCTATTGAAATCGAAAGCATTGTCGGTGGAAGAATGTCATTAAGCATTCAACAACAGTGTACTTACTTTGGTAAACAAGCCGTAGTCCCTCGAGTAAGCGGCAGAGCCTACATTACAGGAACACATCAGTTTTTATTGGATAAAAACGACATTTTTCCACAAGGTTTTATCCTGAGATAAACTTTCAATCACATGATAATGATCATGTTTACAACGCCAATGGTTGGTTAAATAAGATCTGTAAATATTACTTGGATTTAATGACATGAATGAATCAACAAAGACAAAAAAAATCGCAATCGTTGGTGCTGGTATTATCGGTATAAACTGCGCTGTTGAATTACAATCACGAGGTTATCAAGTTACCTTACTTGATAAAAATGCCATTGGAGAGGGATGTTCAAAAGGCAATGCAGGTCATTTTGCTACTGAGCAAGTTTTTCCTTTAGCCGAAGCCAGTATTCTTTTACAACTACCAAAAATGCTCCTTAATCCTTTAGGCCCAGTTGCCTTATCGCCAAAATACTGCTTTAAAGCAATTCCTTGGTTCATTAAATTTATAGCGAATATGGGGCAATCTAAACGACGTCAAAACATTGCGGCACTTAAACGTATTAATGAGCAAGCAATAGCCTATTATAAACCCTTATTAGCAGCCGCGAACGCAGAAGAACTCTTCGTAGAAAAAGGCAGTTTATTAGTTTTTGAAAACACGCCCCTAGCAAAGATCAAAAAGCTACAACAAGCTTATTTAGCACAAGAGGTGAAAGTAAAACTATTAGATAGAGCTCAAACGTTATTATTAGAGCCAAATTTACAAGGTAGCATACAATATTCGCTATATTTCACAGAAGTAGCCCATACTGTTAATCCGTTATTGCTCAGTCAAAAGTTAGCTCATTACGCTAAATCTTTGGGTTGTAAGATAGAAAAATTTGACCTTCAAACCATTACTCATCAAGCAAATAACGTTGTACTCAATGATGGCAAAACAACTTTAATGTTTGATCATCTAGTTATAGCAACAGGTGCTTGGTCAGAAAACTTACTAAAACAACTAAATTACAAACTCCCAATAGAAGCTGAGCGAGGTTACAGTTTAGATTTATCTGGCCAAACCAACCGTCATTTAAATAGACCTGTCGCTTCTGCAGAACGACGATTTATTATCACGCCAATGTCGCATGGCTTACGTTTAGCAGGCACCGTTGAATTTGCAGGACTAAAACAGAAAGCAAATATGAAACGAGCCTCTATGCTTTATAAAAATGCTCAATTTATTATCAAAGAGTTATCAAAAGAAGCGCCGGATAAAAATCAAGGCTGGTTGGGCTTTCGACCCTCACTGCCCGATTCATTACCGGTAATATGTACAGCACCAAACCATAAAAATATGACCTTTGCGCTAGGGCATCAACATTTAGGCTTAACTTTAGGGGCGATTACCGGCAAACTAGTTGGTCAAATAGTGGCGAATGAAAAACCGGCAATTGATATTGCCCCCTTTTGTATTTCTCGATTTAACTAAATAGAATAAAAGGCTGAATAAAGCGCTATTGAAACGACTGATTTTAGTAGGTTAAACAAGCGTTTTAACCCGGTTCTTTTATATCTTCTTGATGAGTAATGGGAACTTTCACTTGAAAGCTACAGCCTTTTCTCACCGGCAAACTTTTCACGGTGCCACCTAATTTAGCATCGACTAAATTATAGACAATATTCATGCCGAGGCCAGATCCCCCTTGTCCTCTTTTGGTAGTAACGAAAGGGTCGAAAATACGCTTTTTAATGTCTTTGTCTAATCCAACGCCATCATCACTATAAACCAAGGTTAAAAAGCCATTACTTTCGGTAAAAGTAATATTAATTTCCCCTTTATCTCGTCCATCAAAACCGTGGATGTGTGAGTTTGTCATAAAATTAGTTAAAATTTGGTTCCATGCACTGGGGTATGTCACTAAATTTAAATTTGGATCGACAGAAACGTTTATAGAGTAATTTTTACGTTTAAATAGCGTTTTAACTGTATTAACAATATCGTTTACATGCTGAAGCATATTAATATTTATTTCAGGATCAGTATGTTGTTCTACCGCTACTGATTTAAAACCGCGAATAAGTTCCACAGCTTTATTTAAACTTCGTTCGATAATTTCTTGATATTCAATCAGTAATGACAAGGTTGAAGTTAATTGAGACTTGGTTAAGTTTTCACTTTCTACAGAGTTGATTAAATCTAACACTTTTTCTTTAAGCGCGGTAATTGAAGTCACGCAAATACCTAATGGTGTATTTACCTCATGAGCAACACCAGCTACCAACTGCCCTAACGATGCCATTTTCTCAGACTGTACTAATTGATCTTTCGCTAAGGTTAAATCATCAAGTGACTGTTGTAATTGTTGATTACTCGCCGCTAATTTAGCCGTACGATCGTAGACTTTTATTTCTAATTCACCATTTAAGTTTATTAGTGCATTTTCAGCTTCTTCTAACTTTACGATATCGTTTTTGATCGCTAATCGCATACAGTTGATCGCATCAGCGAGATCATCTAATTCGTCCGTATTTTTACTTCTATTTTGTAAAACAAGCTCTTCGTCTAAGTTCTCAGTGGTGACACGTTGAGAGTAGGAGGTAATATGGTAAATTTGACGTGTGATCAACCAATGAACAATAAACATGATAAAAAATGCGACGATAAACGTTTTAACAAACTCCGCGGTAACAATAAAACCTGCTTGTTGCCATAATCGTTGATAGATATCTTCATAATCAGCACCAATCAAGATTTCGCCAATATCACTTTCACCATAAAAAATAGGATATTTAGCTTGCTTCTTCAGCTCTGCGTTTTCATCGCCAAATTGATAAACCTTACCAAAGCCAGTTGTTATTTTAACAAAGCGGATATCGGGTAACTTAACTATCCCTTGAATTTGTTGTTGAACTAAGGCTTCGTTAAAGTCCCATAAACTGGTGGATATCGACTGAATATAACTCGATTCAATGTTATCGAAGCGATTATTCAAACGAGTTATATTTTCATGGTATGCTGAGTAAAGCTGAATAAACGTAGAAACTACTGACAAAATAGAGCTGCATAATAAAATATAAACAAGCACACGCCGAGTTAATTTATTATTAAAAGAGACAGGTGCCGCCATTGACTATTTTATCCTTATAGTTCCAATTCTCTTAATTAAAATAGTCAATCCCCCTAATGTCAATAAATTCTCTTAGGAATAACAATCTGTTAACAAAATAAGCTCGATAACGTAGCAAAATGTAACAATCTCATTCAAATTTATTTTTTTAAAACAAATTCACTCACTAATTTAGCCGCAGCAAGATCTTCCAAGGCATGCCCTACCGATTTGAATACAGTAATATCTTCATCAGTTCTGTTAAATTCAAAAGTTTTTCGACATAACGAAAATAAGTCGGCGTTGATATCAGCCTGAGTGATCACGTTTTCAGCAAGAGGGATTGCGATATCTCCGGTTTCTCGAACAGCACTTTCAATGTTATCAACAAACAGTTTAGAGCGGGTTAAACACGTATCATCCATTTCTCTCATATCTGGGCGATAAGCACCGACCATATCAAGATGTTGACCGGCTTGTAACCATCTGCCAAATATTAACGGCTTTGTACTTAACGTTGCACATGAAATGATGTCGGCGAGTTTTACATGCGGTTCTAATTCATCAACAGCTTTACAGCTAATATTTAAATGCTCAACTTGCTGACAAACCTGTTGTGCCTTTTTAATATCTCTTCCCCAAACATAAACTTGGCGAATGGGTCTCACACTGGCGTGGGCAGCAATTAATTGTGGTGCTAAAGTGCCAGTGCCGACAACAAGCAATGTTGAACTGTTTTCACGAGAGAGAAAACGAGCAGCTAAAGCTGACGCTGCTGCCGTTCTTTTCGCAGTAAGAGATGGTGCGTCCATCATCGCCTTCATCGAGCCAGTATTAACATCTAACAGAAGATAAGTTCCTTGAATTGAGGGAAGGTTCTTTTGACTATTTTCAGGAGCAACGGTTACTAATTTTATACCAGCAACATCTCCAGCTTGCCAAGCAGGCATCATTAACAATGTTGTTTCTCGACTTGCATTGGGGTTTTCCATATCAAAATGTAATCTTGGCGGCACTTCAATGCGCTCGGTAAAAGCAACTTGTAAAGCATTTACAAGTTTAGGAAACGTTAACGCTTGATGTACAACTTCGGCAGTAATTGACAACATGTAAACCTCTTAAATTTAAATAACACATTCCAAAAAACATTATTGCATACTGTATACAAAATTAAAATATTGGAAATCAAGTTTATTTTTAATGAGTCTGTTGACTTTTTAATTAAGCACTGACATCCTCGTAATTCTTATCAAATTCCATAGAGAGCGGGACAATGAACAATTTTATTTTATCAACAAATGTTATTGCTGACAGTGCCGTTTATGGGATCAAGTCTAACGTGTTTTCAACGTTGAATGAGTACTAATTCTTAGTTAGTTCACACTTTACCGTTAATAAAAATCAACATTTAATCACGTTAAATTTTGCTCATTTGCTCAATTCTTCTAAATGAGTAGATTAATAAACACCCCCTCCTTGCCAGCTTTAACAAGCTTATTCATTGCAGATTAAAATGAAATGAACTTGATTTGCACTAAAACTTATTTGGCCGTTCTAAAGGTTATTAATTTTGAAAACAGATAAAAAAACGATTCTCCACGAAGGAGAAACAAACGCTGAAGTAACTTTCGATAAGCTTCAACAAAAATTAAGCATAAGACAATTATTTAAACAATCACTAAAAGGCAACCATCAAGATTTAACCAAAGGTTCGATTGGCGTTGCCGCGTTTTTACTCGCGGTACCTATGGTATTAGAAATGTTAATGGAGTCAATTTTTGCTATTACTGATATCTTTTTCGTTTCTGGTTTAGGGGCACAAGCAGTCGCAGTTGTTGGATTAACGGAAGCGGTTTTAACGCTTTTATATGCGTTAGCAATTGGTTTAAGTATGGCGGTAACGGCTACTATTGCTCGTCGTTACGGTGAGAAAAACATTGAACAAGCAGATGTTGTAGCCGGTCAAACGTTATGGATAGGAATGGCGGTTGCCTTGATTGTCGGCTTTATAGGATTAAATTTTGCTGAAGACATTTTAAGGTTAATGGGCGGCAGTGAATCGTTAATTCAAGAAGGTAAAACCTATACCACCATCATGCTGTCTGGTTCAATTACCATTTTATACTTGTTCCTAATTAATGCCATTTTTAGGGGTGCAGGCGATGCATCTATCGCGATGCGCTCTTTATGGTTAGCCAATGGTATAAATATCGTGCTGGACCCTTTGCTTATTTACGGTGTTGGACCTTTTCCTGAAATGGGTTTAACCGGTGCTGCTGTAGCAACAACAATAGGACGAGGTGTCGGTGTTCTCTACCAACTCAGTTACTTATTTGGTATTTCAGGGCGTATTAAAATAACACTTACCCATTTACTTATACAAAGCGAAGTATGTTTAAAGCTTTTAAAAGTATCATTTTGGGGAATAATTCAATTTTTAATTGCCACCGCAAGTTGGATTGCCTTAGTGCGAATCGTTTCGACTTATGGCAGTGATGCTGTGGCTGGTTATACCATTGCGATCAGGGTGATTATGTTTGTGATTCTACCCGCATGGGGCTTAAGTAATGCCGTAGCAACTTTAGTTGGACAAAATCTAGGTGCAGATAAACCAGAAAGAGCAGAGCAATCTGTATGGCGCATCGCCAAGTATAATATTTACTTTTTACTGACTGTTGCCTTGATATTTATCACTATTCCAAACCAAATTATCGGTTTATTTACGAGTGATCAAAATGTGATTAAATATGGCGCAGATTGCTTAAGATATATAAGCTATGGCAATGGATTTTTCGCATTAGGGATGATTTTAGTGCAAGCTTTTAATGGCGCTGGAGATACCGTGACACCAACAAAAATAAATTTTATTTGTTATTGGTTGATTCAAATACCTGTGGCATACGGTTTAGCAAAATGGTTTGACTTAGGACCGATCGGTGTATTTCTAGCCATTACTATCGCTCAAAGTATTTTTGCACTTATTGGCTGGCTAAGCTTTAAAAAAGGTCAGTGGAAATTAAAAACGGTATAAAATCGACTAATCGATAACAAAAGCTGCCTTAAAGTTACGCACTTAAAGGCAGCTAATTTAATAAACCAGACCTACCGTTTAAGGTAGATTAACCAGCAAGCATTGGTTGAGATTGGTTATTAACCTGAAAAACTTGAAAATTCTTCCTTACTTAATTCTCCATCACCATTTGCATCTAACGTTTTAAATTGCTCTGCCAATGCTGAATCATTTTGTGCTTCCGATTCACTGATAACACCGTTACCGTCGACGTCATATTTTTCAAATTCAGCGCCTGCATAAGCGTTAATAGACACTAACATCACTACAACTGATAACATCATCGTTAAATTTTTCATCGTTTTCCTCTCATTAATTGTTGAAATAAACTCATTTAATTTCTTTAACACTTAAATAAGGCTCATAATTTCTTAGTCGCTCTTAGAGTTCAGTGTTTTCAATTGTTAGATATCAACTTTAATGCCAATTCATTAAAACAACCAATAATCAATAAGTTAAACATCACCAATAAAAAATATTTATAAAAGGACGAAGAAAAAGTTTATTAAGTGTTGCCAATCGGTAACACTTAATAACAAATCCAAACAAAACCTCCATATTTTCAATAAATTAAGTTGTTGCCTACTTGAGACAATTAAAACCCATTCAGCAAAAAGCCCAGTGGTAAACCGGGCTTTTCTTTTAAACCTTTCACTGAGCGTGAGGTTAAACAAAAAAGGAACATTAGGTTCCTTTTTGCTTCTCTCACTAGACTGAAAAATCGATAATTAAAATTATCGTTTTCTACTTAGCATATACTTAGCAGCCGCTAAACGCGTTTCTTCATCTAAGTAGTTTTGCGGCGGCATTTCAGGGTAGTCTTCACGTTTTTTAATAGGCTTAGCGATATAATCAGCTATACCTTGTGGGTTATCCATATACAAAGCTTGAATAATTTGCACTGGAGGACCTATCATTCTGCCGGTATAAGTATGGCAGCCTGCACAAATGCCGTTATATACCACTTTGCCACGTTCAGATGGATCAATAACACGTGGTGCAACAGGCTCTTCTAATAAGTAACTAACGATAGTGTCCGTATTAGTAAAGTCACACTCTGCCCATTTATTAACCCCCACCGAGATATATCGATGGCGATTAATAATACAGCTGTCTTTGGTTGCCCCCACTTGAAGAATATCTGGATGACCTTGTTTAAATTCAGTCAACATCAATGCTTTTGCTTCATCTATCGTGTCATAACCATTATTAAGCATTAAGTTATCTAAAATCATGACACGATCAGGGGCAGGATCCGACTCAGGATCTATCGTAACATTCGGCGCATTATTATGATCCGTAATTAATATGCCCGCCGTTTTATTATTGGTAATGATGTTACCTTCTACAACAACATCATCCGCCGCCATAATTAAAATACCTGTACCAGCAGGAATACCACCAACTGTAGAGCCTGGCGCCCCAAAGTTTTTGGTATTATTGTCGGTAATAAAGTTATTGCGAATAATGACATCATAAGTGGTTTTAATCGGTAAGCCTGGCGTGATAAACGCTAAAATACCACCGGTATTATTATGAACATAATTATCTTCAACAATGGCATGTCGTGAGTTTTCTATTTCAATTCCCGCAACACTGTCAAAAACATCATTATAAGCAACATGAATGTTATCACTCATGCCAACATAAATAGCGGCATCTTCAATACCTGAAATAATATTGTATTCAACTACACCATTTTTGCCTAGCTGTGGGAAAATTCCGTAAACACCCGTATCAACAATAATGTTATTACGAATTTCAAAATTATTCCCCGCCTGCCCCATTATGGCATTGCCTTTATAATTAGTGATCACTAAATTTTCGACGATGAAATTATTCCCCGAATATAAAATGGCATCATTTAGCTTTTTCTCACCATCTAAAGTCGCACGTTTACCTTGTTGGATAACCCCAATAATACTGATGTTATCTTTATCAATATAAACCGTTTCATGATAAGTACCCGGCATGACTTGAATGGTGTCACCCGGTTTAGCCTTTTGCACCGCATCCATAATTAATTCGCCATCATTGACGACATGCGTTTCTCCAACAATACTGCGGTCAGCGACCTCACTCTTATATTTTACACGCGTTGAATCAGTACTAGCAGCTGCATCGCTATCTCCGGCCTTATCGTAACCACCACCGTAGCTAGCACCACCAGAACTTTTTGTAATGACGGGCACTGGGTTCTGATTACTTCCAAAATACATCCCACCGGCGAAAGCCCCGATGACAAGTACTGCACCTATTATTTTTCCTGAACTCATATTATTCCCCACTTTGCATTGCTGTATTATTTTTCTTTTGATTCATTTGAACCTGTTGATTTGATGATAACGATTGATTGTGTTGAAGTTGAAATTTTTCATCTATTACTGGTAAGCCCGAAGGTACTTTAGTTGGCATTTGTGGTGTTAAGCTTTCATCCGTTAACGTACCTAAGAATTCAACGATTAAATCTAACTCATCATCGGTTAAATTTGGCTCTGAAATATGCCAATGTATTAGCATTTCTTCACCTTCTGGTATCGAATTTCCTCGCCCATCGTTATAAAACTTAACCGCATCACGTAAGTTATCGTATCGCCCCGAGTGCATATAAGGAGCTGATTTTGTAATATTTCTTAAGGTTGGTACTTTAAAAGCGCCTCGTAATTTAGGGGCGTTATAAGTTTTTTCAGCACCGATATCTAACTCTCTTCCTGCCGGCTCGGGAGCCCCTATTACAGCAATTTCATTATTGGTAAAAAGCGGAGGCTGATGACATTCTGCGCAACGAGCAACAAAGGACCTAAAGACATTTAAACCCGCAATTTCATTTTTCGTTAATGCTTGATGATAACCATGAGCATACTGATCATAACGGCTATTCAATGAAATCAGGGATGTTTGAAAAGCCGTTAAAGCAGTATAAACCTGAACTAATTCAACTGTTGGTTGTTGAGGAAATGCCTGTGCAAACATTGCTTGATAATCTTGATTATTTCTTAATGTACTCAGCAGTTGCTCTGGAGTGTTAGCCATTTCGAGGGGATCAAATAACGGCCCCATTGCTTGCTCTTCTAATGAATTCGCTCGTACATCCCAAAAGAATTTATCAACAAACGCGACATTCCATAATGTGGGGGCTGATCGTGCTACCTTTTTTCCGGTAATACCTATGCTTCTATCAAGATCATCACTGAAGCCTTTATCTGGCTGATGACAACTCGCACAAGAAATAGAACCATCTTTTGACAGTGCAGGATCAAAGAATAAATATCGTCCTAAATCGATTTGTGCAGGTGTAAAGCCATCTCGGTGTGCAGGCAAATTGGTACGAGTGCCACCTAAACCTTTATTTTGTACTGAACTATAAAACTGATATCGCGTTAATAAGCGACAAACACCTTGTTCTGTTAATTCAAAGCTTGGCGGACAATTTTCTGCTAAGACAAAATCACCTTGTTGCGCCGAACTATATGGCGAAATAATAAAACAAAATATTATGAGGAGATAAATAAAAAGTTTATTCATAATAAGTCTAGTTATTTTTGCTGCGCAATAAAATGTAAAATGTCTTCTAATTCTTGCCCTGAAGTTGTTTTTGCCATCATCGCCATTTGACGACCCAGCTTATCTTCAGCGTGAGTTCCTCGAATACCAGTGACAAAATTTTGCATTTGCCGACGTAGATAATCAACACTTTGTCCTGCTAGTTTTGGAGCTTTAAATGATGGGTTACCTTGCGCATTACCACTGTGACAAGCACCACATTTTGCTTGATAATATCGACTACCGTTTTTTAAATCCCCAGCAGTATCTTGAGACTGACTGACACTAGGTAAAGATTCGATATACTTTGATAATACAGGAACATCTTTCTCCTTATCTAACGACTGGCTAAAGGCAAGCATTTGTTTACCTAAGGTATCTTTTTCATGAGAGCCTCGTATACCTGAACTAAAATTGTTTAATTGTCTGGCAATATACTCGGCTGACTGCCCTGCAAGAACAGGTGCTTTTAATAACTCATTGCCTTGACCTTTATCGCCATGACACGTTGCACACTGTGTATACATTTGCACAGCGTCGTTGGCATTAGTATGTGCAGAATAAACAAACAACAAACCCGCGATAATTAATCCGGTTAATTTATAGTTAAAAGCAACATTAATTTTGAGCATAGATACACTTCATCAAGCTATAGATAGTTTCACTATAGTGTGAGCAAGTATAATTTGCTGACGAATTTTAAAAAAAAGCTGACGAATTATAAAAATTAACTAATCAATTTAGTTGATTTATAATTTTATTATTATATTTCAACAGATTACGACTTAACTTTATAAATCCTTAATCGGGTAAATTCTGCTTTCTAAATTCAGTTGGAGTCATTCCATGAGTGTTTTTAAAGGCTTTATTAAAAGAACTTAAGCTTCTAAAGCCACTTTCTAACGCTAACGTCAACACGGGTAAATGACTGAATGAAGGTGAAACTAAACTCTCTGTCACTTCTTTGATGCGATAATAATTTAAAAAATCATTAAAGTTACGATAATTTAATTCACCATTGATCAAGTTACGCAGTTTGTATTCATGTATCGCTAAATGTTTAGCTAAGCCAGAAATAGTCATTCCGTCTTGCTGATATAATTTGTCCTTCTCCATCGATTCAATAATTTTAGTTAATTCTAAAGAAGCTTTTTGTTCAGGTAGTGTTGACTTTATTTTGGTTGGATTATCGCCAACAGCTTCAAATAAACTTGATTCTCGTAATTGAAATAAAAAGAAGTTTACTCCAGTGACCAAAATAGCCAGTAATAAACTCGAAATAACTTCCAATGGTGGCCAATCAATTTTGAGTAATTGTTCCAGAATCATCACTAAAATAATGTATAAAGACGATACTGCAATGACACTTCCTCGGATATATCGCCTTTCTTGCACTAAATCACCACGCCAATGTTTGATAGATATAATTAACGCATGTGATATTAAAACTAATTCTAATAACAACGCACCATAGGTGATCAAACCATACAATCCTTCATGATCTTTTAGGGTGACAGAAAAAATCATTTGAATTAATGTTGCCGTTAACGGAACAACTAAAGTTAAGGAAGCGACAATATATTGCCACCGTTTCAAAACAATATGATCGCCAAAAACAC
The DNA here is from genome assembly GCF_040362795.1 of Thalassotalea sp. SU-HH00458. NCBI lineage: Bacteria > Pseudomonadati > Pseudomonadota > Gammaproteobacteria > Alteromonadales > Colwelliaceae > Thalassotalea > Thalassotalea sp. SU-HH00458. The sequence continues at coordinate 133,129 of NZ_BAABWW010000011.1, forward strand.
TTAAACTGACTAGCCAGAACACTCCCGGTAATGCATTGCCACCGGTTCTACCTAACCACCAAAGAATTGACCCATTTTCTATCGGTGAAAATAACGCACTTAATAAATAACCTGAGCCACAAAGCATCAATAAAATATAAAGTGGAATTGAAGAATTTTGTTTTCGAAGTGGAAATAATAACAAAGCGCACATTAACATTTGTGCAAAAGCAATATGAGAGAAAAATTCAGCCATGAGAAAAATTGTGGTCGGATGTCAAAAACTTACACCATAATAAACACAAAAAATAAAAATTAATAGTCGCTTTATTTTATGATGATGGTTTAAAAATAATGATTGTTTTACTGTTCGAATTGTTTTTCGGATACAACGCTTTGCTGACAATATGCTAAACAAAAAAAAACCAACATCATTTAATGTTGGTTTTTTAGCTTAATCATTCAAGGCTTTTATTAAAATGAATATTTAATATCTATACCGGTTTCCATCCCTTTATTAACACTGGTATATCCTGTACCTAAGATATCTTTTGTACGACCACCTGGAAATCCAGTATAACGATTATCTAATAGGTTTTTACCCCATAAGCCAATTTCAATGGTTTCGTCATCATTAAGCCATGAGATACGTGCATTTAGTAGTTCTGTATCATCAAAATAATGGGGGATATCATTTACCCACTCGTCATTACCAATTTCTAGGCCTCGCGCATTTTCTCTAAAAACATAATCAACATGAACAACGGCATAACCCGTGCTAATATCTGGCTCCCAATCTAACATTAAGGTATATGACGTGTTTGAATCATTCGCTTCAGTGCCTTCTTCAATTAAAGTACCTGAATCGTTATAGAAAGCTTCGGTACTAGAATCAATTTGGCGTACTTCAGTCACAAAACCCGTTGATAATGTATCTGTCATTTGCCAATTCATTGAAAGTTCAAAGCCATCAATTGTCATATCTTGGTTTACGATGGTTGGCAATGCTTGGCTTTGTCCAGGAGGCTTAGAGTTAATACTGACTTGTCTATCATCTAAGACATTATGATAAAGTGAAAAGGTCGTGATAATATCTTCAAAAACTATCCCTTTATAACCAAATTCATAGTTAACAGACTCTTCTGGAGCAAAGGCAACATCTACAATTTCACCAGTATTTGGGTCGATAATAATTGAACCATCACTTTCACTATGTGGTGAATTAAGCGAATCAAATCCTCCCGCTTTATAACCAGTTGCAACCGAGGCAAAAATCATATGATCATCATTAATTATATAGCCAGTACCTAAACGACCTGTGGTTTTATTCCATGTTTTTGACTGCCACAATTGTTCACGAGCGGGGAATAAAATATTACTAACTCCAGGGCGAACTTGCGCAAATTGTGTTTCAGACACTTGCCATGAAAAATCTTTCTCATCTTCTGAGTAACGAAGGCCAAAAAATACGTTCCATTTATCTGACAATTGAAAATCAAAATCTGAATAAATCCCGTAACTAATAAACTCACCATTGTTAATGAAATTTTCAGACCACATTTGATTGGCATAGCTTGGGCCAAATATTTCAGCAATACCCATTTGTTGTGCCACAATATCGTATGTTGCATCACCGGTTAACGACACAATATCAGCTGTAAGAGGTGTGCCTGGTGGTACTACACCAATGTACGCAAGGTAATCCATAATATCGCCAGCAGCGCCCATAACATTTAATGTAGCCGCCCATTGCTCTGGATCCCACATATGTTCTAGTGGTAAACCATATTGACTCAATAAAAAGTCGACCGTTTCTTGTGGCACATCGTCAGGGTTAACACCAATTGCGCCCGCAAATTCTTGCCTAACACCTGCAGATAATTGATCATTTAACTGCCCAGAAACTAAACGTGCCGCCGTATCTGTGGTGGTATTAATAAATGTTGTTTGGTGCACTTCTTCTTGAGAGTAAGTAATACCACCTACGTAATTGAAATCTGCACTATTGTAATTTACTTGTAATTCGTTATAGAAAATATTTGAATCTTCATGGTTGTCTGTATCTAAATAACGAGACACTTCTGCGGTGCCGTCTTCATCAATGCGGTTACTAGTTTCCCATTCACGAAAACTAGAAATAAACATCATCGACCATTGATCATTAAACTCATGATTTAATTTAAACGTTGTTGCCGTCATATCACGACTTTCGCCACCGTTAACAACGTCATTAGCAAAAGTATTGGCAAATGGATCCGTTGGATTTTCAGCATAAGGACTTAAACCAATTGCAGCCCCAGGCGCTTGATCTAACTTGTCCCAATCATAAGACAATTGAACATTCGTTCGACTTGAAATATCCCATTTTACAGCAACTCTTGCCGCTTGATGTCCTTTCTCGCCACCATCACCAGAATTTTTACTGTTAAGTGGCGATTGAGCTACATTTTTAATGTAGCCATCTTGCTTATTTGATAAGCCATTCATACGCACATAAACACTATCGGAGATAGCAAAGTTAAACATCCCTTCAATGCGTTGCATACTATCAGAGCCGAACGTCCCTTTAATAAAACCGTAAGTATCATCTTCAGGGGCATTTGGGATCATATTTACCACTCCCATTGCGGCATTTTTACCAAAAAGCGTACCTTGAGGCCCTTTTAGCACTTCAACGCGTTGCATATCTGAAAATAAAACGTTTTGCGCAGCTCTTGGCATATAAACGCCATCAAAAAATGTCGCCGTTGAAGGATCTCCACCAACACTAATATTAGGGCTTGAAACGCCACGCATCGTTACACCAGCTTGGGTAACATCTCCACCACTAAAATCAAAACCCGGAATAAATTTATCAATATCATCAAGCATTACTGAGCCTGACTGCTTAATAGTCTCCTCTGAAACACTGTCAACAGTTACCGGTACTTTCATAATATTCTGCACACGCTTCTGTGCAGTTACTGTCATAACCTCAACTTCTTCTTCAGCGATTTCTTCAGCCGCATTAACTAAGAGTGGAGCAATAAGTAAAGATGAAATGATTGCTTGAGCCACTTTGCTTTTTTTGCGTGGCAAATGGGTAATTCTATTTTGGTAGCCTTGCGACATTTTGCTCTCCCCGAACGTTTTAAAATTTGATTATTTTTTATTCGTAATTTTTTTTTAATTATTGACTAACATAAAATACTATATTGATACATTCTAATTAAAGCTTACGAAAAGTTTAAAAACACTGACGAAATCTTGAAATTCACTAAGTTATTCTTAAAAATAGCGTATAAATATTTATTATCCAGATGATTTACTTTATCTTTTTGTTTTTATCTCTTTAAAAAAACACTAATTTATTTTTTAAGGGTTTTAATCTTTTTTTCAAAAAATCATTATTAAATTTGTTATTGATGTCTGATTTTCGCCAGTAAATTTATAAAACTCCGGTAAGGTAGATAACTATTAAAAGGCAAAAAAAGAAACCCAATGCAACGTTCACTTGATGTAAAAACCTGCGAGACCGCAAGACTCAGTAGAGATGCTAGATTTGATGGTAAATTTTTTACAGGAGTGATCACCACAGGTATATTTTGTCGACCTATTTGCCCTGCTCGGCCACCTAAGCCAGAAAATGTACAATACTATTTAAGTGCAGAACAAGCTCAACATGCTGGATTTACACCTTGCAAGCGCTGCTTTCCAGAACAGGCTGCGGTGAAGAATTTACCAATAAAATTAAAAAGAATTATTCAAAGTTTTGATTATAAGTCTGACAATTTAACGACTATTTCAGCAAAATTCGCTATTAGCACTAGGCAATTACAACGACTATTTCAACAGTATTATGGTCTTTCACCTAGCGAATATTTTCAACAACAGAGATTATTACTAGCCAGAAAATTAATTTCCACGACAAAATTAAGCTTAAGCGACATATGTTTTGCAAGTGGTTTTAATAGCGTCAGGCGTTTTAATGAAGCCATCAAAAAAGCGTATCAATGCTCACCTAAGTTATTACGAAAGAGTAAAAACATCATAAAAGACAATGAATGTTTAACCATAAATTTACCGTATCGTCCGCCATTTGATTGGTCAACCATGCTGACTTTTTTCCAAAATAGACAGATAAAGGGTTTAGAAAAAGTCACAAGTAATAGCTATCAACGTAGTATTTCAATTGATAAGTGCACTGGATGGTTAGTAATTACTCACCACCCTAAAAAACCAGCATTAACGATGAAAATAGTATTGTCGGATTACAGTTACTTAAGTAATGTTATCAATCGAATCAGGCGAATGTTTGATTTAGACGCCGATATGGACTTAATCCACCAGCAACTTTCTCAACATCCTTTATTGAAAAAAATAATAAATCAGCACCAAGGATTAAGATTACCCGGTTGCTGGGATATTTTTGAATTTTCAATTAGGGCGATTTTAGGTCAGCAAATTTCAGTAAAAGGAGCTACCACCCTAGCGAAACGTATTACTGAAAAGTATGGTCAACAATCTCCTGAGTTACCATCAGAAACGCGTTTAATTTTTCCATCTGTTGAAGCCTTGTTAGGCGTTGAATATGAAGGAATAGGGTTAACAAAAACTCGCATAGCCACATTACAGCGTTGGGTTGAATTTTTTGAGTTGCATCATGAAAAAATTGAAAATTATCCATCGCTTGAACGATTAGAAAAGCAGTTATGTGAAATTAAAGGAATAGGTCCTTGGACGGTAAATTATCTTGCGATGCGAGGTTTAAGTGATCCTGATGCATTTCCGAGTGCAGATCTTGGAGTAATTAAAGCGTTATCGAATAATGAGAAAAAAATCAGTAATAAAGAGATTTTACAACTGGCAGAGCAATGGCGACCTTGGCGTGCATATGCCTGCATATATTTATGGCACTCGCTTGCGCATTAAATCTCGCACACTACACGCGTAAAGCAACAATTAGTCAATGAATGATTATTTAAGGAAAACTATGTCTAGTGAAATTTATTACAATATTTACGCCTCGCCTTACGGTGATATTGCCTTAAGCGCGAATAAATGTGGTTTAACGGCGCTTGCTTTTCAATCAGGGGCCGCAGCACTTAAACTTCCTGATGATCACCCAACCAATGATTCATTATTTACCGAAGTACGCCAACAATTAGACGAGTATTTTTCAGGAGAAAGATCAAGCTTTGATGTTGCGCTTGCCCCTCAAGGCACACCATTTCAACAAAAAGTATGGCAAGCATTAACCACTATTAAACAAGGCGAAACTAAAAGCTATGCATGGCTTGCGGAAAAAATTAATAACAAAAAGGCCGTTCGCGCGGTTGGTACGGCAAACGGCGCTAATCCTATCGCGTTAATCATTCCTTGTCATCGAGTAATCGGTAGTAATGGCAAACTCACAGGCTATGCTGGTGGGTTAGCGTTAAAAGCTAAATTGTTGATGCATGAAAATGCGCAATTTAAAATTTAATATCCTTTATGGTGAATTTCTTTTAACATCACCGAAAAATTTATTTAAGGGGTTCTTTTGGAAATTCTGGTTATTTTAGCTGTTGGGCTACTGCTCTGGATGGCATGGCAATTATATCGGGCGAAACAATTTACGCAGTTTAAACAATTCATTGAAACTGAGCTAAAACCAAAAATTATCGAGTATTTAAAAAACGAGTTAATCGAAAACAGAAGTGAATTATTTCCAAACTCTGATTGCCATATTCAAGCGACTATTGATTATTGGTGCCGATATAAAGTGAGAATTTTACAATTTGCTTTAGCAAAAGAAATTATTACTAAGCAATGGTTGATAAAAACAGGAAATACGCGCAATAGTCAGCATTTATTTCATATAGAGCAATCATTCATCCATTAAAAAGGTGAATGGCATATGACATTCACCTCTTAAAGTCGATATTTTTTATAATCTACAGAAAAGTTTATTACTCAAGGTTATTTTGTAGGTTAGTCAATTCGCTGAAATTGTAAATCCCAAACACCATGTCCTAAACGCTGACCTCGGTTTTCGAACTTAGTTAATGGTCGTGAATCTGGACGAGGCACATAATCATTGTTTTCTGACAAGTTTTTATAACCTGCTGAAGCTTGCATATCTTCAAGCATACACTCAGCATAATTTTCCCAGTCTGTAGCCATATGAAACACCCCACCAATTTTTAACTTTTGGCGAATAGTTTCAACAAATTCAGGTGAAACAATACGACGTTTATGGTGTTTCTTTTTATGCCAAGGATCTGGAAAAAACAATTGCACTGTAGTGATTGAGGCATCAGGTATGCAATCCGCTAAAATCTCAATAGCATCGTGTTCATAAACTCTTAAGTTTTTAATGCCTTCTTCTTGAGCTAAAGCAATACAAGCACCCACGCCAGGTTTATGTACTTCAATGCCAATAAAGTTTAACTCTGGCGCGTTTTTCGCCATTTCAACTAAAGATTTCCCCATACCAAAACCAATTTCTAATACCACAGGATTTTCATTATTAAAGACTACACTAGGGTTAATAACCTTTTTATTATGATCTAATCCCATGGTATCCCAGTGTAATTCAAGAGCTCTGGCTTGTGCATTAGTTAAACGCCCTTCTCGTTTAACAAAACTACGTACTTTACGAATATATTTGCCTTCTTGTTCGGCTTGTTCGATAGTTTTATGGGTTCTTTCAGTCATAATTGTTTTCTACAGAATATTAAGGGCGCGTATTATCTAACGTTCACAAGATAAACTCAATTAGCACTACAACTTTTCTTTAAGTAATTCGATAAATCTTCAATCATAGTCAATACTACAAATTGATATATCTAAAGTTTATCGGTTTTTTAACGATAAAGTTAATGTATTAAAAAGAATAATAACCTAGCCATTGGAAAATCATCTATATGAATATTAGCAATTGGTTCACTAACCGCTCCATAAGACAAACCCTTATTGCCGTAATCACTACTTCGCTAATCACTTTATCGATATTTAGTTTAGCGCTAAATAATTTTATTTTTAGTAATGTATTTCAGCATAATATTGAACAAGATTTATTACCTAATCAATTGGCTAAAGTTGAATCTAGGATCAGAGAACAGCTAAGTACCCCGATTGAATTATCTAAAGGCATCGCACAGAATAAATTTTTATTAGATTGGGCTGTGGCGGGAGAGTCTGAAAATGGGCAAGGTCAACTCATTGATTATTTAGAGAATCTTAGAAAAGAAAACAACGCATTTACCGTCTATTGGGTGTCTAATATAAGCCAAAATTATTACACTCAAACAGGAATTTCACGACAAGTAACACCTCAAGATGATGCTTGGTTCTATCAATTTTTAAAAACCGATAAACCGTATGAAATTTCTTTTGATATTGAAAAAGGCACCACAAAGTTAACCGCATTTATTAATTATCGAGTGAGACATCAAGGAGAAGACATTGCCATCGCCGGTTTTGGTTACCCCGTAGATGAAATCAGTAAAAGTATTTTACGCAATAAAGTAGGTGAACAGGGCTATGTATTTGTTACCGATAATCAAGGTAACGTGCTTATACATCCGCAACTTACTTCTTTAAATAATCAAAAATTATCGCAACTAAATGGTTTTTCTCAAGTTTCTAATAAATTACTTAGCTCAAATTCTGGCTATGTTTATGACGATGTAACTTATAATGATGAAGACTTTTATGTTGCAAGTGTTGGTTTACCTGAGCTCAATTGGAAAATAGTTGCCATGCTCCCCAAAGCAGAGCCTTTATCAAAAATTCATTCTGCCTTAGCGCAAACCGCCCTATTAAATGCCGTTATAGTAGCCATTTTTATTTTCTTAATGGTCATTCTAGCCAACCGTATTACAAAACCTATTTTAAATATCGGTGAACGTTTACTTGCCATGGCAGGTAAAGGGGGGGATTTAACGCACACGCTTGAGGAAAAAGGTAACGATGAATTAGCGTTATTGGCAAAAGGTTTTAACGCTATTATCGGCAAAGTAAAAGAGATAATGGTTGAGATAAAACAGAATGAAAAAGTCATGTCTGCATCCTTTGATCAACTGAGTGCAATGGCAGCTAAAGTCAATTCTTTAGTGGCTGATCAACAAATAGAGTCAGATTCTGTGGCTACTGCTACCAATGAAATGAGTCATAGTATTCAAGAAGTTAGTGAACTTGCCACAAGTACCGCTTCGAAAACTGAAAAATCAGAAGAGCAAATCAATACATCTAATCATCGAGTTGATGACTCAAGTAATGTTATGCAACAGCTACAAGAAAGTAACCGCATAACACAAGAAAAAATTGTAAGTTTAGCCGAACAAACACAAATGATAAGTTCAGTTGTAGATACTATTAGTAGTATTTCAGAACAAACCAATTTACTTGCCCTAAATGCGGCTATTGAAGCAGCAAGAGCGGGTGAACAAGGCAGAGGCTTTGCGGTTGTTGCTGATGAGGTAAGAACACTTGCCGGAAGGACACAAAGCTCTACTCAAGAAATAAATGATGTGATAAAACGCTTGCAAACACAGGCAAATGAAACGGTTACCGCCATGGAAGAAAATACTGAACTTGCCAGTGAAGGGTTAAATAAAACCAACGAAGCTAAAGATGTACTCAGTGAAGTGGTTGGAGAAATTAATGAAATCACCACCATGAACGTACAAGTTGCTACAGCAACTCAAGAGCAATCGAGTGTGATCAATGAGCTTAATCAAAATGTCACTAAAATCGCTGACATGGCGGTTGAAATATCAAACTTATCGGACAATACTGCCGCAATCATGAATGAGCTTAACCAGCAAAAACAACAATTAGAAAATCTTGTATCACAGTTTAAAACTGAATAAGAAGGATAAAAAGCACTTATGAAATATTTAACTACCGCCTTAATATTGCTTACCTCAATTACGAGTTCAGCCGAAACACTGTGGAGCGATATTAGTGCGACTTTACTCAAAGGCGATAATTATCAATTAGGCGATAATAACCGGACTGTATTTACCTTTGAACATGCGGGCGGCTATAGTTGGGGAGACAGTTTTTTATTTATTGATCGTTTACAATCTGCAAATGGAGACAAAGAAACCTATGCTGAAGTTTCACCTAGGTTTCAGCTTTCCCAATATCAAAATGACCTATTTAAAAACATTTACTTTGCCACTACCGCTGAAATTGGTGATGGTTTCACCCATTATTTAATGGGAGTTGGCACAAACTTAAAGATACCTCATTTTACTTATTTTAATTTGAATCTATACCATAGAAATAACGATTCTGGCGATAATGGACAGCAAGTAACTGTTACTTGGCAAATACCTATTGCAGGATTAACTTACGATGGTTTTCTTGATTATGTACCGTCAAACGATGATAACACCACCAGCTATAACTTTACTTCACAATTAAAATACAATATTGCTGATGTCTTCAACATTAAAACCAAAGTTTATGTTGGGGTTGAGTATGTTTATTGGCACAACAAATACGGTATAAATAATATTGATGAGAAAAACATGAACTTACTGCTGAAATATCACTTTTAGTGATCATTTAAATTCACTGTTAAAAAGCATCAAATCAACGTTTAAAACAAAAGCTAAGTATTCATTTGCTTAGCTTTTGTCTTTTCTGAGCAAAACAGTGGTTACTATTGAGCCCACCAGACATCATATAGCTCACTTACAGAAACGGCAGTAGCACCATTGTCCTTTAACCACTTTTCGACGATATTTCTGTGTTCATCAGTACATTTGCCAATTTGTTGCGTGCAAATCAAACCATGCCAAATTAAATCACCTTCACCACCAAAACCTAGCTCGTTTGGATCAATCACTTCATCAAAAAAACGATTTAAAAAAGTATCAATCGCCTCTGAATCTGTATCGTCAGCAAACTTCCACGCAACATCAAAACCTAACTCTTGAAATTCATCTACGCGAAGTTTCTTTCTTAAACGTTGGCTTCTGTTTTTTGCTTCAAATTTCATAATTGCTCTCATAAATAAAGGGATTCATTAACTGGGCGAGAATATAGTGATAAAACGGCTAATTTGCCAATACTTTCTCAAATTATCATCTATTGATAATGATTGTTTCAATAAATGCTTTTCGCTAGACTGTCGCGACTATGACACAAATCACACAAATATCTGCTGCATCAGCAGAAAAATTCAGCCAGCAAATCCTTTCTTGGTACGATAAACAAGGAAGAAAGCATTTTCCATGGCAACAAAATAAAACGCCTTATCGGGTTTGGATATCCGAAATAATGTTACAACAAACACAAGTAACAACCGTTATTCCCTATTACCAACGATTTATGGCCAGCTTTCCTACTATTATTGATTTAGCCAATGCCGATGAAGACACGGTACTGCATCATTGGACAGGACTCGGATATTACGCACGCGCAAGAAACCTACATAAAACAGCAAAAATAATACGTGATAAATACCAAGGTGAATTTCCAGAGAACATTGAAGATGTGATTGCACTAGCCGGCATTGGTCGTTCAACTGCCGGTGCAATTTTAAGTTTAGCATTAAAAAAACATCACCCGATATTAGACGGTAATGTTAAACGGGTATTATCACGTTTTTACACTATTGATGGCTATAACGGCCAAAGTAAATTTGAAAAAGCCTTGTGGCCTATTGCGGAACAATTAACGCCGGTAAAAGGAGTAGAGAAATACAATCAAGCCATGATGGACATTGGTGCTACGGTTTGTACACGAACGAAACCTTTATGTGAGCAATGCCCAATCCAAAAAAATTGTTTTGCCTTTGCCGGGAATGTACAAGCGAATTATCCACAGAAAAAGCCAAAGAAGACCACGCCTGTTAAATCAACCATAATGGTAATTGCTCGCCTTGAGAATAAAGTTCTTATGGAAAAAAGACCCCCTGCAGGGATTTGGGGAGGTTTATGGTGTTTTTTTGAAGTCGATGATCTCAGCGAAATTGCCCCACTACTCGCGACCAAACAATTAACGATAAGCCAAACAACATTATTGGAAAGCTTTAGACATACCTTTAGTCACTTTCATTTAGATATTACCCCGGTACTTGTTGATTGCCAGCAATCATTATCGAAAGAAATACACGATGTTAAACAACAAAAGTGGTATGATCTAACCACTGAAGCATCGGTGGGATTAGCTGCTTCTACCAGTAAATTAATTGAACAAGTTCAGCAACAACCTATTTATTAAATGGAACAAAAAATGAGTCACACAGTATTTTGCCAAAAATTACAGAAAGAAGCCGAAGGTTTAAGATTTCAACTTTATCCTGGCGAGGTAGGCAAACGAATTTATGACAATATTTGTCAAGAAGCTTGGACCGACTGGCAAAAAAAACAAACCATGTTAATTAACGAACATAAAATGAACATGATGAACCCAGATGATCGCGCTATTTTAGAGAAAAGTATGGTCGATTATTTATTTAATAACATTGAACCAAATATTGAAGGCTACGTACCAGAGTCAAAATAATGGAGTTTTCAATCGATTGGCGAATATTTTTAACCATATTCGTCTCAGTGTTTATTGCTGAACTTGGCGATAAAACCCAGCTTGCAACTATGTTATTTGCGGCTGACAAAGCCGTGAGTAAATGGACCGTTTTTTTTGCTGCTTCCGCCGCTTTAGTACTTGCCAGTGCCATGGGTGTTTTAGTGGGTACTTTTCTATCCGAATATATTAACGAGAAAGTATTATCTTATATCGCAGGCGCTGGATTCATCGTCATAGGCCTGTACACTTTATATACGGCATAATTACGTTTGAGCTTTAATTCGATTTATAAAGCAACAAACAGTAGAAAAAAACGTCAAACAAGCGGTTTTTAAAAAAAAAGGGTTGACTGGGAAAAAGAAAAACAGTCTAATAGCGCCCGTCTTCAAGGCAAAGCCAAAAAGACATGTACAAAGATAGTATTTAGTATTATCAATGTGCCTCGATAGCTCAGTCGGTAGAGCAGAGGATTGAAAATCCTCGTGTCCCTGGTTCGATTCCGGGTCGAGGCACCATCATTTAGAACAAGTGTTCTGTTATTCA
>NZ_BAABWW010000012.1:0-128440 GCF_040362795.1 Thalassotalea sp. SU-HH00458
AAATTGAGTTTTCATAAAGTTAAAGCAAGAAAGGTAAGACTTCCAGAATGCCGCAGTCGACTTTAGTCCTGAACACCGTGTGTTCAGGGCGGAAATATCTTTTCAACCGTAGGCTTCCCGATACGAGCCGGGTTTGCACAATAGCTAAATGTCAATTTCCATAGGTAAAACTTATCGGCTCAGGGACATAGTTAACATACAAACATCCCAGAAGACTTAAACATATTATAGCGAATCTAATAGAAAGGATTAACTGTTTTTTATAATGAAATGTACTAACCGCTGATGTTTTAAACTAACTGATTTATCTTTAAGCAGTTTATTTCAAATTATTTGGGACAAGGGTTGTAATTTGGATCTTTGGAACGCCAAATTGCTTCTTCAATTACTTTTGTAAAAGCTACTTTTTCTCCAAACTGAATTCCGGTATTAAGCCATTGTCGCGCTAGATCATTGTCATAAAACATCAATGCAGAGGCTTTATTCATTAATGCTATATCTATGCCTTGATATGGCTTTTGGCTCTTATCTTCAAATTTTGCTACCAGCTCAATATTATTAAACTTTTCATGATAAATTTTTTGCAGTGCTATGCCGAATAATCGATAGATAATGATTTCAGCATGTGCTTCCATTTGTAGGCCAAGTTGAAGGCATGTTTGCTGCAACCATAGATCTTCAATATTTGATGTTCTACAGTAATCTATTGATTCAACAATACTGACTGAAACTGCGGCGGCAAAGCCGATAGAGGAGGCGAGAGTTAAAGGCGATTGGTTTGGTTGATACTTTACTACAACATTTTGATGCAATTGAATAAGTTCAAAATAATCTATGCTAAATGAAGGTGATATACTAGCCTGATACAGTGCTTTATTAGCGAATTTAAAGTTTGATCTATTTAACTGTATATTGGCAATAGTTAGCCAAAGTGCACCATTGTTTTTATCAATTTCATTCACCTTATTAAAAAAATCATCTGTGCAATAATTTTGTGTTGATTTACTGCATTCAGTTAATAACCGTGCATAGCTTAGTGGTTCATTGGGATGTTGTTGATGATAAGTTAAAAGCGCATCAATTTGCTCTTTTTTATATTGTATTAATTGCTTTTTGGCAGGTATATTTTCATTATTTTGAGTGAATATTTTTGGCTTAAAGAGAATAGAAGCTAATAATTCACTCGGCTCTGCTAAGTCTAATTGCTGGATAAGTTGATTATTGCGCTTGTCTATTTCTGTTCGGATCTCAGGAAAAGTATCATTATCAGGAGCATTACACTCAACGATATAAGGTTCGTCAAAGTGCTCAGTGCTTTTCTGGTTACTTAATTCTGTGGGTTTATTAGCGCTTACTGTTGTTTTGTCAAGGCGCGAGTCTTTATTTCCTGTTATTAACTCTTGAGCTGCTGTTGGCAATTCTTGTTTAATATCTTTTGCGATCGTATTGATAGAAGTATTCGTTAGGAAAGCATTGTTTTTTTGTTGTGTGAGATATAAAAATAAGAAAAGACCAGAAACGGTAATAAAGAATAAGATGAAAATTAGTTTATGATTTTTCATGTTTTATCCTTTAAACATGACTTGCTAAAATAACTCTATTTCAGCTAAATTTACTTAAGCTAAGCTTTCTTTTTGGGATTTACCGCTTGCTCAATCGTCTCTTGTAATAAATCGATTTTATTTTGCATTTCTTGAAGTTGTTGTTTCGCCGCATTTTGACTGTCTAATAAATCATTCGCTAGATTTAAGGCAACCATCAGCATAGCTTGCTCGGGCGTTTTAGTAGATTTTTTATCTTTTTCGAGTCGACGATTAATTTCATTGGCCGATTGCAGCAACGCAGACTCTTTCCCTTTCGGGCAAGCAATTTTAAGTCGGCGGTTTGCCACTTCAATTGTAACGTTGTGTTGGCTCATAAAAATATAGGCTCTTTTCTTTATGCTCTGGGAAATCTGAACACGCTAAAATAATTAAAATAAAGCTAGTTGTTTGTTTAATAAACAAATTTAACTGAACTTATAAAAATGAACTATAACGGTGCAAGATCTCAGATGCAAGCGAGAATTTCCCTTATAAGGCGCTAGCATCACTTTTAGTGCAATGTTAGGATATCACTATAATCACATCCTTAATAAATGTTAGCTAAATGTCAGAAAATAACGAAGTAGATTTTGCCACTGTTCAAGCGTTAATCACCACCCAAGATGTTAAAATTCATGGTTCAGAATTACATGGAGTATTAACCGGTTTAATTTGTGCAGGCTATAGTTTTGAAGATCAAGACTATCTCACCATGATAAACGATATGTTCAATAATGGTGAAACCTTGCCAAATAAATTACAAGTCACGGTTAAATTGCTGTTTAGTCAGGTATGGCAAAATATTTTAGATGACTCTTATAGCTTTACTTTACTCTTACCTGATGACGAAGACTCGCTTGTAGAGCGTGCACATGCTTTGGGAGCTTGGGTTCAGGGTTTTAATCTAGGCTTTGGTTTACAACAAAAAAGTAGTGCTGTTTATTCTGAAGATGTCAAAGAAGTGTTGACTGATTTTGCTGATATCGCCAATTTATCTGATGAAATTGAAGAAGATGAAACGACGGAACAAGCGTATTTTGAAATATCTGAATATGTTCGTATTTCTGCGTTATTGTGTTTTACCGAATTAGGCACGCCGCCAGAAAGTAAAGAAGCTTCTGAAACGGTTCATTAAAGCTTTTCATTTTTAAAATAAAGCAACATTTTGATTTTCTATTGGATAATGGCCATTTTATGAATAATACCTTATTACCTTTGTCTGAATTTACTCAGCGACGTCAACGCTTTTTTGCGCAAATGCTTGATGACAGTATCGCTATCTTTTCAGCAAATAAAGAAGTGACCCGCAGTAATGATACTGAATATCCATTTTGTCAAAATAAAAGCTTTTATTATTTAACCGGCTTTAATGAACCTGAAGCTATTTTGGTGTTAATAAAATCGGCAACGCCACAAGCAATATTGTTTTGTCAGCCAAAAGATCCGTTAGCCGAAGTATGGCATGGCAGAAGAATAGGAGAGGTGAAAGCAAAACAAGATTATGGTTTTGATCAATGCTTTACCTTAGCGCAATTAAACGAGCAGATGTTTAACTTTTTTAATCATGCAAACACCTTATATTTTTGTCGTGGTCAAAATAAATTTTTTGATCAACAGATTTATCAATGGTTAGAGACCAATAAAGCAAAATATCGTCTCGGCGTAGGCTTTCCTCAGCAGATTATCGATTGCCAGAAAATGGTTGAAGAATTACGTTTGATCAAAAGTGCTAAAGAACTCACGGTCATGCGAGAAGTCAATGTAATTAGTGGTAAAGCCCATCAAAGAGCCATGGAAAAAACAACGGCAGGTAAGTTTGAATACCAAATTGAAGCGGAAATATTACATGAGTTTGCTCGTCATGGTGCGAGATTTCCTGCTTACAACTCTATTGTGGCAGGCGGGGATAATGCGAATATTTTGCACTATACCAATAATGACCAATCATTAAATGATGGTGAATTATTGTTAATTGATGCCGGTGGTGAGCTAGCTGGCTATGCTGCCGATATTACTCGAACGTTCCCAATTAATGGCGTTTTTTCAGCGCCACAAAAAGCGTTATACCAGCTAGTGCTTGATGCGCAAGAACAATGTATTCAAGCAATCAAACCTGGCCAAACGTTAGGGTATTTAAATGAATTGTGTTGTGAAGTATTAACCAAAGGGCTGTTAGCGTTGGGGATCTTGACTGGCGATTATCAAACGCTGCTCTCTGAAAAAGCCTGTAAAAAATATTTTATTCATGGTTTAGGACATTGGCTCGGTTTAGATGTACATGATGTGGGGGATTATCAAATGGTGAATCGCGCACAAACTAGACCGTTTGAAGCGGGCATGGTTATGACCATTGAACCAGGCCTATATATTCCGTTAGATGATATCGATGTCGATGTTAAGTGGCGAGGGATCGGTATAAGAATTGAAGATAATATTGCCGTTACTGATCAAGGTCATGAAAATTTAACGGTAAATGCGCCAAAATCAGTTGTGGAAATAGAACAACTTATGGCGAAAGCTAACATTAAACATTAAACATTAAACATTAAACATAAGCGCCAAAGTTTAATGAGTCTTTTATTTTAAGAATAGAAATAAAGAAAAGTTAAGAAAACAGCTCATTTCCTTTAATATGTCGTGAAATGGTAGCGAACATGGCTGAGTTGGTTCTAACGATAATTGAACTAAACAGTGCATTCTTTGTGATAAATATCGCACTAAAAGCAGAATAAAAGTGAATAACACAACTCAAACACAGCATAATCAATACGACGTTATCATCGCAGGCGGTGGTTTATCGGGCACTTTATCGGCATTAGGTTTAGCATCTCTAACTAAAGCTGATGGCTCTGCGTTAACTATTGCTATTATCGAAGCGAATGATATTCAACAAACACCTAAATTAACGTTTGATTCAAGAGTCTTAGCACTTTCGCATGGTAGTGCTGAGTATTTAAAGTCGTTGAACGTTTGGCAAGATATTGCGCCACATGCCGCGCCGATTAAAAATATTCATATTTCTGACCGTGGCTATTATGGTAAAGCGAGACTTGCTGCAAGTAATCATCATGTAAGTGCGTTGGGCTATGTGGTTGAAATGTCGATATTAGGCCAGGCATTTTTATCAAAGCTGAGTAAACTCCAATCGGTTGGAAAATCGACACCTCAGGCTGATCAAAACATTACTTGGTTTTGTCCAGATCATATAACTGATATTAGCTGGCACGACGACTCGGTCAAGGTTAGCTTAAACTCTTCACAGCAACTAAGTGCTAAGCTTTTATTAGCTTGTGATGGCGGACAATCAACTTGTCGTGAATTTGCCAATATTTCTTCGTCTACTAAACCGTATGACCAATGTGCACTTATCGCGAATGTTAGCATGGCAAAACCTCACCATCATATTGCCTTTGAGCGTTTTACCGAATCAGGCCCAATCGCCATGTTACCGTTAACGGATAATGGCAAAGAAAGTCATAAATGCTCCCTTGTTTGGACCTTAACTCCAGAGCAAGCAACAAATATGATGGCATTAGACGATACCCTTTTTAAACAGGCATTAGAGCTCGCGTTTGGTAGTTGGTTAGGACAGGTTAAAACATTGGGTGAGAGGGCGATTTATCCGCTTAGTTTAGTTCAAGCTAACGAACAGGTTTACCACCGAATGGCTCTGATAGGTAATGCCTCTCATACGATTCATCCTATTGCAGGGCAAGGTTTTAACTTAGGGTTACGAGATGTCCAGCAATTATCTGACATAATCGCTACTAACCTCGCCAATGGAGCCGATATTGCAGACTTTAGTGCGTTAATGCGTTATGCCAATGATCGTAAAGCCGATCATCAACAAGTTATTGCGTTAACTGACTCATTGGTTACGCTTTTTTCTAATGATTTACCACCATTAGTTGCCGGAAGAAATATTGGTTTAAAGGTGTTAAATTATTGTACACCTTTAAAAAATCGCTTAGTGAATAAAACTATGGGTTATTAGGCGATGTTAGCTTTATCGACAAATAAATTAATAAATATGAATGTGATAAATAATGCAAAAATTTGATGTGCTTATTGTTGGCGGCGGCATGGTTGGTTTAACTACCGCTTTGGCGATTAGTAAAAAAAGTGATTTACGGATCGCTATTGTTGATACTCAACCTTTAGCTGAAATATCAGCACATCACGATGTGCGGGTAAGTGCTATTAATCGTGTTAGCCAACAATTATTTACCAACCTTGATGTATGGCAAGACATTGAAAGCTCTCGAGCGCAACCCTATCAACATATGCATATTTGGGACAAAGCTGGTTATGGTCATATTGATTTTGATTTGTCGGACTTATCAACGCGCGAGCATAACGGCCAATTAGGTTGGATCATTGAAAACAGTATTATTCGCCAAGCGTTATGGAAAAAAGCTGAACACGAGGCTAACATTTGTTTTTTTACGCAAGAAAAACTCACCAATATTGCCATGGGAGATAGCGAGGTTTTTGCTAGTTTTTCCACTCAAGCTCCTATCACAGCAAAACTTGTCATTGGCGCTGATGGTGCCAATTCTTGGGTGAGACAACAAATGAAAATGGCGTTAACTTTTCGTGATTATGATCATCATGCCATTGTTGCTACCGTTAAGTGTCCACAAGGACATCAACAAACGGCTTGGCAAGTCTTTTTAGCAACCGGCCCATTAGCCTTGTTACCGTTAGCCGAAGCCGACAGCGCTAATGGCAGCTTATGTTCGATTGTTTGGTCAACGTCTCCAGAAGAAGCAAAAAGATTGATTGCGCTTTCAAAGGATGAATTTGCCAAAGCATTAACTGCAGCCTCAGACGGTAAATTAGGCAATATATCGTTAGTAAGCGAACGTTTTAGCCACCCATTAACCATGCGTTATGCACAAAACTTTATCAAAGACAGGGTTGTATTAGTGGGGGATGCTGCCCACACTATTCATCCACTTGCCGGTCAAGGAGTGAATTTAGGTTTACTTGACGCTGCTGCAATAGCTCAAACCTTGACTGAGCCATTAAATAACGAGCAAGGAAGTGTAACAAGCAATAACCCGCAGTGGTTATCCCCCATTCATTTAAAACAATACGAACGCTGGCGAAAAGCTGAAGCGGGTGAAATGATAGCGGCAATGGAAGCGATCAAACAAACGTTTACCCCTCAACAAGCGCCCGTAAAATTTTTGAGGGGCATAGGCATGAGTATTATTAACCAAATTAAGCCCGTTAAAAATGTGATGATTAAACAAGCGCTAGGTTTTAAAAGTCATTTACCTGAGTTATCAAAAGTTATTGATTAAATTATCGGCTAAACGTTTATTCGAATAAGATGGCAGTGAGCGATTTAAAAAAGTTAATGCTCATACTTGTTTTTCAAATTATCCATTAAAAAGATACTGGTGCTTTCTTTAATAGCACAACGTACAAATTCAGGGAGAAATTTAGAATCTCTCACATATGCATCGGCGTCGAAGGTTTCTTTGTTATCTTTTGAAAATTGTACTTCTAAGGCATTTGAAAGCTTTTCGATGATATGCTCTGGCATGGCTAAACGAGTAGCCAGCATAATTAATTTCGTGGCTTTATTGGCATTTAAATCACGTAAAAAGAACATGTCGTAAACTACACCTTGTTTACAAACCCTATCAGAATCGAGCATATAGTCAGCAACGGCAATCGCAACAAAAGTAAATTTAGTTTTTTGATCTAATGAGCTTTTAAGCCAAATAATAATTTGTTTATCAGAGTTTTGGCCAATTTTGCAGAGGTCTTGTGAACTATCATCCATCCTAATTTTTATTTTAAGCTTTTGACAGATACTTTTAAGATCGACCGTATCTTCAACTGTTGCCGATTGAATCAAATTCTGTAAACCCAATATAGTCATTTATTTTTCCTGAACTAGGGGGATAACCCCAAGTATTCTTCTACTACTTTAAGCGCTATATAATTATCTTAGCATTTGAAAACCGTATTTACATGCACAGATTATTTATCTGAATAAATAAGCAAAACTTGCGAATTAACGCTGAAATTATAATCAAAGTTTTATTTTAACTAATGCTAGCGAATATATCACCGTAGAGCTACGGTTATAATTATGTAAATTGAATATAATTTTTGAAGGGGAGGGTTTTAAAAATAAAATTTTGTTTATTTTCTTTAAGTGGTTTTATATTTTGACTGTAGTGGTTTAACTGTTGAATCAACGGGTGATGCTGGTTATAATTGCTTTAGAATTTTGCAAAGAATCGACTTTTACCCTTAACTGAAAGGCTAATAAGTTTAGACTAATAATTAAAAGTGGAATGTTACGATGACAAATAAAACCGTATTACATGCTAAGCATATTGAAGCTGGCGCAAAAATGGTTGATTTTCACGGTTGGGAAATGCCAATTAATTATGGCTCTCAAATAGAAGAACATCACGCCGTACGCCAAGACGCTGGCATGTTTGATGTTTCACACATGACTATTGTTGATTTACACGGTAATGATGCCAAAGCCTATTTACGTCGTTTAGTGATTAACGATGTTGCTAAGCTAGAAGTGGCAGGCAAAGCTTTATATACCGGAATGTGTAATTCCAACGGCGGAGTTATCGATGATTTAATTATTTATTATTTTTCAGACACTGATTATCGCTTAGTTGTGAACTCAGCTACACGTGAAAAAGATCTCGAGTGGATGCATCAACAAGCCACAGGTTTTGATATTTCAATTATTGAACGTCCTGAATTTGCAATGATCGCGGTACAAGGCCCACAAGCAAAAGCAAAAGTGGCAACCATATTATCTGCAGAACAAAATCAAGCGATTGAAGGCATGAAACCTTTTTTTGGTGCTCAAGCTGAAAGCTTATTTATCGCGACTACAGGTTATACCGGTGAAAATGGTTATGAAATTGTTGTGCCACAAAATGAAGCCGAAGACTTATGGCAACAATTATTAGACGCTGGCGTTAAACCATGTGGTTTAGGCGCTCGTGACACGTTACGTTTAGAAGCCGGTATGAACCTTTATGGTTTAGACATGGACGAAAGCATTTCACCATTAGCAGCGAATATGGCTTGGACTATTTCGTGGGATGACGAAGATAGAAACTTCAATGGTCGTGAAGTATTAGCTCAGCAACGCGCGGCTGGCGACCAATTAAAATTAACGGGTTTAGTGTTAAAAGAAAAAGGCGTACTTCGCACTGGTTTAAAGGTGATTTCGGTTGACGAAAATGGTCAAACAGGCGAAGGCGTTATTACTTCAGGTACGTTTTCTCCAACGTTAGGTCATTCCATTGCAATGGCACGCGTACCACGCAGTGTTAAAATTGGTGATACCGTTGAAGTAGAAATGCGCAAAAAATTGGTCAAAGTAGAAGTTGTTAAACCAAGCTTTGTGCGTAACGGCAAAAGCCAGTTGGATTAATTTTAAAGATGCTCTATATTCTGTATTTGAGTAGAGCACGTCATAGTTAAACAAGCTGAATTCAGCTAACTTTAATAAATAATTTAATAAAATATTAGGAACAAAAAAATGAGCAATATTCCTTCAGAGTTAAGATACGCTACATCACATGAATGGGTACGAAATGAAGGTGACGGTACTGTTACTATTGGTATTACTGAGCATGCACAAGAGCTATTAGGTGATATGGTTTTTGTTGAGTTACCTGAAGTAGGTGAAAACGTTAGTACAGGTGACGATGTTGCTGTTGCTGAGTCAGTAAAAGCTGCGTCTGATATTTATGCTCCTGTTTCTGGTGAAATTATTGAAGTAAACGAAGAACTTGAAGATTCACCAGAGCTTGTTAACTCTGATGCGTTTGGTGACGGTTGGATGTTTAAAATTAAATTAGATGACGCTGGTGAAGTTGACGCATTGTTAGATGCTGAAGGTTACGCTAACTCTATCGACGAAGACTAATTTATCGTTTGCACTCAAGCTTTATACTTTATTTTTATTGCACTTAGTCTCAAACACATAGTGCACTAAGCTCAAGAGACTCAGTGCTCGACGGCCTCGTATAAAACTCGATTGCTTTCGTTAAAACTAAAGCCTCAAACTAAAACTGTTCGGGGCTTTCTTTTATTTTACTGTATTTATCAATGATAAATACTCACTAAAGAAGCTGTATTATGACTACTCAATCACTTTCTGAATTAGAGCAAACACAAGATTTTATCCGTCGTCACATCGGGCCCAATGCCGAGCAAACGCAAGCAATGTTAAATGACATTGGTGCAGAATCTGTCGACGCACTTATCAATGAAATAGTGCCAAGCGATATTCGTTTAGCTAATTTACCCGCGATTGAAGAAAGTAAAACAGAAGTCAAAGCGTTAGCTGATTTAAAAGCAGTCGCTAGCTTAAACAAAGTTAACGATACATACATTGGTTTAGGTTACTACGGTACCTTAACGCCAAACGTTATTTTACGTAACGTCTTAGAAAATCCAGGTTGGTATACGGCTTATACGCCCTATCAACCAGAAATTGCTCAAGGCCGTTTAGAGTCTTTATTAAACTATCAACAAATGTGTTTAGACTTAACCGGTTTAGACTTAGCATCAGCTTCGTTATTAGATGAAGGTACTGCTGCTGCAGAAGCAATGGCGTTAGCTAAACGTGTTTCTAAAAATAAAAAATCCAACCTTTTCTTTATTTCATCAGATGTTTATCCACAAACCATTGACGTTGTTAAGCAACGTGCCGAAATGTTTGGTTTTGATATCATCGTTGCACCAGCTAACGAAGTAGTAGAACACGATGTATTTGGTGCACTATTACAATATCCAAGTGCTACAGGTGAAGTACGTGATATTTCAGATCTTATTACTCAGGTTCATGAGAAAAAAGGCATTGTTGCTGTCGCTGCCGACATCATGAGTTTAGTGATGTTAAAAGCGCCGGGTGAGTTAGGGGCTGATGCCGTTATTGGTTCAACGCAACGCTTTGGTGTACCAATGGGCTATGGTGGTCCTCACGCGGCATTTTTTACCACTTCTGATAAATATAAACGTTCATTACCGGGCCGTATAATTGGTGTATCTAAAGATACGCGTGATAACCCTGCATTACGTATGGCAATGCAAACGCGTGAACAGCATATTCGTCGTGAAAAAGCCAACTCAAATATTTGTACGGCACAAGTGTTATTGGCTAATATGGCTGCGTTTTACGCGGTTTATCATGGTCCTAAAGGCTTAAAAGTGATAGCTGAACGTATTCATCGTTTAACCGATATTTTATGTTTAGGTACGGCAACCAAAGGGTTAACGGCGATTCATCAACATTACTTTGATACCTTAACGTTTAACGTTGCTAACAAAGATGAAATTGTTAACCGCGCATTAGCCGCTGGCGTTAACTTCCGTACTGATGTTGACGGACAAATTAGTATTTCTTTAGATGAAACTACCACGCGTGAAAATGTAGCAGGTTTATTTGATATTTTATTAGGGGAAGGGCACGGATTAAATGTTGCTGAACTTGATGAAAAAATTATCGCTTGTGGTCACTCATCAATCCCTGCGTCATTAGTACGTGAATCAGCGATATTAACTCATCCTGTATTTAACTCGTACCATAGCGAAACAGAAATGCTTCGTTATATTAAAAAATTAGAAAACAAAGATTTAGCACTTAACCATTCAATGATTTCATTAGGCTCATGTACCATGAAATTAAATGCGACTGCGCAAATGATCCCAGTATCATGGCCAGAGTTCGCTAACATGCATCCATTTGCTCCGGTTGACCAAGCACAAGGTTACAAGCAAATGATTGACGAGTTAGGTGACTGGTTAGTTGAATTAACAGGTTACGACAACATATCAATGCAGCCTAACTCAGGTGCACAAGGCGAATACGCCGGTTTAATCGCTATTCACAAATACCACGAAAGCCGTGGTGATGCCCATCGTAATATCTGTTTAATTCCATCTTCTGCGCATGGTACTAACCCTGCTTCTGCGCAAATGGTGGGCATGAAAGTTGTGGTTGTTGATTGTGACAAAGAAGGTAACGTTGACATGAACGACTTGCGTGCTAAAGCAAGCGAAATGGCCGATAACCTTTCTTGTATTATGATCACGTACCCATCAACGCATGGTGTGTATGAAACCACCATTGCAGAAATTTGTAACATTGTGCATGAACACGGTGGTCAAGTGTACCTTGATGGCGCCAACATGAATGCTCAAGTGGGGGTTACGTCGCCAGGTCATATTGGTGCTGACGTTTCTCACTTAAACTTGCATAAAACTTTCGCGATTCCACACGGTGGTGGTGGCCCAGGTATGGGACCGATCGGTGTTAAATCTCACCTTGCTCCATTTTTACCCGATCACACTTTAATTAATGTGAATGAAGGCACAAAAGGTAACGGTGCCGTTTCAGCCGCGCCTTATGGTAGTGCAGGCATATTATGTATCTCATACCTTTATGTTGCTATGTTAGGTAAAAAAGGGGTTACTGATGCAACTAAATACGCAATTACCAACGCAAACTATTTAGCGAAAAAATTAAGCCAACATTACCCTATTTTATATACAGGTAAAAATGGTCGCGTTGCTCACGAATGTATTATTGATTTACGCCCAATCAAAGCAGAATCAGGCATTACTGAAGTAGATATGGCGAAACGCTTAATGGACTACGGTTTCCATGCGCCAACTATGTCTTTCCCTGTAGCTGGCACTTTTATGATTGAGCCGACAGAGTCTGAATCAAAAGTTGAATTAGATCGCTTCATTGAAGCCATGGTGTGTATTCGTGACGAAGTAAGAAAAGTTGAATCAGGTGAATGGACGCTAGAAGATAACCCTCTTCACAATGCTCCGCATACATTAGCTGATATAACAGCACCTTGGGACAGAAATTACAGTATTCAAGAAGCGGTATTCCCAGTTCCAGCAGCTGCAGCCAATAAATTCTGGCCAACCGTTAACCGGATTGATGACGTGTTTGGCGACAGAAACTTAATATGTTCTTGTCCAAGTGTTGATACGTATAAAGACTAAGTTTTTGTTGTCGATGCTTAATTAAGTTTGTGAGTGCTTTAATTAAGATTGTGAGTCGAATAAAGTTTGTGAGTCATAAATACATGAAAAGGTGAGCCTAGTGCCGGGCTACGTAATAAACTTGGAGCTACCACTGATTTCAGTGGTAGCTTTTTTTATGCCTAAGCATTTATAACTTCAATAAACTTAATGCTTTATTTTCATTAGGTTGGCATACTCTAGGAGAGTTAAACTTACAATTAGTGTTAATTTATCAATTACCTGTAGTTATTTTTTACAAGGATTAGTAATGTCTCAAATTAGGCATGTTGAAATAAAAAATTTTAGAGTGGTTAAACATTTAGTTTGGACACCAAACCCCGGATTGAATTGTTTAATTGGAGCAGGTGATTCTGGCAAATCGACTATTCTAGAAGCTATAGATTTAGCTTTAGGCGCTAGACGCTCTTACTCATTTTCAGATGCTGATTTTAATGGACTAAATACAGATGATCCTATCGAAATATTTGTCACCTTAGGGCAACTAGCTCCTGATTTACTTAATTACGAAAAATATGGGAAATTTCTACGAGCATTCGATTTTCAAAACAAAACACTATATGACGAGCCAGCTAACGGTCATGAAACTGTTATAACAATCAGATTGGTGGTTGACAAAGATCTGAACCCTGACTGGCTATTATATTCTGACCGAGCATTTGCAGAAGATATCGAAAGAAGACTTCCTTGGAAACATAGAGAGCTAGTATCTCCAGCCCGTCTTGGAACAATATCTTCTCATCATTTAGGTTGGAGTAATAGATCTGTACTAAATAAGCTTTCAGAAGATAGCATTGACGTTTCAGACACCTTGATTCAACTGGGTAGAGTAACTCGTGAATCCTTTCGTGAGCAGGAGATAGAAGGCATTGACGAAATACTTACTAAAGTGAAGACAATTGCAAATAAGTTAGGGGTTTCTGTTGAGCAATTAGAAGCTCAGTTGGATGTAGGGAGTATTTCTTTCTCAAATGGTGCAATCAGTTTACATGGCGATAACACACCACTGAAACAACTTGGAACAGGTTCTTCTAGATTGTTGATTAGTGGTCTTCAGAAAGAGTCTAGTAACTCCAATATATTGATTGTTGACGAAGCAGAATATGGTCTAGAGCCATTCAGAATCACAAGGCTATTGAATGAGTTAGGCTCAAAGGAAGCAGAGCCTCAGCAGCAAGTTTTCATTACCACTCATTCACCCTATGTTCTAAGGGAGTTACAAGCTCAGCAGTTATTTGTTGTCAGAAAGCTGCAAGCTCCATTACCTCCACCAAATCCACCGTTTTCACATCTCATGTACGGCTTAACTAACAGCTATGAAGACCAGTCAACGCTGAGAGTTTGTGCGGAAGCTTTCTTTAGTAAGGCGGTTATTGTATGCGAAGGGAAAACTGAGATCGGGCTGGTTAAAGGCATTGACTTATTTAGCCAATCTTTGGGTAACGATAGTATTCAGGCACAAGGTGTTTTTTGTGCTGATGGTGGTGGCGATTCAATGTTTACTAGAGCTTTGGTATTCAAAAAATTAGGGTATCACACCGTTATACTAAAGGACTCGGACATAGACGCTGAACATCAACAACATGTTCAAACATGCACAGGTAATGGCATAGAAATTTTTGCTTGGGGTAATAACTTCGCAACTGAAAATGCTTTGTTCACCTGTTGTCCAGCGCAGTGTATTCCTCTTTTGCTGAATTATGCTGTTTCGCTGAGAGGTGAACAATCAATAAATCAACACATTTCTGATATATCTCAAAATAGTTATAACTTGCAGAGTGCATTAATTACTGACACCCCTGATTTAAGATTAATTTTAGGGAAGGCTGCAAAGAAAAAAGGCTGGTTTAAAGATATCGAGCCAGCAGAATATATATCTAGAAATATTATTGGTCCACACTATGACCACTTTTTAGCCCAATTTACTGCACCAATAAATCAGCTCTTTCAAAATGTTCGTAACTCACAAGGCTAGCATATGATAGAAACGGTACTTAAGAGCGGGAATGGTTCTGTAATAGCGCCAGCGGGGTGTGGCAAAACTCACCTTTTAACTGAGATTTTAGGACAATCTCAACCTGCACCATATCTGGTTCTTACTCACACTACCGCTGGAGTAGCTGCTTTGAAAAAACGTCTAGCCAAGCTGAAAATCCCTACTAAAAATTGTGTGATTACTACAATAGATGGTTGGTGCATGAAGTTTACCAATTCCTTCAATAATTCTTGCCCAATTCAATCTAATGTCGACCAGCCGGGAACATTCTATCCTGAGTTAAGAAAATCGGTTTTAAGTTATTTAGCTTCTGGTGCGGTCAATGAGATTCTTATTTCTACATACTCAAGGCTATTAGTTGACGAGTATCAAGATTGTGATTTTGATCAACACAATATTATTTGTACTTTGTCGAGCATATTGCCAACAACAGTATTTGGCGATCCGATGCAAAGGATATTCAACTTTAGAGGCATGAGGCTTCCCAATTGGGAAACGGAGGTTTTAGTCAACTTTCCAGTTATCTGTGAGTTAGCTACGCCTTGGCGGTGGGAAAATTCTGGTACTCATGACTTGGGAAGTTGGTTACTGGAGAGTCGCACACAGTTGGCAAGAGGAGACAAAATAGATCTAACCACCTGTCCAGATTATATATATTGGAAGCCGCTAACAGGTAACGACAGAGAGGATCACCAGCAGCAGGTCGATTCACAGTATGAAATTAGGAAAAACAATAATGACTCTCTTTTGATTATTGGAAATCCTTATCGGGCTGAATCTCGCCATAGTTTCGCAAGTTCAGTGAATGGTGTCGATGTTGTTGAAACTGTTGATTTGAGGGATGTAGTCTACTTGGCAAATGTCTTGGATAATTTCAATGGGCAAGCTTGTCTAGACCAGTTTTTGACAGTTTTAACAACAATGATGTCAGGTACTGAGAAAGCTAAATTAAAACAAAGAGCAGAATCAATCGTTAATGGTCGAAATAGGACTCCAGCCACTGCTATTGAATTAGCGTATATCAAAATGTGCGATTCGTTTAATCCTGAAGCTGCTAATTCATTAGTCCTTGCGCTAGAGGAATCGGGAAATACTAGAGTTTTTCGAACATCAGCTTTCAGTGCCGTCAAAGAAGTGTTGCAACTAAAAGTTTCTAACCCAGCCTATACTTTTCTTCAATCGGCTGAAGTCGTTCGAGAAGCAAGAAGGCATAATGGTGAAAACAGGGTTCCTTATAGAGCTATAGGAAGCACGTTGCTACTAAAGGGCTTAGAAGCTGACCATGTTCTAATTCAAAATGCTGACGATATGAATAGCCAAAACTTATATGTGGCTTTATCTAGAGGTGTTAAATCTATAACTGTGTTTTCTCAATCTCCACTAGTGGGTTAACTATAGTTACTGCTTAGATTTTTGTTTAGCAAGTGTAGCTTTTCTCAATTCAGGCTAAAATTGAGTATGTCACTCGCAGTAAATGTTTCGTTTACTAAAGTCAGCCTCATTGTTGGACTAGTAGGTTTTACCGTCAACAAGGTCAGTTTCAACTAGATCTTGAAATCGCTTTTTGACCAGCGCGAGCTTTTCAATTTCATCAACATCACAGTCAAGGTGATCTTCGCATCGAAAGATAATTTTCTTTCTAATAGCATTGGGACGTTCTGTCGAAGGAGCAACTATCTCAGTCCTGATATCGACATGTTTTTTGTGACAAGCTGAGCATTCGGCATTGTGAAAATCAATTGTTTGAGTTGTCATGATAATACCCTGCTTGATTTTTAATGAAAAAATCCGCTTGGTGCCAAATTCAATCGCCTTATCTGCTCTGGACTGAAACCATTTCGCAGCAACTCAAAATCACGAAAATCAATCGTTGCGTCTTTTCCATTGCCCTGAAGCACATAGATACTGCCGCTGTGTGTTTCAACAATACTTCTTTTCAGGTCACATTTTACGATGCGAGAGGTGGTGACATAGTCATTGGGAGTAAACCTGTAGGTTTGGTCATCTAGTACGAAACCATACAACACATTTCCTATGAAAGTATTATCGTCATTCTTATCAAAGCGGTCATATACTGAAACAATAATCCAATTGTAAACTGTCGTTATTGCCATATTAGCCTCGATACTTTTATAGAGTTGCTGTAAAGCTTAAATCAAAGATTCTTAAAAACATATCAAATGCGTGGATCTAATAGTGAGTTTTTCACGCAAAAGATAAAACAGACTGTAGTATCAACTTTTCTGAAAACCCCCAAAAAATAATTGTTTGAAACCTTTAAACCACTAAGTCCTTAAAATAAATAATTTACGTGAAAATAAGTCAAAAAATATTACCGTAATATCATTGGTTTGCGTTTTGTGTGATTTAATAAATTTTAAATTAAATTACACAAATAAAATAATAAATGTATAAATATCAGTGGTTTAAAGTTCTTAGTTTTCTTGCGCAAACTTGATTTGTCATCTATTCGTTGAAAGAGGATAAAAAGTAAGGTTTCATCATGAAAACATTCATTCTTAACGAAGAAAGCTTTAACAGCGTCAAACAGTTCTGTAGATCAGTAATAACAGCCCCAGAACTCAAAGTCCGAATGTTGCCTCAATGCTTTGAACTCGAAAAGGTTGGTATGTGTGCGTTGCGTCATAAAATGCTAACAGTATTAAGAGTAAATGGAATTGAGTGCATCAAAGTTCCCAAGTCACTCCTTGAATCCCCCGATGCACTTAGAATCTTATCGCTTTTATTCGATTTAAACCTGAAGTTGAGTTTTGAAAACAGTTTGTCGAAATTGGAAGCGGAGCAGATCCCTACATCAATTTTACGCAGATATTTCCGTGATTAGCAGTCAGATGAACACCATTTCTATTAGTTTTTGGGGGTGAGTTGATGAAACAACGAATCATTACCAAAGAGATCATAAAAAGCATTGATAAATGGAATGCTGAGCTTGATCGGTTAGGGGAACATCACCCTTGGGTTAAGGTTACACAAGTCAACAAAGTGGGCCGCAGACATCTGCACAAGTGTCTAAAACAGAATCGAACTATACATCTTCTAAGTGATGGTGAAAAACGAGCTTATAAGATACTTATTTGGAGACCCGATACGTTAAAAATAGAAGAACAGTTTCCCTTAGATATTAATGAGACATTGGATATCGCAAATGAACTTGGATATCTGCATTCGGGCGATTACAAAACTAAAGCTGCGCATGTGATGTCTACAGATTTTTATACTGAGCATGTTTCATTTGAAACGGGTGAATTGGTAAGGCGTGCATACAATTTTAAGTATTGGAATCAGCTATGGCGACATGACGATAATGGTGTACTTAAAAAGGCGCATTATCGAGTTTGGCAAAAGATAGAAATTGAAAAACTTTATTGGAAGCGCAGGGGCGTAAAGCTATTTCTTATATCGGAACGAGAAGCCACTAAGAAGATCTGTTGGAATCTAGATTGGTTCGCAACAGAAGCCAGAGCTAAAGTTTGTGACACCGAAAAATTAGAATTTACACAAGCCTTTTACGATTCATGGTATTCAAATAAATTCTTGCCGACGATCGATCACATTACTAATGCTGGAAATGCAATATCGCTTGATATTAAACGCAGTCAAACTGTGTTTAAGAAAGTCGCATTAGATCGAGTGTTAAAACTTGATTTAACGAAGCAAATTTTACTTCGTGAACCGTTGAAGGTACTGACATGATCCATGTGAATATGCATATTTTCAACAAATCTCATGGTGTGTCGAAACGAGTTTGTGCGATAAATGTCGAGCGCTCTCTAGCCTCGGTAGCTGATATGGCGTGGGCGACACAAAATGCCAACGCCCGAAGGCCAATGGTTTATAGATTTGATGAGCTTTATGGGTTAATCGATAAAGAAGGTTACGAAGTCGAAGAATATAAATTACCTGTAGAGATGGGATATACCGATGCTCGCTTAATTAGAGAAAAAAAACAAAAGTGGCTAGATAAACGTGATGCTCGGTATAAAGCTGTCGAAACGTTAGTTTCTTCTAGTATCTTAAATATTTACCTTTTCGGAGACAGCATTGCTATTCAAATACAAGAAATAATCAATGCAGGAGGCCCGTTTAAAACGGAAGGTGCATATTACAATATATTAAACCGATTTATTGCTTGGGGCTGTACTAAAAATGCGTTACTGCCTGTAAACCTTAAAAATGTAGGAAGTAATTATTTTTGGCCTGAGGAGCATGGCCCTGACAACATTAAAAGAGGATGCGGCAAAGCCGATAACTCACAATCAGTATCCAAGTCTCGTGGTGTAGTTAAGCAAGATGAGGCGAAATTTTTAACTACGATTAAAACTTTGAAGAAACAAGGGATTAAACTAACACCTACAAATTTTACATTGGGCTATCGTAAGCTTTTCGAAAAGATAGTTGAACTTATCGAAACCCCGCATGGCACTCGCAAATTAGTATCGACTGTTGATGAAAAGGATTCACTATCTGAATCACAGTTGGCCTTCCATTTCCGTAAAACTCTTTCACTGAAAGACAAACTCAAAAACTGGCACGGCAATATAGCTTATGAGAAAGATATTGCCGATAGGCAAGGTATCTCACGTGACGGAGTAATTGGACCTACTTTTCGTTATGAAATAGATGCCACTGTTTTAGATATTTATGTTCGTTACCCCTACGACACGACTGGGCGGTTTTCTATGGGGAGACCAGTCTTATACTTCGTTATTGATGTTTATACGACTGTTGTTGTTGGTATGTATATTGGTTTTCATGGTCCCGACTGGATTGGAGCATCGGAAGCTATGATCAACGCCTTCTCGAATAAAGTAGATTTTGCTGCTAGGTATGGCGTTGAATTGAAGGAAGATGATTGGCCGTGTCACCATATTTGTTATGAGATAACAGTTGATAATGGCGTTGAATATTCACTAGGTCACATGTCTGGGCTACTAAAAAGTAGCGTGGTCGGCATTGAGACTGTTAACTATGTCGCGGTTTTTAGAGGGGATTGCAAGGGGATTGTTGAACGTAAGTTTGGGGTCATTGCTAATGAGGTGGTTAACTATGAAGCAGGTTCTGTCAGAGATTTTAAGCGCGAAGATATACATCCTAGCAATGAGTCATTGTGGGATATAGATTCGCTTTATGCCGCCATAATTCTTGAAATCAAATATCACAATAATAATGCAGACAGACTTGAATTACATGATTTTAGAATGGCATCAGAACTTCACGGGATTACGCCATTGGATATTTGGAGATCGAATATCAATGAAGAAATGAATGGTGGTAGACCAACAACTCCTGAGCGAATGCCTGATTATGTTTGGCCGTTCATGGCTGAAATAGAAGTAACTGTTAGAGGAGATGGTGTTTACTTTAAAGGTGTTCCTTATCACTCAGACTATGCCAAACAAGCCAACTGGTATACCAAAGCTAAACTTGAAGGGGCTTTCAAAACAACGTTTAGGCGCACATGGGCTTCAGCCTCCTTCATTATTTATCAGACAACGGGTGGTGAGTATGTTTTGTTTTTCCTTAAATCATCTACTAATAAACCCCACCGATTTAATAACTTGCCTTGGGAGGTGGTTGAACATCGACTAAAACAGGAGGGCTTGTTACGCCACAATCTTAAGTTACAGCAGCGTATAGAAAAACTCAAAAAAGATTCTGATGTAGATGACCTAAGAGAACTAAACCTTAAGCAAATTGAAGGTGCATTAGTAACGACAACCAAGGCCCCACAGAAAGGTGTACGAGAGCGCAGAGCTGAACAAGGTGACATCGATAAACTAAACGCAGCATTCAAAATAGCTGAGCAATTTAGCGGTGGAATTAGAGAGTTTTTAACTAATGAAAGTATCGATGAGGATGACTATGACGTTTGAGAAGTTTGAACCAAAGAGGCTCGACGCTAATTATCAAGATCATGACGATCTAGAGTTAAATGGTAACCCTCTAACTGCTTCATTACAGGTTCTTGAGAATGAAAATATCGTTTTAGAGCGC
Source organism: Thalassotalea sp. SU-HH00458 (assembly GCF_040362795.1). Taxonomy (NCBI): domain Bacteria; kingdom Pseudomonadati; phylum Pseudomonadota; class Gammaproteobacteria; order Alteromonadales; family Colwelliaceae; genus Thalassotalea; species Thalassotalea sp. SU-HH00458. The sequence goes on from NZ_BAABWW010000012.1 coordinate 20,662, forward strand.
CTAACACATATTCCTGTTATGCAGTCTAACTTTTGGCAATTGAGTAACTTTTATAAAAAAACGCAGCTAAGTAAGCTGTTAGATATATTTATACCACACTCAAAACTAGTACCTTTTTTATACTATGAGTTTATGGAACAAATTCTATGTAACTATAAGCGTAGAAATCCATTTTCAGCTAACCAGAACAGATTGACGATGGCGATAGCAGAAAAGGTGAAGAAGGAAGAGTATTTGCCTGTTCTATCAAACCTTCCCGGTATGACAACAGCTCAATCTAGTCTTATTTCTGGCGTCTCAGGAGTTGGAAAAACATTAACTATTCGAAATGTATTATCATTAATTCCTCAAGTAATTGATCATATCGAGTATCAAGGTAAGCCGTTTAATAGGGCACAAATAGTATGGTTGAGCTTTGATTGTCCAGCAACTGCGTCACCAAAAGCGCTAGCCCTTTCTTTTTTTCGAGCGTTAGATACTGCGTTGGGCGAGCCTAAATACGCACCAAAATATCAAAATAGAGACCGTATTGGTGTTGAACACCTTTATGGATTAATGCAACAACTAGCGACAAAATACCATATTGGACTTATTCACTTTGATGAACTTCAGTTTTTCTTAAAATTTATTAAATCACCTAACTCACCTAATTTGCAGATTATAGAAAGCTTGTTTAATAAGCTCGGCATTCCCGTATTTTTGAGTTGTACCCCAGAGGGGACTGCGCTTTTTGATCCTTTAGAGGATGAACCAAATGAAATGCCGAAAGTACAGACGCTGAGAAGAATGATTAGCGAGAGAGAGGATAATTTTAAGCCCTATAAAGCAGGGAGTAAGGAATTCGATAAAATTTTTGACGCTTTTTACCAAAAAGGTATATGCATCAATGGAATAACACCTAGTGACGAGTTTAAGGCGTACTTTCATTACTTAACTGGGGGCTTGCAATCGATAATTACTCGTCTTGCTAGGCTTCATATCAAGAAAATGATAATCCGCGCTGCTAACGACAAACGTAATGTTGCCCGTATTGATGATAAGACGGTTCTGGATGATTTGTTTAAGAGGCAGTTTCATCGCTGGGAACCTGCACTTAAACATTTACGCAATAATAATTTGGTTGCTTTTGAACAGGCAATACCAACGATGGCAGATGGGCGGCCTGATTATAGCGACTACCAAAAGAAGTCATCTAGTAGCGCCAGTGGTACTACGAGTGAAAAATCGCTTCGTGCACCAACAATTAAAGGAAGTAAGCCGAAACAGGACTTCGATGACGACGACTTCATTAGTGGTGGGGATATTTTAAATGACTAGTGAAATGCTACCTTATTTTCCCAACCCAGCACCGGGAGAACATGTATTTAGTTTGCTTGCTAGGTATCACTATATGTATCTAACTTCAAAAGATATAAACCTCACAATGAGAGCGTTGTTTGGAGGAACCAAACCGATAAACCTTAAGTCTGCGTGGAGACCAGAGTTTGACAAGTTATGGTCGTTTTATGGTGGAATTTTACATCGTAAAGAGCTTTTAACGTGGCATACACCTTATTATTTCGATGCTAAATTTTTGAATAGAGAAACCTGTGTGGAAATTGAAAGTGGGAAATTAGAGCAGGCTTTGAGTTTTAACGGTACTACAAATATTAGCCACTCAAAATACTGGCGGTGGTGTGATATGTGTATTGAAGAGGATTACGACACACAAGGCTTTCGATATTGGCATACTCAACATCAAATCCCATCGATGCTAAGGTGTGCAAAGCATCAATTTCCTCTTACGGGCTTGTGTGTCCATTGTGGTTTTACCATTGCTAATTTAGCCAAATTGCAGTTGTCACCTCAAGAAAATACTTGCCCTCGTTGCAACGAATTAATTAAACCTACATTTATTTCCTTAAACGACGAGCAACAATGGCTTGAGAATATTTCTAATAAATTATTGGTTTCAAAACGACTGGGCCATCGATTTACAGTGGCCTCTCTTCTACGCAGTGCGCTAAATTGCCCAATGTTAGAAAGAGACCTTTCAAGGGTAGAACGAGCGCAACTACGGAAAGCTCAGGACTATTTAAATAATTGGATAGATAATGGCGCGTATAAACCATACTTTTGTCTAGCGAACTATAGAGGTGATAGACCGCCAAACCCTTACTCGTTAAATCTAATTCACTTGATGTATCGAGATGGGAATTATCATCCCGTATGCTACTTTGCAGCTTTAGCGGCTTTTTGTAGCAAAGAAGAAATATCGAAGGCTTTGCTATGACAGGCTTTGCGTGGGACCAGTTATTTCCCGACGAAACGTTGTGCAGTTTTTTATCACGACAAGTTATTGCGGCAGGCTATCCCTCATTCCGTATTGCCCAGCAATCATTATGGGGTAACGACAACCTTCAGTTAAACACATCATTTCCTAGCTTGATCCCTTGGGTTTCAGAAAACTTCAACCTCAAGCGAAATGAGCTTTTAGAAAATCACACTAGCCTAGGCTACTACAAACCATTTCTAAGTGAGAATAAATACGAGCTGGTCAAACAAACACTGCTTGCTGGTGATGTTGAGTTTGTTCAAAAGTGGCTTGGTATTATATCAAACCGGGTAAAAGAAGGAGATCGACTGTACTATTGCCCTGAGTGCATAAATGAAGATTTAAACAATTACGGTGTGACCTATTGGCATAGGAAGCATCAGTTGTACGGAATGATAACTTGTCCTACTCATGGTGGGCCGTTAGATGGGATAAAAGTCACAAGAAGAGAAATAGCGTTACCACCACAACGGCACCATGAATTAAAAGATAATTCAGGATTAATTCCAAATCATTTTGCAAGTTTTAGCCATTGGGCGCTTATTCAAAAAGACATAGAAGCATTCGATTACGCAACGTTATCGAACTGTTACCGTATTGCGCTATTTAATAAAGAACTCGCATGTAACACTCTTAGAGTTAGGCAGAAATGTTTAAGGGAAGATTTATATGCGTATTATGTTGCTGAATTGAAGCATAAGAGATGGCAGGATTTGTTCTCGACCAACAAAACATATCCTTATCCGTGTCAGCTTTTTTATAACTATCATGATTGCCATTTTCATCCAGCTAAACACTTGGCTTTGATCGCATACCTTTTCTCTACGCCTGAGTCATTTGTATCAAAATACCAAAGCGCAAATGATGATTTAGAGGCCCACTTTAATGAAAATAAACCAATTCGAGAGACATCAAAAGACAATTTAAAAAGTAAGCTAATCTTGAATTTATTTAGACAAGGGAAAAGTCTTCGTAATATAGCAAATCAAGTAAAACTGAGTGTTACTGCCGTTAAATCTAAGGTTGTTGCTGGTGGCGAAAAAGTAAAAAGCCGTGCATCAAAGATTTTTGAGAAAGACCGTAGAGCAATTTTACGTAAACTTTTGATGGGCACTCCAACAAAAGATATCGCTAAAGGCTTCGATTTAAGCGTTGGTGCCATCGAACAAGTACTGACTCAGTACCCAGAGCTAGTTGAGCAACGAAAGTTTCTACGTCTTAGAACGAAACAGTTGACCCATCGTAAATCGTTGTCTCAAGCAATGAAGATGTTTCCAAATCACACACGTAATCAACTCAAAAACAAATTTAACGCCAGTTACTTGTGGCTTTTTAAACACGACAAGAATTGGCTGTACCGACACTTACCAATCCGCAAGCAATATACAAAACTGGAGAAATAAAATGGCTAATGAAAAATCTAAATTTAACGTAAAAGACATCGTTAAGGAATTAATCACTGACAATGGATCTGGTTATCGTCCTGTTCGAGATGATTACAAAAGTAATGAAGAGAGAAACGCGATTCTAGAGAGAATCAAGCCAATGTCTCCATCGTACAAGTCAGGAATAAAAACAGTATTAGCTAAGCTTTGAATAGGAGGGTATACCATGAATTGTTGTTATCTAAATGAACTAGGAAGATTTGAATGCGATGGAGTGCAGTTCACTAGTGGCGACGTAGTGGAAGTTTTTGATGGAGAAAATTGGAAAGTCACAAGAATTGAATTTAGCGATACCCAAGGTGGCTACTACTCAGTGGATGACTATGAAATCCTAGGTAAACCTTTACGACAATTTGAAGAGGAGTAAGTGTAAAATATTGTCAGGTTTTCTTATTCAGGATAAGTATGAAAATCAATATTTGAACGACCCAAGCAAAATGTGTAGTTGTTGTGAAAACAGGTATTTAAGTGGTAATCTGTTTTCTCTGTTTCAACTGTAAGAATAAAGGGAATTACATGGAATTACTCATCTTTATCGCTGTTTGTTATGTTCTATACAAAGTATTTGGTAGTTCAAAGCCACAATCAAAACCTGTAATCAAAGCAACCAGTAGAGTCCAGAAAGAAAATCAAACGAGTAATTTTAGCCGCTATTCAGACGATGAAGACGATGAGAATGAACTCGCGACTTTTACGATATCTTATGGTCATGAAGAAGAAAAGAGTAAAAACAACACTCCCGGGAAATGGATATCCAGCAGTGCTTCTATCAATGTGAATGGGGTTCAGATTCGCGGAAACTTATACTATGGCGGCAAGTTAAAAGCCCTTGATAATGGTTATGGTTATCAGGAGACGGAAGCATCGCTCGTAGATGACTCGCTCAAGATTACTCCATCAGATTTTTTCTATACAGATCAAAGCCTCGCTTATTGGCCTAAGTTTATTTCACTTTCACCACAAGCGAGAGGGGCATATTTAAATTGGTTAGCAAGTGAGAGAAATCACCCGGATACACCAATTGGTTACGTTTTTATTTATTTTTATGGAATTGAACGTCGAGTCATTCATGATGCAAACAATAAGCAGGTTTCAGATAGTGAATATTTAGGACTGTTTGAAGAAGTAGGCCGATTGAAAGGGGTTTACAGTGAGAGTAGATCATTTTTCAATTATGCGACTCGATTAATTGAGTTCATGTGTCTGCAACGCCCTGATGTTTGCAAAATTGATGTTGAAAGCTTTTCCTTCGCAAATGACTCACTGCTGTTTAAGTTTGAATTATCTAAAGTTGTTGCTTCAGGCCAATCAATTTCCTCACAACTAGCTTTATCTTGGATTAAATTTTATCCAGAATATAAGTTTAGAACTCCTGCGAGAAGGTGCACAAAAGAGTTTACAGCACTGTTTAAAACTAGATATGAAGAAAAATATGGCGATGGCATTATTGTTAAGCCTAACAAAACAAAGCTGAATATCAGTTACAGGCCCGCCAGTAGCACGTTAAATAGTGTAGAAATAAATCAAGAAGACCTCCCAGATCCAAGTATGCTGAAAGGCCCAACTAAAAAATTAATAGCCATCGCAGATATTTGTACAGAAGAACTTGAGCAATACAGTCGCTATATTGGGAAAAAAGACACATCTAGCGATGACATTGCAGCATTGCTTTTATTGCCTGAAAAATTAATTAGTAGTAGTTCTTCATCAGCTATAACTAGTTTCCGAACTTGGGCAAACAATGCAATTCAACAGAATTCTGGCTTAGTATCTTTAACTGAATTTTGGAAAATGACAGGTGAAAGTCTTCCAGAAAAGTTGAACAAAAAAGAAATGGAATTAATCCAAAATCTTACTGGTAAGTCAGGGTTTGGTTTTGCTCCTGATCCTCGTTATCACAAGGCCAAACCTGCACTCGATGGAAATTTGGTTTTATTTGTTGAAGGCCATGGAGATTACTTTGAACCATCCAAGTCGTTTAACGAAGTTGCAATGGCACTTAGACTTGGCGCTATGGTAGCGACAATTGATTCTCATATAGATGAACATGAATTAACAGTACTGCACCGCCTCATAGAACATGATACAAAACTTTCGCCAACAGAGAAAAAGTCACTTAAAGCCTATGTTACTTGGCGACTAAATACACCATCAAATATGAACGGTTTGAAAGCTAGGCTTGAGAAGTTGGATGAAAAAGCTAAATCTTTAGTCAGCCATATTTTGGTTACTGTCGCTTTGGCAGATGGAAAGATTGATCCTACCGAGATAAAACAGCTAGAAAAACTCTACACTGCTTTGGGTTTAGATAAATCACTTGTTACGAGTGATATTCATAATATTTCGTCTAAAAAGTCTTTAGGCACAATTCAAAAAGAATCAAAACAAAGTGAAGTTGATGCTTTTGCACTTGATGAAGAACTATTGGCTTTACATGAATCTGAAACAAGTGATGTACAGAGTATGTTAGGTTCAATATTTGTTGAAGATGAACCTATGGCTGAAGACAATGTTTTCGTCGAATCTGCTCCAGATCAATCCAAGTCAGGGCTTGATAGCAAGCATAGTAGTCTCTATCAAGAGCTTGTAACAAAAGAGGTATGGGCTAGAAATGATGTAATTGAGTTATGTCGTAAACTTGACCTTATGGTTGATGGAGCTATAGAAACAATTAACGATTGGTCATATGAAACGGTTGAAGCTCCCGTACTAGATGATGACGATGATATATATGTAGATTTGGAAATAGTCGAAGAGTTAAAGGGATAATAAAATGGTTTCTAAGCGTATTAGGTCAAAAGAACGAGATGCAATAATTCAATCGTTGAAATCTGGGGTCACTCCTAAAATCGGCATCCAACATATTCAAGTTGGCCGCTCAAAAGAATTAGAAGCACTTTATAGCGACATCGAAAAAATTTGTGATGGTGGCTCAGCCTTTAGGCTAATTATTGGTGAATATGGTTCAGGGAAAACGTTTTTTTTAAGCGTTGTACGTTCAATTGCTCTAGAGAAAAAGTTGGTAACAGTAAATGCTGACTTATCACCCGACAGACGAATCCATGCATCGGCAGGACAAGCTAGAAACCTCTATTCTGAATTAATGCGGAACCTTTCAACTCGTAACAAACCTGATGGTAATGCACTTACCAGTGTTGTTGAAAAGTTTATTACAGAAACGGTAAAAGAAGCTGATGCGAAACAAGATAAAGTTTCAAATGTAATTCATACTAGATTGGCTTTGCTATCTGAACTGGTAGGTGGTTACGATTTTGCCAAAGTGATAGAAGCATACTGGAAAGGTCATGAGCATGATGACGAGCAGCTTAAAGTTAATGCAATTCGGTGGTTAAGAGCTGAGTATTCTACAAAAACAGATGCTAAAAAAGACCTAGGTGTTAGAACCATAATTTCAGATGCAACTTTTTATGACTCACTTAAACTTATGAGCCTATTCGTGCGTCAAGCTGGGTATGAAGGACTACTTGTTAATCTTGATGAAATGGTTAACTTGTATAAATTGAATAGCACACAGGCTCGTACGTCAAATTATGAACAAATATTAAGAATACTGAACGATTGTCTACAAGGAAGTGCCGAGTCTTTGGGTTTTTTGTTGGGCGGGACACCGGAATTTTTGTTAGATCCTAGAAAGGGCTTGTATAGTTACGAGGCTTTGCAATCACGTTTAGCTGAAAACACATTTGCTCAAAAAGCGGGTGTTATCGATTACTCGTCCCCAGCGCTTCATTTAGCCAGCTTAACACCAGAAGAACTTTATATTCTCCTTAAGAATTTACGCCATGTGTATGCAAGTGGCGAAGTTGAAAAGTACCTTGTACCTAATGATGCACTTAAGTCATTCTTGCATCATTGCAGTCAGACTATTGGTGACGCTTATTTTAGAACACCAAGAAATACCATTAAAGCGTTTCTAGATATGCTAGCAGTAATGGATCAAAACCCAAATATCCAGTGGTCTGAATTGGTTAAGAAGTTAACAGTAGAAGACGAAAAACCAAGTGATCTAGATATTGAGTTTCATGATGAGAGTGATGCTAAATCAGATGACTTGGCTAACTTTTCTTTATGATTGAACCGTACAAATTACTTGATCACAGAGTACAGAAGTGGCTTTTCAAACAAGGTTGGCCTGATTTAAGGGAGATCCAAAAGAAGTCTATTCCGCCTATTCTCGCGGGTAAATCTGATGTTCTGATCAGTGCTTCTACAGCAGCTGGTAAAACAGAAGCATTCTTTTTACCTGCTTGTAGTGCAATTGCTGATGACATTGATGGTTTTGGCATTTTGTATATTAGCCCTTTAAAAGCGCTAATTAACGATCAATACAGGCGACTTGAGAGTCTTTGCGACTTGCTAGATATGCCAGTAGTTCCTTGGCATGGGGATAGCCCACAATCGCTAAAGAATAAAGCTAAAAAGGACCCGAGAGGCGTTTTATTAATAACACCAGAGTCTTTAGAGTCTTTATTAATTAGAGATCCTAAGTGGGTTAAAAGTGCTTTCAATAATCTAAAGTATATTGTCATAGATGAATTTCATGCTTTTATTGGTTCTGAAAGGGGCCATCAGCTGTTATCTCTCTTAAATAGAGTAGAACACTTATTGGGAAGATATAGCAATCCGGTGCCAAGAGTGGCCCTAAGTGCTACGTTAGGTGAGTTGGAGAAAGTTCCTGCATTGCTTCGCCCGAATGAAACGTTGCCATGTGAATTGATTACTGATGAAAAGCATAAATCTCAACTCAGCATCAAAGTCCACGGATATGTAGAGCCAATAATTACTGAAGAAGATGACCAACGTTACCCAGCCGAATACCAAATTTGCCAAAAGCTATTTGAACTGTGCAGGGGAGACTCACATTTAGTATTTGCAAATAGCAGAAAGCGAACGGAAAGTATCGCGGTACAGCTTAGTGACTTTTGTGAGCAACAGCTCGTACCTAATGAATTTTTTCCTCATCACGGATCACTGGCTAAAGAAAGTAGAGAGGAGCTAGAGGCTCGTCTTCAAAAAGAAACTCTTCCAACAACTGCGATTTGCACCATGACACTTGAATTGGGTATAGATATTGGAAAGGTCAACTCAGTCGTACAGGTGGCAGCACCGCATTCAGTTTCAAGCTTAAGACAAAGAATGGGGCGCTCAGGTAGACGAGGTTCTCCAGCAGTTCTGCGTATGTTGATAGCTGAAAATGAATTAACTGAAAACTCCAGTATCGTTGATTGCCTGCGATTAGAGCTAATTCAGTCCTTAGCAATGATTAGATTATTAATAAGCAACAAGTGGTTTGAACCTGCTGATAATCAATTAATGCATTTCTCTACTTTGCTTCATCAAGTACTAGCTTTAGTAGCCCAATGGGGAGGAGTTAGAGCAGATCAACTATTTGAACTCCTTTGTAAGAATGGCCCTTTTCAGCATACAACGGCTTCGCAATTCAAATCTTTGTTACAACATATGGGAAGCCAAGAATTATTAACACAGATCTCTAGCGGTGAACTTGTATTAGGTATTAAAGGTGAACGCTTAGTAGATCATTATTCGTTCTATGCCGTATTCAAAACGCCAGAAGAATATCGAATTATAGTCGGAAACAAAACTCTAGGAACATTGCCAATAGACTCTTTGGTATTGGAAGGCCAACATATTGTATTTAGCGGACGTAGATGGAAAGTCGTAGATGTTGATACAGATAAGAAGACTATTTACGTCGAGAAAACCAAAGGCGGAAAACCACCAAAGTTTGGGGGAGAAGGCATGTCTATTCATAACCGCGTAAGACAAGAAATGTTTCAAATCCTATCAGAAGGAGACTATAGAATTTCAATTGGTGAGCATAAAGTCGATTTTATAGATCCTCAGGCTAAAGTGATGTTCGAAGAGGCGGTTAACTATTTCCAACAAGCTAACCTAGCTAACATTTGTGTCGTACAGCAAGGTAAAACCACATGTATATTTACTTGGATGGGCGACAAAGTTATTAATACTTTGGTGGCGCTGTTGAACAAAAATGGTTTTGAAGTAGGGGCATTTGGTGGTGTGATTGAAGTTGAAAAATCCAATGTGGAAGAGGTAAAACGATTATTGTCCAAATTAAATGCGGAGTCTCTACCGAGTGAGTCAGATTTAGCAGCTTCAGTCGTAGAAAAAAATATCGAAAAGTTCGATGAATATATACCGAATGACTTGCTGAACTTCGGTTATGGCAGCAGAGCCTTTAATATAGCCGATACGAAAAGTTGGTTGACTAATCAATTCTGACAATCCCTTGTGTTCGTATAACGGGCGTTGGTTTATTGAAATTGAGATAGCACTTATCAGCGATAAGCGGACATTGACCTTTAATTTTTTAATGGCAGCAGTTAGCCATAAGCCGACATTAGCTTTTCAGAAATTAAGTGCAGCTCAGGCGTGAAGCTGCCCTTGAATAGTCACAATAGTCACAATAGTCACAATGGTTAGCACAAATTAAACAATCACATCCGCTAGTTCGTGCAACAATTTTGTCCTTCTTGAATGGGTGGACACTTTACCGTTCCATACGAACAATAAACACAGCAGTCACCCTTTAATGGTTTTAACAAAACTTTGCACGATTCACATTCATAATACCACTGACAAGCGTTTGTCGGCATTTCTTCTATTTTACTATACCCACATTCTGGACATGTAATAGTCGACTTTAGCTCTATACGTTGCATGTTTGCTCCCTTACTGGTTTTACTATATCCAAAACTGACATAACGACCATTAAGCAAATACCAAAGTAAAATAGGTATGTGCTCCAATCATATTGCCAAAGAGGATAAAGCGTTAATAGCACTGCTACAGGCCCTAGAATGCTGAAGGCAGCTCTGGTATGGCTTTTATTTTTGTGCCAGTTGTATAAGTTTACTAGTAGCGCCAGAGTTGCAAATATAGGTAACAAGGTATTTACAGCAATCCCCTCAAAGTGAGAAAGAAAACCTAACCCCAACGCTGATGCTAATGAACCGAGTGCAGGGAAACACCCTGTACAACTAAGTGCTGCAAGCCAAACCCCGCCTGAGCCAACTTTATCTAAAATTTTATTTATCATTTGAAAGTCTATTGGTTGATATTACCAGCACTTTAAACTCCGTATATAAGTACGGAGTCAATCATTTTAATGAATCAATTATGGGGCAATGTGTTGGATCTTCGTTTTGCATACAGGTATTTGTCATACCCACAATTACTTTCTCTAAACGTTGAAGGTCATTAATTTTGTCTCGAATGATTACTAACTTTTGTCGGCTTAATAGCTCAACTTGAGCGCAGTTGCTGTCCATAGACATTAGCGATTTTATTTCTCTTAACGTAAAACCGAGCGCTTTGGCTTTTGTAATGAACCTAAGTTGTCCTGCTATTGATTCGTCGTATTGTCTATAACCAGATATTGGTTTTTCAGGTTGTGTAATCAGCCCTTCTCGTTCATAAAAACGAATGGTTTCTACATTTAAATTTAATGATTTTGCTAATTTGCCAATGGTTTTCATTATTGCCTTTGTGAATACTAATAATCTAAAGTTATATTTAGTTTAACTATCCAATGATTTGATGATGCCGCAAGCTTCAATTGTACCGCCTGATCCGCAGGTGCTTGCCATTTGCTGTAATTCAGCTTTAAGTGCCTTTAACTCTTTCATTCGTTGATTAACTAATTCGAGTTGTTGATCAATCAAGGCATTTACACTAGAGCAACTCTCCTCTGGCTTGTTTTTTAATTCAATGAGTCGCTTAATATCATTAAGCGGAATATCTAAACTTCGACAATGTTTGACGAATTCCAGCTCTTTTAGTGCCTTATTAGAATACAACCTGAAATTCCCTTCAGAGCGATCAGGATCTGACAGCAAGCCCTCCTTTTCATAATATCGGATGGTTTGTACTGAACACCCCGATGTTTTCGATAACTCACCTATTTTCATAAAATTTCCAAATAAACTTGACTCTATAGTAACTATAGATTTTATAGTTAGAGCATACAAGTTAATCGGAGATGAAAATGAGCGGTTGTGGATGTGAAGTTGAGCTAAAAGATAACCAGCAAAAAACGGTGCTTTATTGGCTTCTGGCTATCAATGCCTCGATGTTTGTTTTTGAAATTGGCTTTGGTTGGTTATCAGAATCAACGGCTTTAATTGCAGATTCGTTAGACATGCTAGCGGATGCAATCGTCTATGCAATTGCACTATACGCGGTGGGAAAGTCAATCCAACATAAGGCTAATGCTGCTTTAGTGAGTGGCTATTTCCAACTGGGGCTAGGCGTGCTAATTCTAATGGATATTGCTAGAAGGCTGCATGGTGAAAGTGAGCCTCACTCTTGGTTTATGATTGGCGTAGGCATGGTGGCTTTAGTTGCAAATGTGATTTGTCTCATCCTTATTCGAAAGCACAACAACGATGAGGTGCATATGAGAGCAAGCTGGATATTTTCAGCGAATGATGTGATAGCAAACCTTGGTGTCGTTATCGCAGGCATACTCGTTATGGTACTTGAACAACGCTGGCCTGATATCGTTATAGGCAGCATCATTTCAGTGTTAATTCTTCGAGGCGCTTATCGAATATTAAACGATGCCAAGCAAGAATTGGCATCTGCTCAAAAAACATGTGAAAAACCAAGTGAAGATAAACAAACAACCTCTTGTTGTTCAAAGTAAGGAGACACCTATGAATACTAAATGTTTAGAAAAAACCAAGATAGTTGATTTTGAACATTCTGCTATTCAAGCCTTAATCGCAGAGCGAAAATGGCTAGAACTTGATGACTTCAACAAAATTGGTGCAGCCTACCAATTCGTTAAAGATGAAATATTATTTGGTTACAACGAAAGCGATGATATTTCAGCAAGCAGTGTTTTAGCCGATGGTTACGGACAATGTAATACCAAAGGCAACTTACTCATGGCCTTGTTGCGAGGGTTAGGCATTCAGTGTCGTTTTCACGGCTTTACTATTGAGCAGCAATTACAAAAAGGCGCGATTCCAACTTATGTATTTTGGTTAGCACCTAAATATATCATTCATAGTTGGGTTGAAGTTTATTTCGAGGATCGCTGGATAAACTTAGAAGGCTTTATATTAGATGAGCAGTATTTAAGTTCACTACAGCACAAATTTAGCCAAATAAAAAATGAATTTTGTGGCTATGGCGTTGCTACAAAGTGTTTCTCTTCACCAGACACAAATTGGCGCGGCCAAGATACCTATATTCAAAAAGAAGGTATCCACGATGACTTTGGTGTTTATGATTCTCCTGATGAATTTTATCGTGAAAAAGGCACAAATTTATCAGGAGTAAAACGTTGGTTATATCAACGCGTGATCCGTCATCTGATCAATTTTAATGTAGCCAACTTAAGAAATAAGAGAGTGCCGGAGGTGCAAAATGCACAACCATAGCCACAGTCATTCGCATGGAAAAGACGACCGTATTGGTTGGGCATTTTTTCTGAATGTGACATTTACTATTATTGAGTTTATTGGTGGATGGCTTACTAACAGTACCGCAATAATGGCAGATGCAGTTCATGATCTTGGTGATAGTCTTTCAATAGGTTTTGCGTGGATTTTAAGTCGTTTTTCAAACAGAGAAGCATCAGATAAGTTTAGTTATGGTTATCGTAGACTTACGCTCTTTGGCGCATTGATAAACAGTATTGTTTTAATCATTGGCTCAATTTGGATTTTATTTGAAGCAATTCCAAGGCTGTCCAATCCTGAAATGCCAGTAGTCGAGGGGATGTTAGGTCTTGCCATACTTGGTGTTGCCGTTAACGGATATGCGGTATTCAAATTAAAAACGGGTGAAACATTAAATGAGAAAGTCCTGACATGGCACCTTCTTGAAGATGTACTTGGCTGGGTGGCCGTTATTATAGTTTCTATTGTACTGTTGTTTGTTGAAATGCCGATATTAGATCCTCTATTATCAATAGGGTTCACGCTGTTTATCTTGTTTAATGTTTTCAAAAACCTGAAATCAACACTCGTCTTATTTCTTCAAGCCGCACCAGATGAAGAGACTCAAGAAAATATAAAGCAATTACTAAATGAATTACCTGAAGTTATCGGTATCCATCATATGCACTTTTGGTCATTAGACGGGGAAAGTCACGTATTAACTGCTCACCTAGAGTTAGCCCATAACTTTGAGGTTGATAAATTAATTAGGCTAAAACAACAAGTGGCTATGAAACTTACTTCCTATAATTTGTCTCATACAACCATTGAGTTTGAGTTTCCTCAAGAAACTTGCCGTGATGAGCATGAAGAAAATGCTCATGACTAGCTCAAAAAGTAGTGCTCTGGTATACTAATTTTTCATATTTTTACAGGTATTTATTTTTGAAATTCACTGTTGCGTTAAAAATACTATTAGTCGTTTCGATTGTTTTGCAATCGTTGACTGCTGTTGTATCTGCAACGTCTGAAAATCATCAAATAGAGATAGAACACCTTCAAACTCAACATGATCATAACGATGACTTTAGTCTTCTGACGGAAAGTGCAGGTGACGAACATCATGATATTAAAGATTGTCACCATTGCGGTCATTGTAGCGGTAGCCATTTATCATGGATTTTGATCAATAATCTAAATAACTCTACAAAGTTATTCAATATCAATAACACTCCCTATCAATTCGATCAAACCAAAGCCTTCCTAGAGGCAATACTTCGCCCACCCATTTCTTAATTTAGTTGATTTTTAATGGTCTTTTTATCCTGTAAGAAAGGATATAAAGGTTAATTTTTATTAATTAAAGAATTAAGATTTCATATGTATACATATATTAAGAATACAGGTGTATGCCTGTTTCTCATTGCATCAGCTTTAATGAGCGGTGAGCCAAAAGCAAAGCAAGTATCGACAAATACGAATACTACATCTACTGAAGCGACTCATGAGTCTCATAAACATTCTGAAAAAGGAAGTTCACATGCTACAAAAGCGTTGGATAGTGAAAAGGAAGATGAACACGAAGAAGGCATAACCTTTAGCCCGAAACAAATGTCGCTTGCTAACATCAAAGTGGAAAGCGTCATCCCAGAATATCAATTTAGCACGGTATATGCCCCCGGTGAAATAAAAGCCAATGGTTATAAGAGCTATGTGGTTTCACCTCGTACTGAATCCGTCATTATTAGTCGCCATACAGCGCTTGGAGAACACGTAGAAATAGATCAAAAGTTAGTTACGCTATTTAGTGAGGCGATGGCACAAGCACAAGCAGACTATTTAATTGCCTCCACGGAATGGCAACGTGTAAAAAAGCTAGGTAATAAGACGGTGAGTGAAAGCCGATTACTACAAGCTGAAACAACATACAATGCGAGTTATGGGAAGCTCATCGCTTTAGGGTTAACTGAAAAAGCAATAAATGATATTTCTAACAAAGACATTAAAGCATTTGGACAATATACATTAACTGCCCAGCGTGAAGGTGTCGTGCTTCAAGACGACTTTATCCAAGGACAACGTGTTGATGCCGGAGATACTGTCATGTTGCTTGCCGATGAAAAGCAATTATGGGTTGAGGCAAAAGTTTCACCGAACAAAAAACTTAGTCTTTCAATTAACACACCTGCAACAATCAAATTGGAAGGTCAAAGTTACAAGGCCAAAGTTATCCAAGAAGCACATACAATCGACCCACAAACCCGAACCCGCATCATTAGGTTGGCTGTAGAAAACACCGAAGATAAACTCCATTCAGGTATGTTCGTCAAAGTCTATTTCCAGTTCGCCACAAAACAGAAAGTGATGGCTGTACCAGAAGATTCACTGGTCCGCAGTGCAGATGGTGATTGGACAGTATTTGTTGAAGACCATCCCGGAGAGTTTAAAGCCGTAGAAGTTGAACTTGGCCGTGCCTTGGGAAATCTTAGAGAAATCATTGGACTTGACAGTGGAACGCGAATTGTAACCAAAGGTGCATTTTTTATTGCTTCTGAAATCGCGAAAGGCGGATTTGATCCGCATAACCACTAAGGGGCAGACTATGTTTAATAAAATAATAGATTGGTCTGTTAACAACAGACTCCTGATATTAATTGCACTGTTTGCCACAATTGTCGGCTCAATTATGGTGATCCCAAAATTAAATTTGGATGCTTTTCCAGACGTTACTAACCTTCAAGTTGCTGTTAATACTGAAGCACCGGGACTAGCTGCCGAAGAAGTTGAACAACTTATTACTTACCCCATTGAAGCGGTTATGTACGCCTTACCAGATGTTGAGCAAGTACGTTCAATTTCTAAAACAGGTCTTTCTGGCGTAACCGTAGTGTTCAAAGAAAGCACCGACATCTACTTTGCAAGACAACTCGTATTTGAACGGCTTCAAGCAGCAAAAGAATTAATACCGGAAGGTGTCGGCACGCCAGAAATGGGACCAAACACATCGGGTTTAGGTCAGGTGTTTCAATACTTACTTATTTCAGATAAAGACGCTGGTTATGATGCTATGGCACTCAGGAGCCTCAATGATTGGATAGTAAAATTGCTCGTTATGCCCGTCGATGGAGTCACGGATGTATTATCTTTTGGTGGTAATGTTAGGCAATATCAAGTCAACGTCGATCCTTCAAAGCTCTTAGCATATGAACTAACGCAAGAAGATATCGTTAGCGCATTAGATAGCAATAATACCAACGTTGGCGGATGGTATATGAATCGTGGGCAAGAGCAACTCGTGATCCGTGGCACAGGTTGGTTTGAAAGCGGTGAAGCTGGCATCAGTAATATCAAACAAGTTCCAGTTAAAACGGTTGATGGTACGGTTGTGACGGTTTCTGATATTGCTAAAGTTCAAATGGGCAGTGAAATTCGTCAAGGCGCTGTCACCATGACGCGCAAAACCTCAGACGGCAACATCGAGGACTTAGGTGAAGTTGTCTCTGGCATTGTACTTAAACGCATGGGTTCAAATACTAAAGCCACCATTGATGGCATCAATGCAAGAATTCCATTAATTAATCAAGCATTACCGAAAGGTGTTCGCTTTGAGCCTTTTTATGATCAGGCAGACTTGATTGAAAAAGCGGTAAGTACAGTGGTTGATGCGCTATCACTGGCGTTTATTTTCATTTGTATTGTACTGGCGCTTTTCTTAATGAATCTACGTGCCACCTTTCTCGTCTTAATTTCCATTCCAATTTCAATTGGTATCGCGTTAATGATCATGGCTTGGTGGGGCATTTCTGCAAACCTTATGTCATTGGGTGGCATTGCCGTAGCCATTGGTATGCTAGTTGATGGTTCAGTCGTTATGGTTGAAAATATGTTTAAACATTTAAATAGACCTGACGCGACACATTCGAAAACTGTAAAGGAAGGTGTTCCAACTTCTGACACAGATCCGCACGATGTAGAGCACGATGAGCACGGCATTAAATTACGTCTCCAAAATGCAGGTAAAGAAGTGGCTCGTCCTGTCTTTTTTGCAGCCTCGATTATTTTAGTCGTATTTGCGCCATTGTTCAGCTTTGAAGGGGTTGAAGCAAAGTTATTCCAACCTATGGCAATAAGCATCATCTTAGCCGTTGTATCTGCGATTGTGGTTGCGTTGTGTATCGTACCTGCACTGGCAACTTATCTATTTAGAACTGGTGTAAAAGAGAGAGAAAGTTTCGTTCTCCAGCCGTTAAACATGCTTTACAAAAAAGGGCTGAAATTTTCTCTAAAACACACTAAATTGATTGTTTCTACATCCATACTATTAGTTGTATCTGCTTTGGTGACCGTGCCTTATATTGGTACTGAGTTCGTGCCAGAGTTAGAAGAAGGCACGATAAACTTAAGAGTAACGCTGGCACCTTCTTCAAGTTTAGATACTGCGTTAACTGTCGCGCCAATTCTAGAAGAAAAATTAATGGCGTTCCCGGAAGTAACCTATGCACTTAGCCGTATAGGTCGGGCAGAAATTGGAGGCGACCCAGAGCCTGTCAACAATATTGAAATTTACATTGGTTTAAAACCTATCTCTGGATGGACAAGTGCATCTAACCGCTATGAACTTCAAGGTAAGATGGAAAGATCATTAGAAGAGTTTCCGGGGCTACTACTTAACTTTTCTCAGCCAATTGCGACTCGTGTTGACGAGCTACTATCTGGCGTTAAAGCTCAATTGGCGATTAAGTTATTTGGGCCAGAACTCGATGTTTTGGCGGCTAAAGGTCAGGAAATTGAAGCTGCCATAAGAGAAGTCAATGGAGCAAAAGATGTTGCCCTTGAACAAATCGCTGGAGAAGCGCAACTCGTTATAAAGCCTAACAGGCAAGAGCTTTCAAGATTTGGGCTTTCCGTCAGTAATATTATGGAAGTTGTACGAGATGGCATCGGAGGCGTTGAAGCTGGGCAAATCATCAATGGCAACGAGCGTTATGATATTTACGTGCGTATTGAAGAAGAGTACCGACGAAATAAGGAAGCGATTTCAGATATTCGCATTCAGTCACCAAAAGGTGCTTGGGTACGCTTAGGTGATGTTGCAACGGTGTCGTTTGAATCGGGGCCTCCGCAAGTTAGACGCGACGATGTACAAAGACGGGTTGTTATCCAAGCAAATGTTCAAAACCGCGATATGGGTAGCGTGGTTGCCGATATCAAAACGGTAATTGCTGATAAGGTTGATTTACCTTCAGGCTATTCTGTTTCAATTGGCGGTCAGTTCGAAAGCCAGCAACGTGCTCAGAACAGATTAGCTATTGTAGTTCCTTTATCGTTAGCACTAATCGCACTGCTACTCTACTTTGCTTTTGGCTCTGTTGGTCAAGCAATGCTGATATTAGTCAACGTTCCGCTTGCCGTAATTGGCGGTGTTTTCTCCTTATATTTGTCTGGACAATATTTATCCGTGCCAAGCTCCGTTGGCTTCATCACACTATTTGGCGTTGCTGTATTGAACGGTGTGGTTATGGTTGAAAGTATTAATCAACGAATTAGAGATGGCTTGGAAGTTTCTCAAGCTGTATTTGAAGGCGCAACCTCAAGATTAAGACCTGTACTTATGACAGCGATTACATCAGCATTGGGCCTAATCCCTATGCTTATGTCAAATGGAGTTGGTGCTGAAATACAGCGACCACTGGCGAGTGTAATTGTTGGGGGATTAGTGACAGCAACGCTTTTGACGTTATTTGTACTACCCGTCTTATACCGATGGTTCTCAAAGAAAAAAATAGAAGAGCTATCCAGATAAAATAACTGTGAATCCTAATCCTACGCTAAAGTCACGTTTAGTGTGGGATTATTGAGTAGATGAACGAAAAGAAATATTAGATTTAAATATAAAGTTAAGAGCAACGACCGCTTTGTAGGAGCACTTGTCGCCCGATAAGCCATGGCTAACGTCCGGTTTCGTATCAAAGCTGCCTTAATCGTTAATTGTCGCTAGGTCTGCTAATGGCACTGACCAGACGCTAAAAAACCTCAACATCACCGTCCATCTGTTGTCTCAAATTACTCATCAGATGGTGTCTAAACACATGTTAGATCAAATATGAACCGCTACAACTAAGTGAGTGCGAGGCAGAAATGTCAAAAATAATTACTCACAAACTTTATTAAATTTAAGTGGGCTACATTCACTAGATTTATCAACTTACTCACAAACTCTATTCAATTTTTAGTCGCACGTAAGCCTTATAAATCGGGACCCCGACTCACAAACTTTATTCGAGCACGACATTTGTTGTTGGCGATCAACAATTAAGATTGTGAACGCTGCAATTAAAAATGTGAATGCAATTAAGATTGTGAACGCATAAATAAGAAAAAAGCGAACCAGAGATGGTTCGCTTTTTTAATCTCAAGTCTATTTAGATATTTCATTTTTTAGCTCTTTTAGTTTGCCACATAATTTATCAATAAAATGACATACACTTTCAGTCGCATTTTCAAACTCCGGGAAGTCCAGTCCATAACACCACTTTTATTGCAATAAAAAGATAATGTTCCTTTGGTCTATATGGACAACAGACGTTGTGAAATTTTATCGTAAGTTACATAAAGTGATTTTGCCGAGTTTATGTTTAAATCGATTTTTACTGGTTATTTTACTTCAACCGTCTAGTATAAATTAAATACTTTAGGGCTCGTTTTGGGTTGTAAAACTATATTTTAAATTAACTTGGATAATTTAATGAAAACAATACCTTTATTTCTGTTCTTATTGGCTCTTATTCCCTTGAAATCAAATGCAGTAGAAAAGCAATTTGTAGATATTAGAGAAAATATTACGTCAAAAGAATTCTATGTAGGTTTAGTTTCAAGACAGAATTATAAGGATATAAATGGTGACGAAGTCAGTAGTTTGTCAGGTCATGCATTCGTTGTCATAGGCCGCCCAATAAACAATAGAATGACTATTCAAGAAGTTATTGGTTACTACCCAAAATTAGATGCTGAAGTAATATCTTCGATTGTTGTACCTACAGAAGATGAATTAAGAAACGATTGGTTCAATGGTTCCTTAGACTCTTCATTAAATCAGTTGTTTTTTCGAGTTGATGAAAATCAATTAAAAAATGCAAAGAAGACTATAAGTGGTTTTTATAATGATGGTGATTATTCGCTTGGTTCAAGAGACTGTTTAAGCTTAGTGATGAACGTTGGAAAGTCTATCGGTATTAAAATGCCGCTAAGGTATTCAAAACCTTGGTTCTATACAATTAATCAACCATTAAAGTATTTAGATTACTTAATTGAATTGGCTAAATCTAGGACTGACGATTATAACTTTCAGTTGGAAAACGGTAATAATGTGCAATTGAAAGAACAACCTTGGGGTACAGAAACCCATATTATCGACTCTAAAACCACAAACATTAGAACTATAAATTTCAGTGGTACGGATCTAGCTGAAGGATTTCAATTTAAAGGTGAAATCTACGAGAATGGAATGCCAAAAAAAGGCAAAATTTCGTTTAATGACCAAAAGACAATAAAGAAAAGTTGGAAAAAAAATCAAACCCCTTTTACGGATTTAAAAATATGGTATCGGAATATATCTGAATCAAACCGGCAAAGGACGATTGACGGTCAGTATTCACCTGAGTTCGGAGTTGGCGATGTAACGATCGATAATGAAACTTTCTTGTATGAAGGGGCTGTTTTAGGTGACCCTCAAAAAGGTAAGTATAAATTACATGGTATGGGGGCTTATACTGTTAAATCCAGTAAAACCAAATACATTGGTTATTTTGAAAACTCGGAATTTATGTTTGGAAACATTTTATATACTGACGGAACAATTTACGAAGGGGAGCTAAAAAATGGCAAGTACCAAGGTTATGGGTCCTTATATTATCCTAACCAGTCTTCAGTAAGAGGATACTTCGATAAAGGTAATCTCAAACCAAAGCATAAAGTGAAATCAAGGAGAGGAAATACTACAAGAACGGCTACACATTATCCTTCTTTTTGTAAAGCAGATGATAGTAATAAATATCGTTGCACAAAAAGAGTAACTCTTTCAGGAAATAAAGTTAAAACGAAAGGAAAGTTATCCAAGAAGAAATATAATGGATATGATTCAAATTTAAACCTTAGTTATAAATTAGCTCTTCAAAGAGTTCGAAATGTAGAACCGAAATTGATCTACAATGATTCAACTAACAAATTAGCAAAAATAACTACTAACAGTAATTTATTTAAAGCAATCCAACACAGAGAATTAGATCCTTCAGAGTTATTTAAGGCAAACCTACATCAGTATTCAGTAAACATTGATCAATACAAAGAAAAACCAAAAGTTAAAAAAGATAAATGGGTTATGGAATTTTCATTTGGGGAAACACAAATCACAACCCATGAGAAAACAATAAAATAGCTACATAAATTAAAATGAGGCGAGCTGCTTTCAATTTGACTCGTTAGTGTCCCATTACTAGTTAGGAATGTAGTGATATAACGATTTTGGCCTCCTTATTTAAGCATGATAGTTGTTGTCGTACTCTAATTAAGTCTGTGACTCATAAAGACTTGAAAAGGCGAGCCATTAGGCTCGCCTTTTTGATATCGATTTGCCTATTGGTTTTTATACTTTGTGGCTATTTTATCTCATTAGTTGTTTTTACCGATGGTTGAAATAACCAAAGGACTGCGGCGGAAAATTGTGTACGCCACATTGATTCGTGATGTTTGCCATGAGCTACGGTGATGAATATTAAATCAGCATTGGGGTTGTCAGTATTTTGTGTCTTCAATTGTGCTTTAACTTTGTTAAAGTCTGACAACATTTCACCGCCTTCTGCTTCGCCCATTAGAAAAAAATATCGTTGAGGTAGTTCAATAGTATGTTGTTGAAGAAAAGTAGTTATGTCAGAGGCAATCCAATAAGAAGGCGAGAAAACGCCAACTTTACCAAAAGTTAGTGGGTGTTTTAATGCCGCGTAATGGCTGGTAATACCGCCAAGTGAACTGCCCATAATGCCGGTGTTATCGCGATCTTTAAGAGTATGAAAATGTTCGTCTATATAAGGTTTTACTTGATTGACGATAAAGTCTAAATAGCCATCTGTTTCTGATTTTCCATACTTGCTGTGGTCCCAGGGATTTAATTCGGTAATGCGTTTATCTTCGCCGTTATCAATGCCAACAACAATTAACTCTAACTGATGACTGAGCGCTAGCGTATTAAGTGCTTCGTCAACACCCCATTCGCCGCTGTAACTGGTAAATTCATCAAATAAGTTTTGCGCATCGTGCATGTAAAGTACCGGATAACGTTTATTCGTCGTGTTGTAGTTTGGTGGTAAATATATTCGAAGGTTACGGCTGCGATTTAACGCTGTCATTTCTAAGGTAATTGGGTTTTGCACATTGTCTGCGGCGGTATGTTGTTTTTCGTCTTTTGGTTTTGGTGTGACAGAAAGAGAGGATACATACCAACCAAGCGCAAAGGTTAGCGCTAAGATGAAAAGGGCACTGATGGTTTTTTTTATTGTTATCATAGAGTTTGTAAGTTCCGTATCAAGTAAGCTATAAAGCGAAATATAGTTGTTGCGCATTCCAACCAATGAACAAGGCGATGGCGTAACTGAGTAAGGTACCAAGCATCATGTACTCGGTTAATTTCATGTCTTTGTTTTTCGTTAAGTCGCCAAATCTGAAGATGGTTTTGGTTGCGACTAAAAATCCAATACCGGCAAATTGGCCCATAAAGATAAATGAAATGGCTAAACAGCGTTCAAAGTAACCGATCCATGCTCCTGCAGAAACTAAACCAAGCTCTTGATTTTCACTGTGTTTGATTAAACTATCGGTATGTTTTTTTAACGCAAGAGAGATGATGACCGAAGCAGGTTTACATGCAAGTAAATAAGATATTGCGATGATCATATTTTGGGTACTAAATAAGTTGGCGGTAAAAGTTGCCACTTGTTCAACCGTGAACCCTGAGAAATAGAGCCATATTAAAATGATAATAATTAGGTGAATGCTTTGCTCAATTAAAAAGTAGCTGAGGTTTTGCTTTTTATGTGGCTTGAATAGATCCATTATTAAATGTGAAAGTGAGATGAAACTAATGGCGATTATTGCTGGCAATAACGGATAGTCTGTGAGGAGAAATACTACCGTATTAAGTATTGTGTGTATAAGAATATGACTTAACAACCTAATCGATTTTAAATGATTTTCGCTTTTACGCTCAATCCACGCGATTGGTTGCAAGTAAAAATCACCAATAAAGTGAACAGTAAGTAATAACAGTAATAATTCCATTAGCGCTGCCTTTGCAGTTGCATGACTTTTTCGTTAATAACTTCCATATAATCTCGTACAAGAAAAGCGCCAATGTTAGCTAGCCTGTTACTGATGTTTTGACGTGTTGTACCGGTAATTTCGGCTAATTTTTTATGTTCAGCGAAACTGCTTTCTATGTATTGAAATAATAATTCGGCTTGTGTTTTAGTCAGTCTACTTAGCAAATGATTTAAAAATTGGGTTAATAGGTTTAATTCGTATGTGTGAGTTTGTTGAGCAAATTGTATTGATAATTCACCACGTTGTGTTTTTGCTAAGCCTCTACCTGACTGTATAAAAACCTCCCCTGAGGAAGTGTTTGGTGTTTCTCCGTAAATATTATGATCACCAAATGCTAACGATAACGTACATTGAATAGGCTTAGGTGAAAAACTTGATAAATGTAACGCCAGTTTAAGTAAAAGGGTACTTTTTAACGCATAAACGGGGTTAGGATACTGAATTTGAAATTCATCTCCTCGATATATTTCACCAATCGCATCATATTTTTCATTGGCTTCGTTTAATAAATTTTTAAGACTCTGAATGACATTTGCATAGGTTTTATTTGTCATTTTTGTAGAATGTACAAGGTCTCCTGTTAATACTGCAATCATCGTTATTTACTCATGGTTATCTCTCATGCAACTATATTTGATTGCTAATTTAGATGCAACCTTATTTAATTGCCTTGTTATTAGCAATTGTATTTAGTTGCTTTTAGTGGCAGTAAAACTATCAGTATTTTGCATTTAAAATTTAACAACGTTTCTTAAG
The DNA here is from genome assembly GCF_040362795.1 of Thalassotalea sp. SU-HH00458. Lineage (NCBI taxonomy): Bacteria > Pseudomonadati > Pseudomonadota > Gammaproteobacteria > Alteromonadales > Colwelliaceae > Thalassotalea > Thalassotalea sp. SU-HH00458. The sequence goes on from NZ_BAABWW010000012.1 coordinate 45,000, forward strand.
AGTTTCTTAAGGAAAGTCACTTATCGTATTTAAAATCAGTTTTTCCGTAGGTGAGCGATGAAAAGAATAATCAGCTTTATCACTATTACAGTTCTCTCCATGCCTTGGGTGAATGCAAATGAAACCAAGCCAGTGAATTTGCAAGATATTGTTAATAAAAATGCAGGTTATGTTATTTATTTAGATTTTTGGGCATCTTGGTGTGTACCTTGTCGAAGATCATTTCCTTGGATGAATGCAATGCAGCAAAAATACGGCAAAAAAGGCTTTAAGGTGATCAGTGTTAATCTGGATGCTGAAAAGTCACTTGCTGAAAAGTTTTTAGCACAAAATCCCGCCACGTTTTCTGTGTTGTATGACCCTAAAGGGAATATCGCAACACAAATGAAATTAAAGGGAATGCCAAGCAGTTTTATCATTAACTCAAAAGGTCGGGTAATAAGTGCGCATGTCGGCTTCACGGAAAACAAGAAATCACAATATGAGCAAGAAATAATTAGCTTAGTGCAAGGGGATTAATATGCATAAATATAAAATATTACTGATTGTTAGCGTCACTCTTTTAAGTGGTTGCTCTAGCCTTGGTGTACAGCCATGGCAAAGAGACTTATTGGCGAAAAAAGAAATGGCTTTAACCAGTGCTCCAATTGATGCTGCACTTAATGATCATATCTATTTTAGTAAAGAGGCAACAAGTGGTGGCCGTAGTTTTGGTGGTGGAGGTTGCGGATGCAATTAAAAAATAAAACAAAGCCTAACTTAAAAGTACTGTTAAGCACTGCAACTTGCGCGTTATTAGGTACTGCTTCGCAGGCTTCAACAGAAGAAAGCTGGGAGTTTGATACCGCAATTATGCATTATGCTGAAATTGACCGAGTTTCTGCAACCGAAGCGATTATTGCCGGTAAAAAAACATTTGCTAATGATGAAGTGCTTAATCTTAAACTGACTGTTGATGCGTTAACTGGGGCATCTCCTAATGGTGCAACGGCACAACCCACTGCACAAACTTTCACACGACCTTCAGGTAATGGACAATATGTTGTAAACGCCGGAGAAACTCCGTTAGATGATACTTTTCATGACACGCGTGTTCAGCTTACTGGCCAGTGGAGCCAACCATTATTATCTGATTATGTGGTAAGTGTCGGTGGTAATTTTTCGAAAGAATATGATTATATGTCTGCTTCCATCAACGGAAATTTAGCGAGAGACTTTAATCAAAAAAATACTACCTTGTCGGCAGGTATGTCATATGCTTATGATGTGATTGAACCTGAAGGTGGCTTACCAACGCCATTTTCTTCAATGGTTATTGGTGACTCAAATGAGTCAGGGTTTGATGAAGCGTTTAATCACACACGAATGGGGAGTGATGATTCTAAAACAACACTTGATTTATTATTTGGTGTTACGCAAGTGATCAACCGAAATATGATTGTTCAGTTGAATTATTCATATTCAACGGCTAGTGGTTATTTAACCGACCCATTTAAGGTGGTGAGTGCCATTAATGCCAGTGGTGTCGCGGAAGATTATATATATGAAAACCGTCCGGATGAACGAACTAAACATTCATTTTTTGGCCAAACAAAATATCATTTTGATACAGGAATATTAGACGCAAGTTATCGGTTTATGACCGACGATTGGGAGATTGATTCTCATACCGTTGATGTCATGTATCGAATTCCATTTGATAATGGTCATTACATTGAGCCTCATCTAAGGGTATATACGCAAAGTGCCGCTGATTTTTATCAACCTTTTTTCAGTGATGATCAGATCATGCCGCAATATATCAGTTCTGATTACCGTATCGGCGATTTAGACACTTACACGGTTGGTATTAAATATGGTTTACCTGTTGGTGATGGAAATGAACTAGCTTTTCGGTTGGAATATTATCATCAAACCCCTAAAAATAATGGAATAGAGGCCGTTGGTGTATTAAATGAAGTTGAGTTATATGAGCAAGTAGATGCTATAATTGCACAGGTAACTTATTCATTTTAAGCGAGTTTCATGAGGAAAATAGCTAAACCGAACAGAATTGTGAAGTGTAAATCCCGTGCGGAGGGGTTTACGCTTTCTTTTTTTTCAATGGCAAGTACTTGTGAAGTGTTAATTGATACTGATGATAAAGCGTTGGCTATTAAAATGGGTAATATTGCCGCCAATGAAGCGTGGCGTATTGAAGATAAATATTCACGGTATGATCAAAACAGCTTGTGTAGTCAAATTAATAACAACGCAGGAACGCAGATTGAAATAGATGAAGAAACCTTTAATCTGCTCAGTTTTGCTCAACAATGTTATGACATTAGTGACGGTGCTTTTGATATTACGTCAGGTATTTTACGTAAAGTTTGGCATTTTGATGGCAGTGATAACCTACCCAGTGCAGAAAGTGTTGAAGCTTTATTACCTTATATTGGTTGGGATAAGGTTACTTTTTCTCATCATTATATCCAGTTAAAAAAAGGCATGGAAATTGATTTTGGTGGCCTAGGTAAAGAATATGCGGTTGATCGCACGGTGTTATTGTTAAGCCGTACTGCCGATATTCCTTTTTTAGTTAATTATGGTGGTGATTTAGCGGTTAGCGGACAGAGAAAAAATAATGAAGCATGGCAAGTTGGTATTGAACATCCTGCTTTTAATGCAAATCAATCATCCATAGTTACTTTATATAATGGTGCAATAGCCACCAGTGGTGATGCTAATAGGTATTTATTAAAAGCAGGGCACAGATATAGCCATATTTTAAATGTTACGACTGGTTGGCCGGTGGAAAAACCGCCAAACGCTATCACGGTGGCAGCTCCTAAATGTATTCAAGCTGGCTTTTTAGCAACATTATCATTATTACAAGGCGAAAATGCGGAAACGTTTCTTGCAGAGCAAGGCATTACACATTGGTCGATACGTTAATATTTACCACCTTAATATTGGGAAAGCTACCAAATGAGATTACTGTTAATTGAAGATGATACACAGCTTGCTAAAGGCTTGTCTGAGTCATTAAGGCACGAAAGCTATAGTGTTGACGCGGTAAATAATGGAAATGATGGTTTATTAGCAATTAAAAGTGGTGATTTTGATGCGGTGATACTTGATTTAGGTTTACCTGATATCGATGGTTTAGCGGTTTTAAAACAAGCGAAGAATATCAACAAGGCACTGCCAGTTCTCATTTTAACCGCGAGAGATGGTATTGAAAGCAAAGTAAAAGGGCTTGATTTAGGAGCAGATGATTACTTAGCAAAACCTTTTAGTATTGCTGAGCTCCTCGCAAGGTTGCGGGTTATAGAGAGAAGAATAGGAACGCACACTTCTTCGATTATCGAACATCATGGTATTGCTCTTGATACTCAAGCTCATACGATTGTTCATGATGGAACCGAAGTGAGTTTTTCACGTAAAGAATACATGATCATGAAGTCTTTATTGGAAAATATTGGAAGAATTCAATCAAAAGAACAGTTAGAAAGTAAACTTTACGAATGGGGCGAAGAGGTTGCTTCAAATACCATTGAGGTTCACATTAGTAATATTAGAAAAAAATTACCTAAGGCATTTATTAAAACTGTCAGGGGAGTCGGTTACGTGGTGAGTAAAGCTTAAGTGAGCGTTCAACGTTATTTGTTAATTGTTATTTTGTCAGTGGTTACATTGGCATCTTTTGCGGCTGCCTTGCAAGGGTATAAAGCCAGTAGAGAGCGTCTTACGCAAATTTTTGATGAAGAAATGAAGTCTTTTGCGCTGGCTTTGATGAATAGCCCTATAAAATTAGGCGGTCAACAAACAACGCTACCTTCCACATTTGCTTATCAGGTGTTTGACAATAATTCATTATTATTAAAAAGTAATAATGCGCCCGATAAAGCGATGACAACGAATAACCAAGGCTTTGTAGACGATAATTTTTTAAATAAAAGATGGCGTGTTTTTGTTTTAGTGAATAGCAATATTAAGGTCATTGTTGCACAAGCAATAGAACAAAGAGTTGAGTCGGTAGAACATGTTTTATTAGAAGCGATACTGCCTATTGTTTATGTGATCCCTATAATAGGGTTAGTGGTGTTTGTTGCGATAAACCGAAGTTTAAAACCACTGAGTTTATTATCGAAACAGCTTAAACAAAAAAACGTTAATGATTTGACCCCAGTAAAAGTAAATGAAAACTCTGCCGAATTAAAGCCGATAGAGCAAACTCTGAATTTATTACTAGAGCGTTTAGATAATGCTTTTGAACGAGAGAAAAGATTATCTGCTGATGCCGCTCATGAATTACGAACGCCAATTAGTGTCTTGAAAATTACAGCACATAATTTATCTGTTGCCTATCAAGCCAATAATATTAGCCAACAACATATTGACGAATTAAATGATAATACGCTGCGTATGGCACATGTTATTGAACAAATTATTACGTTAAATAGAACAACACCTGAAAATTTTTCACAGAATACCGCTCTGGTAGATCTAAGAGAATTATTACAAAAAGTGATTTCGGATAATTACGAGAAAGTTGATAAAGTAGGACAGTCTATTGCCTTAAATGCTAAAGCTACGCCATTTTATGGTGACGCATTTTCACTGGAAATACTTTTTGATAATTTAATTAAAAACGCGAATAAGTACAGCGGCGATAATAGCCAAATAATGATTTCAATTAACACAACGGCACAAAGGATTGAAGTCATTGTTGAAGATTCTGGGATTGGAATTTCGCCAGATAAACTCGACAAAGTTTTTCAACGCTTTTATCGAATAAAACAACATGCTGAAACGGGGAGTGGCTTAGGATTATCGATAGTAAAGCATATCGTTGACCTGCATCATGGTGAAATAGCATTAACTCAATCTCCACTAGGAGGACTTAGTGTTTCTTTAATATTTCCTCAAAATATTAACCGCGGGGCTGGTCATGTTGAAGAGCACTAGCTTAATTATTGGTTTTTGTATGGTACTTTTGCCGTTTACGTTATTAGCAAAAACTAAAGAGTTTTACTTAACCATTGAAAACCATATTTTCTCTCCTTCAGAGTTAACTATTCCTGCAAATAGCAAAGTAAAGTTGATTATTTACAACAAAGATAATGTTTCGGAAGAATTTGATAGTTTTGACTTAAACCGAGAAAAAGTCCTTTTTCCCGGTCGAAAAACAACTATTTTTGTCGGTCCTCTTTCACCGGGAAGGTATGAGTACTTTGGTGAATATCATCCCAATATTGCCAGAGGAGTCATTTTAGTGGAGGTTAATAATGCTAATTAATACCGTTATTCTCTTTCTAAAAGATTTACTGCCAATTTTTATCTTATTTTGTTTACTTAAAGCGAATCTGGCTAATATGCAGCTTAGTAAACGCACTATTGGCTTAATTTTTTTAGCCAGTGGGATCGGTATCTTTGCCACGTTTAAATGGTTGCCATTTATAAGCGAATTATGGGGCGGGGCAGGCATAGAAATACTTACAACCTTTGAAATTTTATTGGTATATCTGGCTTTAGGCACTACCGCTTCGTTTGCGATCAAAAATCAGCCGCCAACTTCTCCGCAACTTTATATTGTAGCGGCGGCCTTTGTGGTGTTTGTTGTGTTAAATACCAGCACTTTTATTGTTTTTTTAGAAAGTTACTTGAGCAATAGTGAATCAATCAATATTGTCGTTGCGGGATTAACCATTGGGTTTGGTATTTCCTTAAGTTTTAGTGCGTTATTGTTATTTTTATTATTGTGGTTGAATAAAAAAAACTACCGTGGAGTTACGTATACTTTTTGGACTCTCTTTCTAACTGGACAACTCTGCGAAGTTATCAACTTATTGCAACAAGTCGATATTGTTAATATGAGTGGGGCATTATGGGACAGTTCAAGCTTTATTGAAGACAGTTCGGAGTATGGTCACTTATTAAATGCACTTGTAGGTTATGAAGCACAGCCTTCATTTGAGTTTATCTCGTTATATAGCCTGAGTTTATTCATGCTTACTAGTTACTTTTATTGCTATGCACACAGTAAAACGGATGAATCTATAAATAATAGAGTGGGGAATTAATGATGAACTATCGATTGCTATTATTGATCTTACTAATTGGCTCAAAAGTGGTTTGGGCAGATGGTATCGTTGTTGATAAAGTTTATCATCCTTATGTCTTACCCAATGAAAAAGAGTTTGAATGGCGGTTAATGTCACGACAAACAGAAGATAATAGCTTGTTAGGACAAAGAATTGCTTATGGACAATCTGTGAGTGATTCTGTTGTCGTTGAAGGCTATTTGGTAGGGGAAAAAACGGTTGAAGAAGATTTTGATTTACAAGCATACGAAATAGAAGTGCGCTGGATGCTTACCGAACAAGGAGAGTTGTGGGCTGACTGGGGGATGTTATTTGAAGTTGAGAAAATGCATTCTAGCAATGACTGGGAAGTAACGACTGGCGTTTTATTTGAAAAAGAGTTTGGCCGTACTAGTCTTACGATGAATTTGTTTGGTATTTATGAGTGGGGCGACAATATACAAGACGAAGTCGAAGTTGAGTTTAGAATGAAATATCGCTACCGCTGGATCCCTCAAATTCAACCGGCGATTGAAATTTACACCGGTGAAAACTTTGTTGGAATTGGACCAGCATTTATGGGGATTCAACGATTTGATGGACAAAAACAATTAAAATGGGAAGCGGCCTTTATCTCCGAAATTTCAAATGCAGGCAAAGATCATACGTTAAGAGTGGCACTTGAGTATGAGTTTTAAACAAAGCAGCTTTTGGGGCATTTAATCTTGTATAAAATCCTCAAAAAACCAAGCAGCGAATTCATGTCTACCTTCAACATTCGCCTTACTATAGATAGTTGAGGCTTGTTGTCTAATTGTTTTTTCTTTGGTGTTTCTCACAGCACTCATTTCTTTAAAGCTGAGGCCTTTTAATAGCAGCATAGCGACTTCTTGTTCACTTGAGGTCAGAGCCCAACGATCGAATTGATTTTGAATAATGGCACTGTATTCATGACGTGCATTTTTCATTTCATCAGAAATATTTCTTAACTTGTCATCAGATAAATTTAACTCTTTCTTTAAATTAACAATATTAGATGTTCTAATTTTCATATCTCTAATTAAAAATAATGCACCTATCGCAGAAACAACAACAATTAAACTCTCAGAAAAAATATGCCATAGGGGCACACCTAATGAAATATCTGTTAGTACATCAAAAAAATTTAAGATCATTATGAGTAATAAAATTATTGCTATTACACCATCTCTCATAGTAAAACCTTTATTTAACAATTATTTAAAATAACAATAGACATTTGTACCATACAACAAAAAAACAATTTATTTATGGAAGCTCGACATTTGTCTCATGATTGACTTTTCAAAATAAGCAATTATCACATCATACATTTCTTAAACGTTAATCGAATCATATGATGTTATTATTTATAAAAAAAAGTCTAAATTATTCTACGTTTCAATATACACTTTTTTGTCTTTTATTTATTGTTTTACTTCAATCACCGCACGCTTTTTCTTACGATAATGTAAAAAAAATTGCATTATCAACACTTGGAAGTTTTGAGACTCACTTTAATGAGATCAAACAAGTTAGCTTTATTGAAGGGCAAAATGTTATTGGCGAAGTTAGCATTAAACCCGGTGAGATGTATTCGGTCAATTTTCCATTTAATGTACAAAGTGTTCGTTACCTTATAAATAATGGAAGTTTGATTAATAAAGGAGATACTGTTGCAACCGTAGAAGGGTTTGATGTTCATCATTTTATTGATGAATATAAATCAGCTCAAACATTATTTATAACGGCTGAAAAACATTATAAAACCAATAAAGAATATTTTAAAAACAACATAATCAAAAGCTCTCAATGGCTGGCGATCACAAAAAACTACTTCGACTTGAAGTTAAAATTTGAACATTTCCAACATCAAATGGCCTTTCTAAATATTGATGAAAATGAAAGAGTGACGTTAATCAGTCCTAGAGCAGGCAGAGTAAAAATACCAGACTTATCAGAAAATAGCTTAGAAGGAGAGGTTGCTTTTGAGCTTTTTGATGCTGATGCTATTCAAGTCAAAGTATCCCTTCCGTTACTTCGCGCAACTCAAATATCTCACATTAAAGTATCGCCGAACTGTTTGTTAAAGATCAATAACATAGAAAATATAGCAGATAAATATTATAAAATATTATGGGCAACACCAAGAAAAGTCTCTGAATGCAATTTCACAATTGGACAAGTTTTACAAGCTACGCTAATAGAAAATTTCAATGGGTTTCAAATAAATAAATCAGCTGTTTTTGAATTTGAGGACATTAATTATATTGCTATAAAATTGAGCAACGAAGTCGTATTAACTCCAATTAATATAATGGGGTCGACAGGGGGAGATTATTACTTTACAAGCGATGAGAATATTGCAAACCAAAAAGCATTAATTAGTTCAGTAAGCATTTTGCAAGGTTACTTACTTAAACTGGGAGCAGAATGATGCTGAATTTACTGGTTAAATTCTCATTAACACAGCGACTTTTTGTCAGTGTATTTGTTTTAATGGCGATGTTTGCTGGAGTTAATTCATGGTTAAGTATTCCTATAGATGCTTTCCCGGAAATCTCACCTACTCAAGTGAAAATAGTGCTTAAGCTACCAGGCATGAATGCGGTTGAAATAGAATCTCAAGTGACGAAAGTAATTGAAACTGAATTACTAGGTATACCTTCACAAGAGATGCTTAGATCCACAACTAAATATTCCATCACAGACATTACGATTGATTTTAAAGATGGCACAGATATTTACTGGGCAAGACAGCAAGTAAATGAACGTTTGATGGGTATTATGTCATCACTTCCCGCTAATATTAGTGGCGGTATGGCGCCAATGAGTACGCCTTTGAGTGAAGTGTTTATGTTTACGGTTGAAAACCCTTTGTTATCGCTTACTGAGAAAAGAGAATTGCTTGATTGGCAAATACGGCCATTATTAAGAACCGTATCCGGTGTTGCTGATGTAAATAGTTTGGGTGGTTATGTAAAAACTTACGCGATTGTGCCAAATATTTTAACCATGCAACAGTTCAACATTTCATACAAAGACATTGAAACGTCAATTTCTTTACTGAATAGAAATGGCGGAATTGGCCGATTAATCAAAGGTAATGATGCTTTAATTTTAAGAACAGAAGGGAAATTTGAAGACATAAATTCAATAAAAAACACCGTTATTCGCATAATCGATAATAAAGTGATTCGCCTTAGTGATATTGCCAATGTCAATGAAAGTGCTTTAACCCGATATGGTGCGGTCACTAAAGATGGTGTTGAAGCAACGCAAGGTTTAATCATTGCATTAAAGAATAGCAATACAGCACAAGTTGTTGAAGATGTAAAAAATAAATTAAAAGAAATAGAGAAATCTTTACCTGATGGAACCAAGATTAATGTTTTTTATGATCGTTCCAATTTAATTAATACAGCTATAAGCACAATAACAACTGCTTTAGGTCAGGCAGTGATTTTGGTTATTATTTTACTCGCTATTTTTCTAGGGGATATTCGCTCATCGTTGGTAGTTTCACTGTCATTACCTATGGCAGCTTTGGTTACTTTTATTTTAATGAAACAATTTGAATTATCGGCAAATTTAATGAGTTTAGGTGGCTTAGTCATTGCGATTGGCATGTTAGTTGATTCATCCGTTGTCATTGTTGAAAATATAGTCAACAGGTTAGCTAACAATCAACATTTACCCCGGTTACATGTGATTTTTCGAGCCTGTAAGGAAGTTGCAACACCAGTCTTTTCAGGTACAGTGATCATTATTATTGTTTTTACTCCGCTTTTATTGCTATCTGGTTTAGAAGGTAAGCTATTCAAGCCGGTTGCGCTAACTATTGTTTTTGCAATGTTAAGCGCTTTAGTTTTGTCACTGACTATTATTCCTATATTAGCTTCATTCATATTAAAAAATGGCCCTGTGACTCAACCGAAATTAATCAAAGTGTTACAGAGTTTTTATACGAAAACACTTACAAAGGTGATCAATAAGCCTGTCGTAATAATAGTACTATCGTTTAGTGTTTTTATTTTTAGTTTCTTTCTTTTCCAAGGACTTGGAAAGAGCTTTATGCCAACCTTAGACGAAGGGGATATTATCGTTCAATTAGAAAAGTCACCAAGTATTTCATTGTCTGCTTCAATCGATATTGATGAACAAGTTGAACAAGCCTTATTAAAAAATACGCCGGAAATAAAACAAATTGTTTCAAGAACTGGCTCTGATGAGCTTGGTTTAGATCCAATGGGGCTTAATGAAACAGATGTTTTTATGGAATTGAAACCGAAAGCGCAATGGCGATTTAATAGTAAAGCAGAACTTATTGAAAATATCAGGGCAACACTCAGTGATTACCCTGGCATGAATGTTGGTTTCACTCAGCCAATTCAAATGCGAGTTTCTGAAATGTTAACGGGGGGAACAGGAGATGTTTCTATTAAAGTTTTTGGCAATGAAATGCAAACACTTTCCAAGTTAGCGGAACAAATAGCCCAATTAGCAAAAGAAATTGACGGGGCTTCAGATGTTCAAATGGCTATTATTGAAGGTGGAAAATTTATCAATATTAAGCTGCTTCCCGAAGTGGCGAGTCAATTTGCTTTATCGACTGACGCACTCAGTGATTATTTAAAATCTCAAGTCGAAGGGGTACAAGTATCTTCGTTACTTGAAGGGAATCGCACTATCCCCATTGTGTTTAATGGAAACTATAATCACAAATTAAATCAAAGAGAACTATCGTCTATTCAAGCACTTAAAAAACAGTTGATACTTATGCCTGATAATACGTTATTACCTTTAGCGCAAATTGCAGAGATACGTTTCAAATCTGGTCCTTTGCTTATTGAAAGAGAAAAAGGCAATCGATTTTCATCTGTGAGTGTTAATATCTCCATCAGAGATGTTGTCAGTTATGTGAATGAGTTAGAAGCTAAAATAAAAGATAAAATAAAACTCCCAACAGGTTATACCTTATCTTTTGGTGGAGAGTTTGAAAGTCAGCAAAGAGCAACCAATAATTTACTATTATTAATTCCATTAGCACTGGTGCTTATTTTTATTATTTTATTTACAACCTTTAACTCAATTGCAAAATCTACTTTAATTCTTGCCAATATTCCCTTTGCTTTGATGGGCGGCGTGATTTCGTTATATATAAGCAAAGAATATCTATCTGTACCCGCTTCGGTTGGATTTATTGCTTTGCTAGGGGTAGCGGTGTTAAACGGCATTGTAATGGTAAGTTATTTTGAACAAACAAAGGTCTTTGCAACAGATTTAATTCTTCGTGTTATCAATGGAGCAAACCGACGACTTAGGCCTGTGTTAATGACTGCAACAACTGCCATGTTTGGATTAATGCCACTTGCTTTTGCGACAGGTCCAGGCGCAGAGATTCAAAAACCATTGGCTATCGTTGTTATTGGTGGGCTTATAACATCAACAATAACCACCCTTTATTTATTGCCAGTTTTTTACTTTTGGTTGGAGAAAAAAAATGGTTGATCAAGTCATATTCACATTAAATGTACCAACTGAGCTAAAAGATGATGTTGTTGATGTGTTAATTGCCTTACCTAGCATCACAGGGTTTAATTTAAAAAATATTCATGGTTATAGCAAAGAACATAGTTTATATGATATCTCGGAGCAGGTTGAAGGCTATAAATCATATTTTCAAATTGAAGTGCTGATTTCAAAAGTCAATATTGATAAATTAAAAAGCAACGTAAGTTCAGTTTGTCCTAGTGCCAAGTTAAAATATTGGATCACTCCAGTATTAGACAGTGGTCATTTTGAATGAACTCAGAAAAGGAACATATTATGAGTAACAAAAGAGAGCAAGTGTTTGTTTGGAGTCGTAAAATTAGGCTTTTTCATTGGATTAATGTCATTTGTATTTCATTACTGATCATTATTGGTGTCATTATTCTTAATAGTAAACTGATTGGGGTTAGTACTGACGGTAAAGTGTTATTAAAAACGATACATGTGCTTGTCGGTTACGTTTTTGCTTTCAACCTAATCATTAGAATTATGGTTGGCTTTATAGGCAGAACACATGAACGATGGACTGAAATTTTACCTTTTCAAAAAGGGTTTAAAGCCGAGTTAGTGAACTTTATTCAAGGGAAAAAGAGCACTTACAAAGGCCATAACCCTGCGGGAAAATTGATGGTATTTGCTTTACTTTTTTTAATGACAATTCAAATGATTTCAGGGTTAGTGATTGCGGGAACAGACATTTACTACCCTCCATTGGGAAAATATTTTGCCCATTCTATTGCTATTGATAAAGACAAAGCGAATGAAATTAAGCCAAATTCAAAGGATAACGTAGATGAAATCGCTTATAAAAAAATGAGAGAAGTTCGCAAACCTTTTATTACTGCACATGTCTATGGCTTCTATGGACTGATATTTTTGATCCCACTGCATATTATTGGAGTTATCATTGCGGAGAGACGAGAGCGAAGCGCTTTAGTGTCTTCAATGGTGAATGGTTATAAGTATCTCCCCAAAAAGACTGACCAAGATAAATAACTATCACCTCTGTTAGATCCAGTGATATAACTCTTGAAGAGCAAAGTGTTTTACGGTGTTAATTTATGCTTGGTAACCGACACGTTATTATTTTTAAATGCTGATGAATTATGCGTGTAAGCTAGCTTAAAACAATAAGGATTTTTTGTGGGTATTTTTGAACGTTTTCTTTCTATTTGGGTGGCTTTAAGCATTGTTTTAGGTGTGATTTTAGGTTTGTGGCAGCCGAATGTTTTTCAAGCCATCGCAAACCTTGAAATGGCTAACGTAAATATTGTTGTCGCAGTTTTTATTTGGGTAATGGTTTACCCAATGATGGTTCAAATTGATTTTTCAGCAATCAAAGACGTTGGAAAGAATCCCAAGGGGTTGATGTTAACTCTGGTGATAAATTGGCTCATCAAACCTTTTACTATGGCGGCCCTAGGCTGGTTATTCTTTAATTTTATATTTGTCGATTTAGTCGATCCCGCTTCTGCACAAGAGTATATCGCAGGTATGATTTTGTTAGGGGTGGCGCCTTGTACAGCTATGGTATTTGTGTGGTCACAATTAACCAAAGGTGATGCAAATTACACTTTAGTGCAAGTGTCAGTAAACGATGTGATTATGATTTTTGCTTTTGCGCCAATCTCTGCCTATTTATTGGGAGTTAGTGATATTCAAGTGCCTTGGGAAACTTTAATTATTTCTGTTGTCTTGTATGTGCTATTACCATTACTAGCCGGGATTATCACCAGAAAAGCACTAAATGAATGGCATGCGGAACAATCAATAGAGCAATTTCTATCGCGTTTAAAACCTTATTCTGTTATCGGCTTGTTAGCAACCGTGGTGTTATTATTTGGTTTTCAAGCAAATACTATCCTCTCAGACCCTGCCACTATTGGCTTAATTGCCATCCCATTAATGATTCAAACCTATGGAATTTTTATTATTGCGTATGTCGCGGCAAAATGGATGAAATTACCTCAAAATATTGCTGCACCGGCTTGTTTAATTGGTACTTCTAACTTCTTTGAATTAGCCGTTGCCGTGGCTATTTCGTTATTTGGTTTACACTCAGGTGCAGCGTTAGCAACCGTTGTTGGGGTTTTGGTGGAAGTGCCGGTGATGTTGTCTTTAGTTTATATCATCAATAACACACAAAGCTGGTTTGATTAATTCGTGACTAAGCTTGTTCACCCAATATTCACAATTTTCCCCGTAAGTTAATTATGTTAGCCATGGCAAGAATTAATCATTCAATTAAAAATAGCTTGTTGGTAAATCGTAGAAAAATCAGACAGCCTATTCTTCATCAAGGACAACCACCCTTAAAATAGTGATCATTTTTTTCGGCACGGTTGGATAGCCTAATTGCTCACTATAACCTACTTCTACTTTAGAGATAGCTTCAACCACGTCATAGCCTTCGATTATTTCGCCAAATACCGCATAACCCCATGAGTTTCCGGGATCTAAATTTGTATTGTCATTTAAATTGATAAAAAATTGATTGGTGGCAGAATGAGCATCACTTAGCTGTTTCGCCATGGCAATGGTGCCTTCTTTGTTTTTTAAACCGTTGCCTGATTCGTTGAAAATAGGCTCATCAGGTTCTACTTCCGTGTAATTTGTCATAAAGCCGCCACCTTGTATTAAGTATCCTTCTTCGACTCGATGAATAAGTGTTTGGTCATATTGGCCACGGATCACATAACCTAAAAAATTATCTACGGTGATTTTAGCCCTTAGGCGATCAAGCTCTATCACTATACTGCCCATAGAAGTATCAATACGCACTTTAGGTGATAAATTATCGGGTTGAATATATTGTCCTTTGGTATTGGCGGCATTCAACGGCAAGGCAGTAAAAGAAAAAGATAAAATTGCCAAGCTTAAACATAATATTCTGATCACGGTTGTACCTTAAGATTGCGATATAGCGTTAGGATGATTCGATATTTTAACGAGAAACGACAGAAGGTACACCTTAAATGTTTGGCTTAGCGGGTTATTTTTACTTTTCAACGCTTAAGTTACCTTGATAAAATAAGCTCAGTGTCTTATTAATTTTTTAACATCAACCATGAGTGAAACTTTACCACATTGCCCTAACTGTTCTTCAGAATATGTTTATCAAGATCAAACGCTTTTCATTTGTCCTGAATGTCATTATGAATGGAACCCTGATGAGCCAGATGAAGATGAATTGATTGTCAAAGATATTCACGGTAATCAATTATCCGTTGGTGATAAGTTAATCTTAGTGAAAGACTTACGAGTAAAGGGAAGTTCGACAGTACTAAAAATTGGCAGTAAAGCTACGATAAAACGGTTAATTGAGGGCGATCATCCTCTCGACTGTAAAGTAGAAGGATACGGCGATATGTTAATAAAAGCAGATAAAGTTAAAATGGCTTAATAACAAGCGTTATTGTAATTTATGCTCCCCATTTGCTCATTATTTTATCATAAGTGCCGTTTTCCTTAATCTGCGCTAACGCTTTTGATAGTTTATTAACTGTCTTGTCTGGTGTTGATAATCCAGTGGCAAGAAATAAATCTCCGGGAAAGTCAGTTAATTCAATAACCGCTTTTATATCACTTTGCTTAAAACCGATACTGGTCATTTCTTTTTCGATAGCTATAAAATTTGTTAAGATGAAATCAATGTGCTGTTCAAATAACATATTCCACATATGTTTATAATTAACCGACAAATGCATGTTTTTATTGACAGTAAATCCAGCATCCTTTAAATATTTTTCAGAATGATAACCCCGTATCGTGCCGACAATATGTTGCTTTGCTTGTTCGAGGTTTTTTATATTTATATCCTCTCTATTTTTTAGACCCACTAAAAAAGCTTTGCTTTTGAAACTTTTGCCAATCCACTTGAATTCTGCTGCTCTGTCATCACTTTTCATCAATGAAAGCATAACGACATTGGGGGTTTCATGGGGTACCGTGTAAATACGAGCAAACGGCATTAGCTCAATTTTATAGGGTAATTTTGCTTGCAACATGACGGCATCAATCAAGTCGACTAAAATGCCTGTTGGTTGATTATTTTGGCCATTAAAATGATAAGGAGGTAAATCTTCAGCAACAAAAATGAGTTGTTCAGCAACACTAATAGATGACAAACTCACCATCATTAAAGTCAATAAACTTATGAAAAACTTCTTAATATTAAGTTTCATATTCACTCTTTATTTATCGCTGGTTTAAAACAATCGAAGAGTAAATCTTTAGCTGAAGTGGCTAATAGGTCTGACTCAATCCCTTTCGCCTTTACCTTAACAGTAGCACCGATAAGGTAATAAGGTAAGAATTAGTTATTCGACTAGCGCTAATTTTTACGATCGTAACGTTA
This sequence comes from Thalassotalea sp. SU-HH00458, assembly GCF_040362795.1. Taxonomy (NCBI): domain Bacteria; kingdom Pseudomonadati; phylum Pseudomonadota; class Gammaproteobacteria; order Alteromonadales; family Colwelliaceae; genus Thalassotalea; species Thalassotalea sp. SU-HH00458. The sequence goes on from NZ_BAABWW010000012.1 coordinate 60,993, forward strand.
AAGTGACTAAAACAATGCCATGGTCGGTACTCTCACCATCGTAGTCAAAGATAGGATTGATTAAATGTTTATCATAAGTTTGATGGTTACTTACTTGATAAAGACTGTTGTGATAACTAGCATCAAATTCACAAGACAATAAAATGTAGTCTAACACTGACCCTTTTCCAGCAAAATAATGAGTAGGGATACGCTCTGCTGTTTTTTGCTGGTTTGCTTCACGTGAGTTAGAGACCAATAAAGTATTTCCATCAAGCTTCTCGTGATTCTTATTTGCATAAGTGGTGTTGTTTAATGCCACTTTTTGACTTAATTGCCAAGCATCTTGTAGGCAATATTTGGCTAGGTATTTATCACAATCGGATGTTGAAGCGAAACGGAGCGTATTGGTTAGTAATTGATTTAAAACGCCATCGTCTAACGGGTGATTAAAATCTCCCAATAATATGATGGGATATTGTGTTTGTTCACGCCGAGAAATTATTTCTGCCATCAATAGTGTGGCTTCACTACCGCGTTGTACGGTTGATCCCCAACCACCAACCACTTGAGCTTTAAGCGTTTCTATGATTGTTTTTTCTGCTGACTGATTAGCATTTTGCTCATGATATTCGATCATCGAACGTTTAGACTTGAAATGGACGACATAACAGTCGGTATGACCTAAATGAGGAATATCAATCGTCGCTCTTAACAGCTGACGGGTGAAGGAAAACTCATCAGATAATCCTATAAGAGAGGCTAATTCATTATTCACTTTTACTGAATTGGTCTGAATAATAGCGAATTTAGATGCAATGGCGACAACGGGTTTCGAATATATAAAGTCATCTTCAATATGTGGTTCATCAACAACAGCAAAGTGGCTATAGCCTTGTTTCTCAACTAACGCTTTTAAAGATTCAATGCTAAAAACTTCTTGGAAGCCAATAATATCTGGTTGATATTCATTGAGATAATTCGCTATCCAATGTTGTTTTTTTTGCCATTGTTCAAGGCTATAAATTCGTTCAAATTCATAGTAAGCGTTCGGTGGTTCAAGATAATTAAATAAATTGAATGTCGCGATTTTTAATTGACTATAGCTTATCTTCGGAGGTAACAAAGGGGTAGCAGGATTAATTTTTTGACTCTTCTATATTGCTATTATTTAAGATTATATAACTATACCTTAAATAAACTTTTACACTAGATTATCGCTTATGAAAATGACAGAAACATGAAAGCTAGTCGTCATTTATCGTAAATTATTTCTCAATAAAAAACGATAAGTGACGAAAGTGAAGTCGAAATGGTTACTCATTTTCGAAGGTACAAGGAAGGTTCGTTTGAATGGTTGTTGAAGCAAGTTGTTTTAAAAGTTGCTGGGTAGCCCCGTCGACTTCATTTGAATTGAGCACAGGCAGTAACTCAGCTGATTGACCGGTGATCACTTCGTAGAAAATAAAAGCGGTTAATAACCGGCCAGTTAATGAAGCGTGGTTACCATCGTCATGATGTAAATTTATTGTGGGCTCAGTCATCATCACTTTGTCCCAAGTTAAGCCAACCGGTGCCACACAAGCTCTTTGTGTGGCAGCTATGCTAGTATGAAGCGCGTGAATACGTTTTCCTTCCTCGGTATTCCCTTTTTGGGGATGTTCGGGAAATAAAATTGGTGTAATGTTCAATGACTTTGCTGTATTTATCCATGCTTTCGTAGAAGCTGTTGAGTAATCATACGCACCTGATTGCGAATATTTTTGTCCTTGTAAAATAAGATGTGTCCATGGTTGGCTTTCTAATAATGTTAAGCGTCTTTGCTGGCTACTTTGGTTATCGAGAAAGCCTCCTCCGGCATTAACAATATTGACGGTTAGATTTTCATTACTTGCATGGAGCAGTAATTTTATCAGCGAGTCTAAGCCAGCAGTATGACTATTGCCAAACATTAAAATTTGATAATGACTGGCAAAGCGATTATCAGGTATGGCTAGATTTGAAGACGATAATCCAGTTTCCACCACCGCTTTATCTTTTTCTGATACTGAAGTCTTCGCGCTTTTTGAGTCGCTAGAGCAAGCAGACAAAAGAAAAAGCAGAAAAAATATATAAATAATTGAACGCATTTTCATTCCTTGTTGTTTACAAAACTTGTTTGATGTTAATTGGCTTTAGTTTGTCAGCTTATTGATTCAACACAATAAAGAGGTGACAATGAATAGATAATGAAATGGTAATGAATGACAAATAAGGTACTTAATGCACTACGCTTTTGGCAGTATTGTTGTAGACACAGAACAAATAATCGTCACTAAGCAAGGTGAGCCTTTAGAATTTGAGCCGCGTGTTTTTGAGCTATTAGTCTTTTTTTGTCAACACCCTTTAGAAGCAATCCCCCGAGAAATATTAGTCAACGAAGTATGGGATGGGCGAATTGTCAGTGATGCAGCCGTAAATAGAGCGGTTGGAGAGTTAAGAAAATTAATCGAAGATCAACCATCTAAGCCACAATGGATCAAAACCGTCAGCAAAGTTGGTTATCGACTTACAGTCAAACCACGTTTAATCGGCTCTTTTGAAAATGACAGTAAGAATGTCAAACCTAAGCTCAAGATCACTCAAAGTTTAAAATTGTTGAGCCTCAAGAGTATTTGGATTGTAAGTTCAGTTTTACTGATGGCGATATTTATTTTAATTTTCAATGATGCTAAAAAAACTGCTTATGTAAAAATTGTAGATCGACAACCTGTCACTTCAACCATGGGGAGTGCCTTTAATCCTTTTTACGCCAGTACCACTAAAACCTTGTATTATTTGCATCGCTCAGAGCAATCAACTCATGCTCAAGTCTATTTTCAGCAAAATAATATGACAGCGCAAAGACTTTCACAGGATAATTTTTATTATACCGACGTGATTGCGGCTAACGATGGGAACATTTATGCCACACGATTGAATAACCTTGAAGAAAGGGCTTGTGAAATTGTTTTTTTTGATAAGAAGAGCCAGCAGTTTCATCGTCTTATCGAATGCGGAAAAAGAGTTTTCACACCGATTGTTCATGATCAACGAAAAAACCGTTTAATATACCGGTTTAGAAATAGTATTTCTGAGCCTTATGCCTTGTATTCTTATCAATTAGATACGGGGCGAAAAACACAACTTACCCATCCTGCTCAATCAGGGAATAACTTAGGAGATTATCTTTTTGCTCTTTCCAAAGATAGCTTGACTTTAGCGGTTGTCGAGTATGACGCAGATGGCACAGACAGATTAAAATTGCTTGATTTAGCGGATAATAAAATACAGACCAATGTCCCATTTATTAATAATGTTTATGGTTTACTTTGGCAAGGTAATCATCAACTTTTGACATCAAATCATACTGGTTTATACCTCTACGATGTTAAAAATATCGCCTTTGAAACGGTGGAAAAAAGTGACCAATTTGGTCGTTTGATGCAAGACGACAATAATCAGAAAATTTTCAGTGAACGGGGCCAATCAACCGTTAATATCTTTAAATATTCAATAAATAAAGCGCAACCTCAAGCGCTAACTCAAAGCAGTGGTATAAGTCACCGGGCTAAATTTGCTAACCAATCAAATAGTTTTGCTTTTGTCTCTGATAGAACAGGACTGTTATCTATTTACCTCAAACAAGATGAACAGTTCCCTTACGCGATAGAATTTGAAGATACGATTGAATATGTTAGCGCAATGTCGTGGTCAGCCGATGATGAAAAACTCGTCGTTAGTATGAATAATCGTTTATATCTCTATTCTGTGAAAGAAAAAACTTGGCAACCATTAGTGCCTACATTCGGTAAAGTTCATCATGTTGCTTTTGTGAATGAGTCTATTATGTTCAGCGCAGAAGTTAATGGAAAATGGAATATTTGGCAATTAACCTTACATGATTTACAAGTGAAACAAGTCACACGTAAAGGTGGTTATAGTGTGCAAGGCAATGATAAGTATGTCTATTTTACTAAATTTACCCAACCCGGCTTATTTCAAATAGATTTAGAAACACAAATAGAATCACAGATTATCCAATCTTTACCCATTACTGGATGGCGTCATTGGCAATTACGAGATGACAAAATTTATTATATATTGAATAAGGAATACCGTGTTTTCGATGTGAATTCTAGGCTATCACAGCCAATATATCGTTTTGATCAAAAAGTACCATTTAGTTGTGATATGACTTTTAACCATCAAACTTTTGCTTGCGAAAAAGTAGAAGTGAATACCAGTAATATTTGGCAATTTCAATTAGCACATTAAGTGCTTCAATTATTGTCCATAAAAATCGAATAGTGATGTTGAAACCTTCATTTTTAAGCGATAATTACTCAGCAGTTCATTGTGGGTAAACAGGCATAAATGTTAAACGAAAATCATCAGTTCCATGAAAAATTAGTCAAACAATATGAAAAGCAGGGCTATTTTGTTATTCGAGATTATTTCTCAGTTAACGAGATAGCCGCATTAAGAAAAGTGATTTTAACTTTTCACCATGCCTGGAAACAAGACAATGCTACTTTTTATCACGAAGAAGCTTTTAACTCATCATTAATTACCGGTAGCCAATATTTAACCACTCACGATAGACTCAAGCTATTTAACTTTATTAGCTCAGAAAAGTTAATGAAGGTCATTGATTTGCTTATTCCTGAGGCACCATCGTTTATGAATACCCAATTATTTTTTAATCCGGTAAACCCGGATCAAAAAGACTTTTGGCATCGTGATTGTCAGTATGATCACGACATTGAAGGGCAAAAGCGGGCGATACAAGAAACGCAGGTTGTGCATTTACGGGTACCTTTATTTGATGAATTAGGGATGGAACTTGTACCTGAAACGCATAAACGTTGGGACAATGAAGAAGAGCATAATGTAAGACAAGAAGAGCATGGTAGAACAAGTGACGAGCCACTATCACTGGGTCAAAAAGTTCAGTTAGCGGCAGGGGATTTATTAGTGTTTTCTGCAGATATGATCCATCGAGGAATATATGGGCTAGACCGTTTAGCGTTAGATATTTTGGTGTTTGATCCTTGTGGTGATTTTGCTGATTATGTTGACGATGACTGCCTTCCTTCTTTGGCCATGCTTGAAAAAATACATGATGGACGAATTTACCAAAATACTATAACGCTTAAAAAGAAAAACTAATTACGTTTTAACTTTAACGATAATAAGCTCGCCGTTACTAAAAATAGCGAAGATATCCATAAACACGCTTGTAAGCCATGCGCTTGATATACCCAACCTGAAAGTAATGTGCCGATTAATCTGCCCATGGCATTGGCCATGTAATAAAAGCCAACATCGAGCGATACACCATCTTTACCAGCATAGCTAACAATTAAATAACTATGTAATGAAGAGTTTATCGCAAACACCGCGCCGAAAATCATCAAGCCAACAATAATTGACACTTGAATATAAAAGTTAAAATGTAAAGTTAGCGCGATTAAAGCTGGAATTAAGGTTAAGTAACTTGCCCACATAAAAGCTGCTTTTCCAGAGGGGGTTTTACCTGATTTTTTACCTGTGATAATAGGCGCTATCGACTGCACAATACCGTAGCAGATAACCCAGCTTGCCATAAAGCCACCCACCCACCAATGATCCCAATTAAAGGTAACGGCCAAGAATACCGGCAATGCGACGACAAACCATACGTCACGCGCACCAAACAAAAACATGCGAGCAGCAGATAGAATATTGATGTCAGCACTTTTTGAGAAAATATCATTAAATTTAGGTTTGTTTTTCGCTTTGCCTAAATCCGCCTTTAAAAAGAGTATGCTACAAGTGAATACTAAAGCGAGCAAAGCAGCCATTAACAGCACGGCTCCTTTAAAACCATATAAGGTGAGTAATAAACCACCTAGAAAAAAACCAACGCCTTTTAGTGCATTTTTAGAACCCGTTAATAAAGCAACCCATTGATATAGTTTACTTTCACTGTGGTTTTTATCGCCGTCTTTTTCGCTGTCAGGCACTAATAATTTTATTGAGCTTTTAGCGCTCATTTTATTTAAATCTTTGGCGATTCCCGATAATGCTTGAGCCACCATTACATAGACCACGGTGAGCATTTCGCTGGGCACGGCTAACATAAGTAAGGCTATTATTTGTAAAAATAACCCTATGTTCATCGTTTTGTTTAAGCCTAGACGTGCACCAAGCCAACCACCGACTAAGTTGGTGATCACGCCAAATACTTCATAAAACAAAAATAACATTGCAATATTTAAGGGGCTATAACCAAGCTGATGAAAATACAACACCACTAGCATGCGCAAAGCGCCGTCTGTTAACGTAAATGCCCAATAATTGCCAGTTACCACCAAGTATTGCTTAATTTGTGGTGATAATGTTGATAGCGATAACAGCCCCATATTGCTTTTCCTAGTTTTTATTCAAACAATTTTGTCGTGATATTAACGGTCGGATAAGCCAACTTTTAACGCTAATTCTGCGGTTCTATTGGCATAACCCCATTCATTGTCGTACCACACGTAAATTTTCACTTGGGTATCGTTTACGACCATCGTTGATAGTGCATCAACTATGCTTGAGCGCGGATCACCTTTGTAATCAATTGATACAAGCGGGCGTTGTTCATAACCTAAAATATCTTTGAGCTCATTATCAGCGGCATCTTTGAGTAATTGATTGACTTCTTCAACAGTCGTCCCTTTTGCTACTTCAAAAACACAATCAGTAATAGAGGCATTGGTTAACGGCACACGAATCGCGTGACCATTTAATTTGCCTTTTAGCTCTGGGAAAATATGGGTAATTGCCGTTGCTGAACCTGTCGTTGTTGGAATTAAGCTAGTGCCGCAAGAACGGGCACGGCGTAGGTCTTTATGCGGCGCATCAATAATTGTTTGGGTGTTCGTGATGTTGTGAATGGTGGTTATTGAACCATGTTTAATGCCAATCTTCTCATGAATAACTTTTACGACAGGTGCTATACAGTTAGTGGTACAAGAAGCTGCGGTTACAATTGGATGAATGGCTTTGTCGTACAAATCATCATTGACACCCATTACTACATTTAAAATACCTTCTTCTTTCACTGGAGCTGTCACCACTACACGTTTAACGCCTTGTGCTAAATAAGCTTGTAATAATGCGTTGGTTTTAATTTTTCCTGAAGCTTCAATGACCACATCACATTTTGACCAATCTGTGTCTTGAGTGGCAACATTTTGTGTACAAGTGATAGTTTTATTATCGATGATGATAACTTCGCCATCATTTGTTTTTTCGGCTATTGCATCATGGTGCCAACGACCTTGTACAGAATCGAAATTTAATAAATGCGCTAAGGTTTCGGCATTTCCCGCGGGATCATTGATATGAATTATTTCAATATCGTCTTGATCAAAAAGCGCGCGCATTGTTAAACGTCCCATGCGTCCAAAGCCGTTAATTCCTATTTTAATTGTCATGATGTTGCCTTAAATTTGTGAGTTAAAATAATCAAGCTGAGTAGGGTTTTTTAAAGAATTAGGCCTTATTTTTTGCACTGCTTCGATAACGTTGTCAGCCGAGTAACCGTAAGCCGCTAAGATAAGCCCAATCACTAAACCTGTACGGCCCGAGCCGCCTTTACAATGCACGGCGATGGTACCTTTATTATTAATAACTTCGAGGATGCTTGCTTTATGTGCTTGCCATTGGCTTTCAAATGCTTGATTGGGCGCTGCGTCATCTAATATCGGCAGCTGCAACCATACAATATTATTTTCAGCGCATACTTTAGGTAATGATTGTGCCGAAAGCTTTTCCATTTCCTCATCAAACATGAGCGTGATTAACATCTCAGTACCCGCTTGTTTCAATGTGCTGACCGCATCTACTAATGTTGCTTCTTTAGTGCCAGGGCAAGGCGTGAAAATAAGTTGAGCGCCATTTTCTAGCGTTAAAATATCAAAAGGGTGAGTGGTCATATATCGATTCCAATGATTTAGGTTATGAGCAAAAATTAGCTTTATTTGGCCGGTTATTCATTGCGTTTAAACGCTGTAATTCTTCAGCGATTAATAGCACGTTATTTTCGGTTGTTTCCGCTATTACCGACTTTGCCCAAAGCGGTAATTCAGGGGTAATACGATAAAATACCCATTTACCATGTTTTCTATCGGAGAGTATGTTTGCTTTTTTTAATACCGCTAAATTGCGAGAAACTTTTGGTTGGCTGTCTTCGTCTAATGCTGTCATTAATTCACAGACACAAAGCTCACCGTGATAGTGAGTTAACATTAATGTTTTTAAACGAATATTGTCGGTAAGAGTTTTATAAAATTCGATAGGGTCTATGTTTTCAATTTTATCGTTGTCATTGCTTTCTTTAACCTTAATCAGTTTTTTTTCTTCTACTAAGAGAAACATTGATAAGCGGTTGTTCAACTCATTAAGTGTTGCTGAAAATGGATTATGACCAGAACGTGTTTTCGGATCTGGGAAGTCCCAAGCTAATTGTTTCTCGGTGTGAGGGTAGCTTCTACATTCAGTATTCGCTTTATCGCACAGAGTGATCACATAATCAAAATTTATACCGGCAAACTCGGACATGTCTTTAGACTGAAGGTTTTGTGTGTCTAATCCAAATTTACTTAACGCTTCAATCGTACGTGGATCAACCATTTCAGGAGAAGTTCCTGCGCTATATACTTCAAATATATCATCAGCTTTATGTCTTAATAATGCTTCAGCCATTTGTGATCTTGCTGAATTACCGGTACATAAAAAAAGCACTTTCTGTTTAGCGTTTTGTACTTCTTGAGTTGTTTCGTTTTTAATGGAATTATTCATATAACGTCACCAACCTTTAATATGTGAAATATTATATATATGGAATTTCATATGTAAAGGATAAGAGGTAATTTACATATAAAAAAAGCGAGCCTTAGCTCGCTTTTCGTTTTAATTATTTGTTTTATGTATTAAACATTGAACCTAAAGTGGACAACGTCTCCATCTTTAACTAGGTAATCTTTCCCTTCTAAACGCCACTTACCCGCTTCTTTTGCACCTGATTCACCATTAAATTCAATAAAGTCATCATAGGCAATAACTTCGGCGCGAATAAAGCCTTTTTCAAAGTCAGTATGAATAACACCAGCTGCTTGTGGCGCCGTCGCATTTTGTTTCACTGTCCATGCTCTAACTTCTTTCACCCCAGCGGTGAAATATGTTTGTAAGTGTAATAAACCATAACCTGAGTTAATCACACGATTTAACCCTGGCTCTTCTAGGCCTAAATCAGCCATAAACTCTTCACGGTCTTCATCATCCATCTCAGACAATTCGCCTTCAATTTCAGCACAAACAGCAACCACAACCGCGCCTTCTTTGTCTGCAATTGCTTGCACAACATCTAAATAAGGGTTGTTTTCAAAACCATCGTCATTTACGTTTGCAATATACATGGTTGGTTTAATGGTTAAAAAGTTTAGATAAGCAACGGCTGCTTTTTCTTCTTTTGTTAAGTCTAAAGAGCGAACCATTTCACCTTCTTCAACATGTTTTAATATTTTTTCTAAAACAGGAATTTCAAATTTAGCGTCTTTGTCACCGCCTTTTGCACGTTTTGCTTGACGGGTTATCGCACGTTCAGCGGTGTCCATATCAGCTAATGCTAATTCAGTATTGATCACGTCAATATCAGCGGCGGGATCAATTTTATTGGCAACGTGGATTATGTTATCGTTTTCAAAACAACGAACTACATGGCCAATGGCGTCTGTTTCACGAATATTGGCAAGGAATTTATTACCTAAACCTTCACCTTTTGAAGCACCTGCAACTAAACCAGCAATATCGACAAATTCCATAGTGGTAGCCAAAACTCTTTCAGGATTAACAATTTTTGCTAATGCATCTAAACGAGGGTCAGGTACGGGTACCACACCAGTATTTGGCTCTATCGTACAAAATGGAAAGTTTGCTGCTTCAATACCAGCTTTGGTGAGTGCATTGAAAAGTGTAGATTTACCAACGTTGGGCAAGCCAACAATACCGCATTTGAATCCCATGATATTACCTTAATATGTTAAGCGATTAACGATTTGTATTATAACGCTTTAAATGAATGCAGACGATTTTGTGCTTTTTTTAAATCATCTTTAAGCCAAATATCCATGCAGCGTGATGCTTCATCAATGGCTTGATCTATTTTGTTTTGCTCAATAGCTGGCGCTTTGCCAAGTACATGACCAGTCACGCGATCTCGATGGCCAGGGTGGCCAATACCTATGCGTAACCGATAAAATTCTTTATTATTTGCCATACGTGCAATGATGTCACGTAAGCCGTTATGTCCACCATGTCCGCCACCTTGTTTAATTTTACACACACCAGGTTCCATATCTAGTTCGTCATGTGCGACTAAAATATTTTCAACGGGAATGCGAAAAAAATTTGCCAGTGGGGCAACCGATTGACCACTTTTATTCATAAATGTCGTTGGAATAAGTAAATGAATCACTTCATTACCAATTTGGCCTTTGCCGTATAATCCAAAGTATTTTTTTTCAGGTCTTAACGAAATGTTATAGCGTGAAGCGAGTTCTTCTACGAACCAAACTCCAGCATTGTGGCGGGTTTTTGTATATTCAGGGCCTGGATTACCCAGGCCCACAACTAGTTGAATAGTCATCTAAAGGATAGTGTCCTTTGGATTATTCTTCAGTAGCAGTTTCTTCTGCAGCTTCATCGCTAGCTTCTTCATCGCTTGAGCCTTTAGGCGCATTTAATGAAGCAACAGCTTGGTCATGGCTTTCACCTTTAGCTAATTCATCAGAGGTTACACCTTTAGGTAAAGTGATGTCTGATAAATGTAATGTTTGACCAACTTCTAAACCAGCAACATCAACTTCGATGAATTCTGGGATATCGCCAGGTAAACAGCTAACTGCAACTTCGTTAATGTGGTGAGCAATAGCTCCACCTTTTTTCTCTGCAACATCTTCGTTCACAAAGTGAATTGGAGCATTAACGTGTACAGAGTGAGTTGCATCAATACGCATGAAATCCATGTGCATAATGATTTGCTTGAAAGGATGACGTTGCATGTCTTTAATTAAACATTCAACTGGCTTACCATCAACGTTTAATGTTAAAACGTGAGAGTAGAAAGCTTCTTCTTGTTGTGCACGGAAAACTTTGTTGTGCGCTAATGTTAAAGAAACTGGCTCTTTGCCTTCGCCGTAAAGGATAGCTGGAACTTTGTTCGCGTGACGTAGGCGGCGGCTCGCACCTTTCCCTGTGTCTGTACGTACTTCAGCATCCAAAGTAAATAAATCAGTCATGGTTTAATACCTTAATTTTAATTGAATTTTTGTTATTTTTTGCGACCAAAAATAACGCATCGCCATTTTAAATCTTCATTAATTTCTTAACGGCAGATAAAAAAGGCGCGGCATAATAACATTTGATGGCTGGAAAACCAAACGTTTACTGTAATTAATCGTTGATTACTTTTAAAATGCTATTTCCTGAGTTCTATGGGCATATTTACCCAAAGTAAAAGGTAAGAGCTTCATCTGTTTTAATCTATAAAAGGATTTTTTTTCAGTGGGTTAATTGGCTGGTAAAGACTTTTTGACGGCGAGCGTGCAAGTTGTGATATTAATCCATATTTTTCGCTGATTGTTTGATATTCTCCTGACTCTTTTAAAGCTTTAATACAAGCATCAAATTTTGTTAGAAACATTTTCGGATTGGTTATGTGTTTACTGGCTTTAGATACCGTGACGTAATAGGCTTTTTGTTTTAAAACAAAGTCATGAATATGTATCTGGTTTTCAATGTTTAATTGTTTTGCCCGCCATAATAATGTTTCTATCGAGTTAGGAAGTATTTGAAATCTTTGTTGACTAGCGGTGAGTTGTCTAAGCATAGCATCAATACTATAACCAACTGTGACTTGATTGAGCGCTTTTTTTTCTTCAATTATTTTCATCAGTTCTTGTGTGTGAGCTAAGCCTGCTAAATGTCCCAGTTGATATTGCTTTATGTCATCTAATTTATTGATAGTGATATTGTCTTGGCTATTGGATGCGAAGCCATATTGAGAAAAGAAAATAGGCTCAGCACCATAGACAACAAAGTCTTCTCTACTTTTTTGGTAAGAATAGACACTGATATCAAGTTCACCTGATGTCATATTTTGATGCGTTCTTTTAATGGGAAGATTTTTGTATTGCCACTGATAACCTTGTTCACTCAAACAATAATTAATAATTTCTTTGCCAATACCAATAGTGTTAGCTTTTATTTCTTGGAAGAAAAAGGGCGGCCAATTAATATCATTTATGAACAGTGATTTTTGAATAGATGCAAACGTATTTATTGAAAACAATAGAAAAATAAATGTAACTGTTTTATTAAATACCTTCATCGACGCCTAAGCTGATGCTGTGGGACATATTTTAAGTGTAGACAAAAAAATAAAATATTTCTCTCATAAAAAAAGCACCCTGAGGTGCTTTTTAAAATCTCTCGAATTGTCTGTGAAATTAACTATCAAACATCGCAGAAATTGATTCTTCATTACAAACACGACGAATCGCTTCAGATAACATACCGCTTAACGTTAATTGGCGTACATTACCAAGCTTTTTAATTGCTGGTGATAATGGGATAGAGTCAGTAACAATAACTTCATCTATTACTGAATTTTTAAGGTTTTCAGCAGCATTGCCAGATAATACAGGGTGAGTAGCGTAAGCAAATACACGTTTTGCTCCATGATCTTTTAACGCTTCTGCTGCTTTCGCTAATGTGCCGCCAGTATCGATCATATCGTCAACGATAATACAATCGCGTCCAGCAACATCACCAATAATATGCATGACTTGAGCAACATTCGCTTTAGGGCGACGTTTATCAATAATAGCTAAGTCAGCATCATCTAATAATTTAGCGACTGCTCGCGCACGTACTACACCACCAATATCAGGAGAAACAACGACAGGATTTTCTAAATTCTTGTCTTTCATGTCTTCTAATAGAATTGGCGTACCGAATACATTATCAACCGGCACATCGAAGAAACCTTGAATTTGCTCTGCGTGTAAATCAACCGTTAAAACACGGTCAACACCAACACTCGATAAGAAGTCAGCGACAACTTTAGCGGTAATAGGTACACGAGCACTTCGTACACGACGGTCTTGACGAGCGTAACCGAAGTAAGGCATAACAGCGGTAATACGGCCAGCTGATGCACGACGAAGCGCGTCAATCATTACGATAAGTTCCATTAAATTATCGTTGGTTGGAGCGCACGTTGATTGAATGATAAAAACGTCAGCACCGCGAACATTTTCAGTAATTTCAACGCTAATTTCGCCATCACTAAAACTACCAACTTTGGCCTCTCCTGGTGTAATGTAGAGACGATTAGCAATTTGTTTGGCCAATTCAGGGGTGGCATTACCCGCAAAGATCTTCATGTCAGGCACTAGCAGTTCCTCAGAAACTTTTGACATTATAAGTAGAATGCTGAATAAAACATGTTGTTAATATCAGCACATTATTTTAAAAAAGCCAACTTTTCAGGCTTTTTTTTCAAAAAAATTAAGTACAAATCTCAGACTCTAATTGCTGTAAAACACTATGTAGAGGTGAAGTATTAATACCTTTAGTAACAAATGAAGTCATGGTATTAGGAAGTAATTTTTGTACTCGTTTAGCTTCTTCTTCAGAATCAAAGCGAGAGAAAATACAAGCGCCTGTACCTGTCATTCGAGACGGCGCGTATTCTATCAACCAAGCAAGCAACTTGGCAACCTCAGGATAGTGATTTATTACTAAATTTTGACAATCATTATGATAGCCATTGATGTATGTTTTATCATCAAATGCGTTGTTATCAAGTTTTCTAGTATTGCGAGTGAGTGCTTTTGCCGTGAATACTTGTTGGGTCGAAATACTACATTGAGGTTTAGTGATTAAATAGATAGATTCATCAGGATAAACAGGCGACAACTTTTCGCCGATACCTTGAGCAAATGCAGCAAAACCATGAATAAAGATTGGTACATCCGCACCTAGTTGTAACCCTAATTCGGCAAGTTGTTGATAAGAGAGTTTACATTGCCATAACACATTTAATGCTAATAATACGGTTGCAGCATTGGACGAACCACCACCTAAACCACCGCCCATAGGTAACAATTTATTTATTTTTATTTCAGCGCCGTATGGTGATTGTGTTTCTGCTTGCAGTAATTTGGCTGCTTTGACAATTAAATTATCGTCATTTGGAACACCGTCAATCGGTGTTAATAAGGTAATGGTTGAGGTGGTTGTCGGCTTAATCGCAATATTGTCGGCCAAAGTTAAAAACTGAAAAACGGTTTCCAGTTCATGATAACCATCGGTTCTTCGGCCGACGATATGTAGAAATAAATTTAATTTAGCGGGTGATGGAAATGGGTAAAATGGAGAGTCAGTTGCAGGTAAACTAACAGGCATAGTTATAGCTTCCAATGATTGATGATTATTTTAATGGTTAAGTCATTTTGTTTAATTGATATCTGATGAGCGAGTTGAACATCATCGACGGTTTGATACTTTTTATAGCTTATCCGCCATGTGTTTCCTTGATAATAGCTGGTAAGTGTATTGGGTAATTGTGATTGTTTATCATAGGTGATTGTATCCGCAGCAGAATAAATTTGACCTTTTAACCAATAATGTAAAGCTTTTGTAGGCAGTAATAAACCGGTCAGAGAATATATTAATTGTTCTAAGTTATCACTTTGATAGCTTTCTCCATCTACTTTTACACTGTGCTTGCCATTATCAGTGTTAAGCGTTAATACATTAATCCCTAAGTACGTGGTGAGCTTAAGAGTTTGTTGCGCATTATTTTGGTTGTATTGCCAAAACAATGAAGCACTTTCTCGTTTTTGCTTTTGGAGAAAGGCAATTTTACCTTTAATTTGCCATTGTTGAATACGCGTAATTTTTTCAAAACGTGCTGCTTTTGATTGATTAACTGCTGGTTGTGATTGCTCTATAGTTTTATTCGTGGCACAACCCATTAGAAGAAATAATAGACATAGCAGCGTGATGATGTGTTTGGTCATGAACATTATTTTAACGGTACTTTCAGTTTTATCGAGGTGATTGCTTTCAATCACCGCCAATCTTTCGTAAAATTAACACAATAGTTTGTGTTAGATCAGGTTGCACTTAATAAGCTGCTGGCATAATACCTTATTATCATAGATATTTAATTTAATTCTTAATAAATAAAAGTAAGTTTTTACTAGATTACTTTCAAGTAGGTTTAATAGTTAACGTATGTCCATAGTTGCCGTTGGTATCAATCATAAAACCGCACCCGTCGCTATCAGGGAGAAAATCTCTTTTAATCCTGATAAGTTGTCAGTCGCGTTGCAAGAGATGCTTTCACAAGTGCAATGTAAAGAGGCGGCGATATTATCTACATGTAATCGAACTGAATTATATTTAGTTGCCGCCGACAAATACGATATTACCCAAGAAAAAGTTATTGCTTGGCTGGAACATCATCATAATATACCTGCTTCTACTATTATCCCAAGTTTGTATTGGCACAGTGACCAAAAAGCGGTAAACCATATGATGCGAGTTGCCTGTGGACTTGATTCACTTGTTTTAGGTGAACCACAAATTTTAGGGCAAATGAAGCAAGCCTATAGCCAAGCGAAAGCCGCAGGGTCGATGGCATTAGTGATGGACCGTTTATTTCAACGTACCTTTGGCGTTGCTAAACAAGTGCGAACAGAAACTGAAATTGGTTCAAGTGCTGTGTCTGTTGCTTTTGCAGCGGTTAATTTAGCGAAGCATATTTTTGCAAGTTTAGAAAAAGCAAAAGTATTACTCGTGGGCGCGGGCGAAACCATCGAATTAGTGGCGAAACATCTTTATGAAAATAAAGTTGGCCATATCACGGTAGCAAATAGAACGCTAAATCGAGCAGAAGATATGGCGAAACAAGTAGGTGCTGATGTGATCACTTTGGCGCAAATCCCGCAACATATGGCGGATGCTGATATCGTGATTAGTTCCACAGGCAGTACTTTACCTTTAATTGGCAAAGGTATGGTTGAACAAGCCTTGGCGA
The DNA here is from genome assembly GCF_040362795.1 of Thalassotalea sp. SU-HH00458. Taxonomy (NCBI): domain Bacteria; kingdom Pseudomonadati; phylum Pseudomonadota; class Gammaproteobacteria; order Alteromonadales; family Colwelliaceae; genus Thalassotalea; species Thalassotalea sp. SU-HH00458. Next base: position 77,134 of record NZ_BAABWW010000012.1, read on the forward strand.
AACGTAAACATCGTCCTGTGTTTATGGTCGACTTAGCCGTACCTCGTGATATTGAAGAGCAAGTCTCTGATTTAGAAGATGTCTTTTTATATACTGTCGATGATTTACAAAGTATTATTGCGCAAAATATGGAAAATCGCCGTAAAGCTGCGATTGAAGCCGAAGCAATTGTTAATCATCAAACCAGTGGCTTTATGTCTTGGTTAAGAGGCTTAAATACACAAGATACTGTCGTCAGTTATCGTAAGCAATGTTTGTCTGAGCGAGATATTTTACTTGAAAAAGCGCTAATACAATTACAAGGTAATAAAGCGCCTGAAGCTGTCGTCGCGGAGCTAGCAACAAAATTAACCAATAAATTAATGCATGCCCCAACCAATGCCATTCAAACAGCAGCCCAAGGGGGCGAATTAGATAAAATAGTTTATTTAAGAGACGTTTTACAAATAGATAAGTAGCAATTATTGAAAGTCGTTGTTGAAATCTTTACACTGCCCGCAATCTAAAATAAATCATTCTTGTTAACTCTTATCGATTACTATCAGTTATACTTTCGAATGGAATTTCACTCATTTATAGCAAATAAAAGAATATTTAATGAATAAATCAGTTTATCAAAAGCTTGAAGGTTTAGTTGAACGTTTTGAAGAAGTTCAAGCCTTGTTATCAGATCCCGATACTATCGCTAACCAAGAAAAATTTTTAGCGCTTTCTAAGGAATTTAAACGCTTAGAAGAAGTAACAAGTGTTTTTAATCAGTATCAAGAAGCAGAAAATGATTTTGCCACGGCAGAAGAAATGCTAAAAGATGACGATCCTGATATGCGTGAAATGGCACAAGAAGAGTTTAAAGAAGCTAAAAAGGCCGTTGAAGAAATTTCAGATCAATTACAAATTCTTTTATTGCCTCGAGATCCAAATGATGACAATAACTGTTTCGTTGAAATACGTGCTGGAGCAGGTGGTGACGAAGCGGCTATCTTTACGGGTGATTTATATCGTATGTATACCCGTTATTGTGAAAAACAAGGCTGGAAAATTGAGGTGATGAACCTTAGCGAAAGTGAGCAGGGCGGTTTTAAAGAAGTTATTTTTAAGATCAACGGTGAAGGTGTTTACGGTCAAATGAAATTTGAATCGGGTGGCCACCGTGTACAACGTGTACCAGAAACTGAATCTCAAGGTCGTGTTCATACTTCAGCTTGTACTGTGGTTGTCATGCCTGAAATTCCTGAATCTGAAGCGATTGAAATTAATAAAGCTGACTTAAAAGTAGATACTTTCCGAGCTTCAGGTGCTGGTGGACAGCATGTTAATAAAACCGATTCAGCAATTCGTATCACGCATATTCCAACGGGTGTGGTGGTTGAGTGTCAAGATCAGCGTTCACAACATAAAAACCGTGCACAAGCGATGTCGGTTTTACAAGCCCGTTTACAACAAGCGGAAGATGAAAAACGCCGTAGTGAAGAAGAATCTTCTCGCCGAAATTTAGTGGCAAGTGGAGATCGTTCAGAACGAATTCGCACTTATAATTATCCGCAAGGTCGTATGACAGATCACCGTATTAACTTAACCTTATACCGCTTAAATGAAGTAGTAGAAGGTAATTTACAACTGGTTTTAGAGCCAATCTTACAAGAAAATCAGGCGGATTTATTAGCGGCGCTTGCAGAACAAAATTAATTTAATTAATTTTATCGATATGCCTTTTTCTGCTTCCGACTCTATTTCTTTATTAGTAAAGAATGGCGCACAAGTATTAGCGCCATTGTCTGATAGTGCCAAACTCGATGTCAGATTGTTGATAAGTCATGTTATTAATAAACCATTAAGTTATTTGTTGACTTGGCCTGATAAACAGTTATCGCTGCAAGAATTTCAACAATTCGTCACTTTATTCGAACAGCGAAGAGCAGGCAAACCAATTGCATATATTCTTGGCTATAAAGAATTTTGGTCACTCAAATTTCAGGTTGCTCCATCAACACTTATTCCTCGACCTGATACCGAAGTTTTAGTGGAAACTGTATTAAATAATCATACGGATCCAATGCTTCATTGCTTAGATTTAGGCACAGGAACAGGAGCTATCGCACTTGCTTTAGCGTCTGAGCGTGAAAATTGGCAAATTGATGCGGTAGATTTTCAAAATGAAGCGGTAGCGTTAGCAAAATCAAACGCACAACATTTGGGGTTATCTAGGGTTAAAATCTATCAAAGTGATTGGTTTTCTAATATAACCCATGAAAAAAGATTTGACCTGATTGTGAGTAATCCTCCTTATATTGATGAATTAGATGAACATCTTGCGCAAGGTGATGTAAGATTTGAGCCGAAAAGTGCGCTTGTTGCTGAAGATCAAGGTTTTGCTGATATTGAACATATTATCAAAAATTCAATCGCTTTTTTAAACGATAATGCATACCTGTATTTTGAGCACGGTTTTAAACAAGCGAAGAAAATACATGAATTATTTTTGCAAAATGGTTTTAGTGAAATAGAAACGGTAAAAGATTATAACGGTAATGAACGTGTGACATACGCATGTTATAAGTCCCATCAATAATTATATAAACAAGAAGAATAACAAAGGATAAAACATGAAACATTTACATATGACGATTGCGTTAATTAGCGTGCTGTTATTTACATTACGCTTTTATTGGACTTTGGCTGACTCTGCGCAGTTAAATAAAAAGTGGGTGAAAATAGCGCCGCACATTATTGATACTCTGTTATTAGGTTTAGGCGTTGCGATGATGATAAAATTAGCGTTAAACCCATTTGAGCAACTATGGCTTGGCGAAAAATTAATTGCGGTACTTGCTTACATTTTTACCGGCTATTACACGTTAAAACTTGCTAGAAATAGAATGATGCAAGTTATTGGCTACTTAGGCGCAATGGGTTGGATTTTATTAGTCGCAAGACTTGCTATGTCAAAAGAAACGGTATTTTTCTAAATTACTTTTTGAGGCCGTTTTAATACCATCTGACTTTAAAAATGATTTTTACCCCATATCTTAGAAGAAACAAAGTAATAAGGTTTTAGTTGTTATAAATGAATGATTTGTTGATGTCTGAGCTCAACTCAGAACAAAGAAATTTATTATCGTCATTTGCCTTGGTTGAAGAATATATTTTTTCTGAAACACCAAGCTTTGAGAAAATGTTACATGAGGTTATTGAAGCTTGTCGTTTGGCGATTATTGATATTGAAGAGCCGATGGAAAAAGCGGAGTGTTTAATCAATGAGCTTTATGTTAGCCAACTTTTTCTTGATAACGAACGAAATATTTGGCCGGTTGTTGCTCAAAAGATTTCATCAGCCGTTGAATATAAGTTGATGGCTCCTGTCCTTAAAGCCGCTATCGTTCAAGCGATTGTTAATGCGTGTGATATGGAGGCAGAAATTGTCTTTGTGCCAGAGAAAGTGATGGTTCGTATAATTTGTGATGACATTTATTCTATTATTTTTGAGCCTGTCAGTGGCGAATCATTAAATTGGCAACAGTTAGATGATCGTTTAGGTGAATTGGATGGGGATCCAACTCAAACCTTTTTAGCGCCAATGGAAGTAAAGAGTATTTTAGTCGAGTATTTGACTTCACTAAAAAACTCATTAATTAGAGAAGTGCAATTTGATAAAGCGTTAAAGTGCGTAGATTTGTTGCTAGCACTTAGACCTGATGATCCTTTTGAGCGAAGAGATAGAGGTTTTTTACTTCATCAATTAGATTGTTTTAAAGTGGCGTATGATGATTACCAATTTTTTGTCAAAGAGTGCCCGCAAGATCCGGCGGCTCAATTATTGAAATTACAGTTAGATAAAATTACGATTTCAGATACCGTGTTACACTAATGATGTCTGTCATAAGAGAAGGTTAAATAATTAACGAGTTATTGTTCAAAATAAAAAATATAATTAAAACAATCATATAAAAATTAGACAAACAATTTTGGGAGAAAGTATGTTTGCGTTATCGTCTACACCTGAAGTGGTTGAACACACCCCACTTTTAACCAATGATGCCACCGTGCTCGGTATTATCACTATTATGCTTGGACTGGTATTCTATACCGCTCACAGTAAGTCACCCTTTTGGAAAAACTTTTATCGTTTTGTGCCTGCCGTTTTATTATGTTATTTCCTTCCTTCACTATTAAATACCTTTGGCATTATTGATGGAGAGTCATCTCAACTTTATTATGTAGCCTCACGATACTTACTACCGGCTTGTTTAGTATTATTAACTATTAGCGTTGATTTAAAAGCGATTGCCAGATTAGGTAATAAAGCCGTCATACTTTTTTTAACCGGTACGATAGGGATTGTTATTGGCGGGCCAATAGCTTTATTAATTGTCTCAAGTATTGCTCCTGAATTATTAGGTGTTTCAGGTCCAGAAGCCGTATGGCGTGGAATGACAACCGTAGCTGGAAGTTGGATAGGTGGTAGTGCAAACCAAGCCGCCATGAAAGAAATTTATGGTGCAGGGGATCAAATTTTCTCTGCCATGGTAACGGTTGACGTCATTGTTGCTAATTTATGGATGGCGGTGTTACTTGTTATGTCGGCAAATGCCAGCAATATCGATAAAAAAACCGGTGCTGACACTAGTGCGATTGTTGATTTAAAAGAAAAAGTTGAACAGTTTCATGCTAAACATGGTCGAATTGCGACGCTTTCAGATATCATGATTATTGTTGCTGTTGGTCTAGGTGTCACTGGTTTTGCACATTTATTTGCCGATAATATTACGCCATATTTTATTGAAAACTTTCCAGGCTTAGCTAAATTTAGTTTTCATAGTAAGTTTTTTTGGATGATAGTTTTTGCCAGTACTGTCGGTATTGCATTGTCATTTACCAAAGCTCGTGAACTTGAAGGAGTAGGTGCTTCTAAAGTTGGTTCGGCATTTTTATATATTCTTATTGCCACTATTGGTATGAAAATGGATGTAACTATGATCCTTGATGCTCCGATTTATTTCATCATTGGGGCTATTTGGATGGTTATTCATGCTTCGTTGATGTTGATCGTCGCTAAGGTAATTAAAGCGCCTTTATTTTACATGGCGGTAGGCAGCCAAGCTAATGTTGGCGGTGCGGCCTCTGCTCCAATTGTTGCTTCTGCCTTTCATCCCTCTTTAGCGCCAGTAGGGGTTTTATTGGCCGTATTAGGCTATACCATAGGAACATATATGGCATGGTTGTGTGGTCAAATTTTGCAGGCCATTGGCTAAAAAATTAATAGAAATAATAGTTAGGAACAAAAATGAGTATTTCTCAGATTAAACTTGATGATATTACAATAGGTAATGATCAGCCTTTTACACTTTTTGGTGGCATGAATGTTCTAGAATCCCGTGATTTAGCGATGAAAATTGCTGAACATTATGTTGAAGTCACTGAGAAATTAAACATCCCATATGTTTTTAAAGCCTCTTTTGACAAGGCAAATCGATCTTCGGTGCATTCATACCGAGGACCAGGCTTAGATGAAGGTTTAAAGATTTTTGAAGAAATCAAATCAACCTTTAATGTTCCGGTCATTACAGATGTTCACGAACCGTATCAAGCTCAGCCCGTTGCTGATGTTGTTGATGTGATTCAGTTGCCGGCATTTCTTGCACGTCAAACGGATCTCGTTGTTGCGATGGCAAAAACCAATGCCATTATTAACGTGAAAAAGCCGCAGTTTTTAGCAGCTCATGAAATGCGTCATATTATTAACAAGTTCGGCGAAGCTGGAAATGATAAAATTATTTTATGTGAACGAGGCAGCTGTTTTGGTTACAACAACTTAGTGGTAGATATGTTAGCCATGGAAGAAATGAAGTCGTATGCACCCGTCATTTTTGATGCTACTCATGCCTTGCAAAAGCCTGGCGGCCGAGCAGATTCTGCTGATGGACGTCGAGCTCAAGCTGCGCAATTAGCAAGAAGTGGAATGGCATTAGGCATTGCTGGCTTGTTTATTGAAGCGCATCCTGATCCTACTGTTGCCAAATGTGATGGCCCTTGTGCATTACCTTTAGATAAATTATTGCCGTATTTAGAACAGATGAAAGCGGTGGACGATCTGGTTAAAAGCTTTCCTGTTTTGATCACTCAATAGTGTTTTATTAAAAGCGTATAGGCAAAGAAAAAGGGTGCATAAGCACCCTTAAATATTTATGCGCGAGCATTTTTTTAACCGCAAAAGATTACTAAGCCATCAAACTAAAGAACCTCATGTGGTTTATCACGTCAATCGCCCTAGAGAAGCTTTTAACGCTTAACTAAGGTTAAATTCAGTTGGGAATGAATTTAAACCTAAAACTGTTAATCTGGCTTTATTCAGCCGCTAAAGAAAGCTTAGTTGTGTAGCCTTTAGTATTGCTGTCAGACTTTGCCTGAGTAATCAATAACTTTTGATTATTAACGGTATCATTCACGAACGTAATTTTTAATTGTTCCATAGATTGAACAAGGTTTAACTCCACAGTATTGATCAATTCTGCAGCATTAATTGGTTGTGCTTTCACTAATTCAGTTGTGGTTACGTTGGTTGTGTTGGCATTTGCAACTGTGGTTGCTAATGCTAGGGTTAAAACGGTAGAGAGTTGTGTAAGTAATTTCATTGTAGTCACCTGTATAAAACGTCAAATATCCATATAGATGTTTTAGGACCTTTTCTCTCGTGGTCTAATGTTTTCTTTAGGTAAACATTCTTGCCCAGCTACTCATGCTTGTCTCATGGTAGGATAAAGATGGTGTCCTTCATCTATGTGTAAATGATAAGTTAATGCTGGTAATAAATAAAATGACATTTTATAATGCCATTCATTAGAAAATCTAATGCTAATTGGTTTTTGTTTTTTGAATAGAGTTTTTATTCAAAAAAATGTCATATTTAACTATTATAATAGGTGATGCCGTGGCTGTTCGTTTACCACCACTCAATGCTTTAAGGGTATTTGAGGCTTCTGCAAGACAATTGAGTTTTACTCGTGCAGCTGAAGAATTATTTGTTACTCAAGCGGCAATTAGTCATCAAATTAAATCTTTGGAAGAACATTTAGCCTTAAAGTTATTCATGCGAAAAAATCGTGCGCTTTTATTAACTGAAGAAGGGCAATCATATTATTCTGATATCAAAAATGTGTTCAATTTACTCCATGAAGCGACTGAAAAATTATTAGCGCGTGGAGCGAAAGGTGCAATTACTGTCAGTTTACAGCCAAGTTTTGCAATTCAATGGCTGGTTCCTCGATTAAACACTTTTAATTTATTAAATCCTGATGTTGATGTAAGAATCAAAGCCGTTGATCAAGCCGATAATTCATTAACAGAAGATGTTGATATTGCTATTTATCATGGACGAGGACGTTGGCCAGGCGTTCATGTCGATAAGTTACATACCGAATATTTAATACCGGTATGTTCGCCTTTATTATTAGAAGGGAATAAACCGTTAAACACAATTCATGATTTAACCAATCATACTCTTTTACATGATACCTCTCGACGAGACTGGAAACGTTGGTTTAAAGATGTTGGCGTAAAAGGGACCAATGTTAATCATGGACCTATTTTTAGTCATTCAGCGATGGTAGTACAAGCTGCTGTTTACGGCCAGGGAATAGCGTTAGCACAAAGTATTTTAGCTAAACCTGATCTTGATGCTGGGCGATTAGTTAAGCCTGTTTCGCATACGCTTATTAGTAAAGATTCGTTTTATTTAGTTTGTCGAGAACATCAGGTCGATGTAGGTAAAATAGCTGCTTTTAGAGAATGGGTGCTTGATACGGTTGCCCAAGAAGAAGAATGGAATGATGCATAAAACAGAAAAAAACTTTGTAAATGTCACTGGCGAAAATTTACCTGATATTTCTGTGGTAGAAAATACCGTGGATGGTGCCATTGCCTTGGTTGTATTCGCTCATGGTGCGGGTGCCGATAAATCATCTGATTTTATGCAAACCATGACTGAGTTATTAAATGCTCAAAAGATTAATGTCTTACGGTTTAATTTTGGTTATATGGATAAGAGGTTAAAAGAGGATAAACGCTATCCACCCGAGAGAATGCCAAAATTGTTAAATTGCTTAAAAACAGTATTATCATATGTTGATAGCTCTTTACCGTTATTTCTTGCAGGTAAATCAATGGGCGGAAGGGTTGCAGCAACATTAGTAGAAGATAAATTAGCTAAAGTAAAAGGCGTTATTTGCTTAGGTTATCCTTTTCATCCGCAAAAAAAACCGGAAAAATTACGTTTAGAGCCATTGCAAAATACCAGCTCTCCCATTTTAATTGTCCAAGGTGAAAGAGATGCATTAGGCAATAAACAAGAAATAGAGCGGTATCAAATGTCTTCATTGTGTCAGGTTGCTTTTTTAGCTGATGGAGACCATGATTTAAAACCAAGAGTGAAGTCTGGTTACACTCATCAACAACACCTTCAATCTGCAGTACAACTTATACAAACATTTATCAACGAACACAGCTAAAGCCAATAACTAGTTACTCTCTTAGAATTGTTAATAATAAATAAGGCCACTAAAATGAAAAGCAAGCACGTCTTTGTTAAAGTATTTTTAGTATTTACTGCCCTTAGTGGGTGTTTTTCTGTATTATTCGGCGCTTGGCTAGCTCATGCGGGTCAACATATCAATGAAATAGATAAAGTTCGTTTAATAACGGCACATCAATATCAAGTTATTCATACACTTGCATTACTGGTTGTCGGTTTAGCTTATCGAAATAACCAATCTCGTACTTTATTTATTTCGGCGATTTTATTTATTTTAGGGATAATACTCTTTAGTGGCAGTTTATATTTGAAAACCTATACTGGCATGTTAAGTCTCGGTGGTTTTGCGCCCCTTGGAGGAATAACATTAGCGTTAGGTTGGTTAAGTTTAGCTTTTTTAGGTAAAGAAAAATCATGACATCAATAGTTTTATATTGCAGACCCGGCTTTGAAAAAGAGTGTGGTGCTGAAATTCAAGAAAAAGCAGCTTGGCTTGAAGCCTTTGGTTATTTACAGATAACTAAAAACGAAGGGATTGTTTTTTATCATCTTAATAATCCAGAAGATGGTGAAAAAATAATGGCAAAGCTACCACTAAAGCGCCTTATCTTTACGCGTCAGTGGTTTGTTACCTTAACCGATAAAATAGCACTACCTGATTATAATAGAGTAGAAGCTATTGTTGAGGAGCTTGGCAGTGAATGGCAATATGCTGATTTAAGAATGGAAACACCTGATACCAATGACGGTAAAGCGTTATCTAAGTTTTGTCGAAAATTAGCCGTTCCGTTAAGACAAGCGCTTAGAAAGAAAAAAGTTCTCACGGAAAAAAATCAACATGAAGGTGCCGTTTTACATGCACTTTTTTTCAGTGGTACCGAAGTGATCTTAGGCTATTCGCTTGGTAACAATACTTCGCCTCATGTGATGGGGATCCCTCGATTAAAATTTCCAAGCGCTTCTCCAAGTCGTTCAACACTGAAATTAGATGAAGCATTTTTATATTTTATTCCTAAAGAAGAAAGAGAATATCGTTTGTGCTCTGGTATGAAAGCCGTTGATTTAGGCGCGGCACCTGGCGGTTGGACCTATCAACTTGTACGTCGAGGCATGATGGTAACATCTATTGATAATGGCCCGATGGCAGAGTCTTTGATGGAAACAGGACAAGTTAAGCATCGCATGGTTGACGGTTTTAAATATGAGCCTATTAAACATGAAATTTACTGGTTAGTGCGTGAAACTAAAAAGCGTGAAAAAGTGAATATTCCGGATCAAACACCGGTTGATTGGCTTGTATGCGATATGATTGAAAAGCCTCAGCGCGTGGTTGATCTAATTATTCATTGGTTTACTCAAGGTTATTGTCGCGAAGCTATTGTTAATTTAAAACTGCCGATGGCTAAAAAATACGATACTGTAAAAGGGTTACTCGATAAATTAAAAGATGCGTTACCTAATTGTTATTACGAAGCAAAACATCTTTATTATGATCGTGATGAAATTACTTTATTAGTAAAATATAAAGTGCACCGAGCCAATCAAAGGTAGCAAACCACTCACTTTAATTGAGAATTGTGAACACAAAAAAAGAGCAATGTATTGCTCTTTTTTTGTTTCGATTGTATAAGTTTGTTTACATTATTTACCCGTGCTAAAAAGGTTAATTGGCAATACTGTCTAAATGTTTTACTTGGCTTTCTAATGAGTGCTTAATCGAATATTCGGTGATAACGTCATCCAACCCTTTGTAATGCTCGGCTTTTGCGTACTCTGCAAGTTGGTCATTAACAAACAACAAGTAGGTACATTCATCTTGCGTTGTTATTCCATCTGATTTTACATGTTGAGTACGATAAAATAAGACTTGATAGTTAGTGTCTTTCGATTTTTTCGCTTCAGTAATATCTGGACTCCCTAGCTTTTCAAGTGCTTGGTCAAAGGTGAATTCGCCTAATTTTAATTTACTAATAAATTGTCTGTTATAGGCTTCCCTATCTTCCCATTGCATATTCGCTGGGCTGTCATCATAAAAACTTACTACAAGTACGACAAATACGCCGTATGCCGCTAATGCTAATAAGATGCGCGAAATGACTTTTTTGTTCATGTTAACCTTTAAATGAGCGGATTCAATGTAAAAATTTTGTATAGCATAACGATATGCGAAAATGATTGGAAGTTTTTAACGATTAAAGCTGTTATTTACTTATTTTTGTGAAAACAGCCGTTGCTTTTAACTATGACTCATTTCGGTTAATCGAATGTCTTTTAAATTAAACCCTAAAGGGATGTCTTGTTTTAATTGAAGCAGTTTTTTACTTAATTCAATTTGTTCGGTATGTTTTTTGAGCTTTTCATTAATGCTACTTTTCAAATCATTGGCGACTAAAATCGCATTTAATGAACCGTATTGGTTTAATAAGGTTGACGCGATCACTTGGCCAATTCCCGCGACCCCAGGAATTTTATTAGTAGAGTCCCCCGTTAAGGTCCATAAATCTAATAATTGGTCGGCTCGTACATCAAACTTTTCTTTGACGTAGTGATGGTCGAGATATCGACGATTAAAGTAATCGTATACTTCTATGTTTTGATTCAATAATGAAAGAAAACACTTATCTGTTGAAATAATGGTCACTTTTTGTCCGCGAAGTGCAACCTTTATTGCTAAAGTGGCAATTAAATCATCAGCTTCATCTTCTTCTGAAATTAATGAGTCAACATTTTGCTCCATAAATGCATCTTGGATATCGATTAATTTATCCGCTAAATGCGCAGGCATCTTCTTTCTACCTTTTTTATAATCAGGATAAAGAGCGTATCGCCAACAAGGTTTTATACTGTCAAAAACTGCAAGAGCATGAGTGGGCTGTTGTAATTCAAGTATTTTACTTAGTGCTTGGCTACAAGCTTGCTGAGTGTTAAATAAGACTTGTTGTTTAGTATTGTCTGCTAACTCATTGTTCATTAAAAAAGGACGTTCTTGCACCGCATAAATTCGCCTAATTAAATTTAAAGCGTCAATTAATACTACATGTACTGACATTTATTTTTCCCTAATGACTTGATAGCACGGAATATATTCAGTACCCGGTAATTTCATCCGTTGTTGCTCAACGAAGGAATTAAGTAGCTCATCCATTAACGACATAATACGACTATCTCCGGTGATTTGAAAAGGGCCATGCTCTCTGATTTCTTTGATGCCATCTGATTTCACGTTACCCGCAACGATACCGGAGAATACTCGTCGTAAATTTGCTGCTAAGGTAGCAATATCCAAATCATAACTGATTTTATTTTTAGCCATATTTTTATGTGTTGGCTCAAATGGTTGTTGAAAGTCATTTTCAATCACTAGAGACCAGTTAAAGTGATAAGCATCGCCAGTTTGCTTGCGATGAGAGAGTACGTCGTTCAATCCTGATTTCATGCTTTTAGCGACGTTTTCCGCATCATCGACAATAATTTGATATAAATTTTGTGCTTTTTCGCCTAAGGTTGCACCAATAAACGCATCTATTTTTTCAAAGTAGGCGGCACTTGAGGCAGGGCCGGTTAAGATAATAGGGAGTTTTTGATCTTGATTTTTTGAGTTAAGCATAATGCCTAAAATATAAAGTAATTCTTCTGCTGTACCTGCCCCCCCTGGAAAAATAATAATGCCATGAGATATTCGCACAAAAGCTTCAAGACGTTTTTCGATATCAGGCATAATCACTAATTCATTAACAATAGGATTAGGTGGCTCTGCTGCTATGATGCTTGGCTCGGTTAACCCTATATATCTGCCATGATTATTGCGTTGCTTTGCATGGCCAATTGTCGCACCTTTCATTGGGCCTTTCATGGCTCCAGGCCCACATCCTGTACATATATTAAAGCCACGAAGCCCTAATTGATAACCCACTTCTTTGGTATAACGATATTCAGTTTGATTGATAGAATGACCGCCCCAACAGGTAACTAAATTTGGCTCGCTGTCAGGGATAATGACATTAGCATTTCTTAATATATCAAAGGTGATATGAGTAATGTTTTCGTTGTCAGGTGATATATTTTTATATCGTTGGCTGGTAAATAAAATATCTCTTAATACCGCGGATAAATGTTCTTGTATGCCAAGAATTATCTTTCCATCAACAAAGGCATGTTCAGGAGGGTTTTCAAGTGAAATTTTTGCCCCGCGTTCACGGCGTAATACTTCGATATTAAAATCTTGAAATTTCTGGTAAATAATTTCTGCGTTGTCAGTGTGGCTACCAGAATTTAGCACTGCGAGGGAACAATTCCTATAGAGGTTATATAACTTACTTGATGCCGATTGTTGAAGTTGTGCCACTTCAATAGGAGAAAGTAACTTCATATTCCCAACTGGGTCTAAATGTGTATGCATTTATTACTCCTTTAATGACTTTATATAAGCTTATTGAATATAAATAACTCTATTTTTTCCTTCTTCTTTGGCTTTATATAGTGCGGTATCGGCTCTTTCAAAAGCTATATGAACATTGTCTTCTGTTTTAATATGAGTGACACCAACAGATAAAGTCATTGATACTTTGTTATTTTTAAATTTAAATGGCAATCTAGCAATATTTAATTTTAAAGCATTGAGTTTTTTGATAATTTCCGCTTTATCAAAACCTCTAAAAATAAAAACAAACTCTTCACCACCATAACGAGCAATAAAAGCATCGCCAGCTAGGTTCTTTTTGAATGTGCTTGCAAGTACTTGTAAGGTTTTATCTCCGGCAGTATGACCATAGGTATCATTAATTCGTTTAAAGTCATCGAGATCTGCAATGGCGATTGCTAAAAAACCGCCATTGTGTTGGTATCTTACGGTTTCTTTGGCAAAGTATTCATCAAAAGCAGCCCTATTATTTAGTTTTGTTAATGCGTCTTGCATACTTTTTGCCTGTTGTTCTTGAATACGTTTTTCAAACGATAAACTTTGCTCTTCAAGTGTTTCAATTTTAGATTGCATGTCAACAAGTTTCTTTTCAAGTTCTACTTGTAACGTGCTCTCAAGTAAGGTTTTTTCGTCAAGCGTTTTCGCAATAGCTTTTAGCTTTCCGTTGATATCTACTTTTATATCAACCAATGAATTCGCTTGGTCTAATCCACTTGCCATATCGGTAATTTGGCTTTGGAGTTGCGTATTGAGTTTTTGATGTTTTTTATTACATTTATCTTGTGTTGAAATGGTACTTTTTACTGCAGTCTGAATGGTTGATAGGGTTTCACTTAACGTCGATAAAAACACTTTTGCAGTATTTCTTTCGTGCTGTAAATCATGACTGATGACGTCGAAAGCCGCTAAAAAACTATTAAATAATTTTTCATTAGGCATATCATCTTTTAATTCAGACTTTATTTTTAATAATTGATTTTGGTATTGTCGAGAAACATTGATTTTTGATAACAACTCAGTAAATCTTTCAATGACTTTATGATCTGGTTTTGTAACCGTTTTTTCACTTCTATTACTATTTTGCTGACTTAGTAATCCTTCTGCGTTATCAGCCACATTGCTTTTTTTTAAGGCGGTTTGATAAAAGTTTACTAATTGACTCATTAAAGGAATATATTGTGCCAATGCTTCCTTTGTTTCTTCATTATCTTTTAACAGAGTACGTAATTGTCTTCTTAAATTTTCAGGTAAGCCATTTACTTTTTGAAGCGCTTGTCCGGCTAAATTAAATTGACTTTGTAATTTAGCGATTTCTTGCTCTTTCTTTATCGAAAACTTTTGTAGAAGTAAGGTTATTTCCTTAACTAACTTTTGTACATCGGCAATCGGCGCCGATTTGGTAAATAATGATCGTAATTTTGCTAGTTTATTATCTAAGGATAAGTCAATGCCTTTAGTTGCTTGACTTAGTTTAATGATGAACTCGGTAAATAGTGTCGTCTGTAATTTAAATTCATCATCGATAATACTACGAGATTCAATAGCTGCATCGAGCTTTTTCTTAAGTGCTGCTATTTCTTTATCGACCGTTGAATTACCGCTCATGAAAAATCATATCCTTTGTTATGATGAGTACAGATTATCTAGTTTTTAGTATTCAACTGTTCGAGTTTAAAATACAAAAGTGTAAAAATAATTATTTGTTTATTAATAATATACGCAGATATTAAAAAAGTCAGCATTAGTATGCGGAGAAAAAACAATTAAATAAAATTTTAGTTAATTAATGTTGTTAGATCAAAGATTACTGTCTTAATGTTCTAGCAAGTGGGGCAGTGTCGACTTCAGTGCTTCTAAACGGGTTAATATCTAAACCACCTCTGCGAGTATATCTTGCATAAACCGTGAGTTTTTCTGGTTGGCAAAAGTGTTGGATATCACAAAATATACGTTCCACACATTGCTCATGAAATTCGTTATGTTGGCGAAACGAAATAAGATATTTCAGCAATGATTTATGATTGATTTTATTACCTGAATACTTAATATAAATACTTGCCCAATCGGGTTGGTTGGTGATCAAACAATTTGATTTTAATAAATGAGATACTAAAAATTCATCAATCATTTTCTCGTTTGTTTCTACTGATAGATGTTGACGATTCAGAGTATATTCGTCGATTGCGATGTCAAGTTCATCAATACATTGAGCAGATAAGTGATTAATTTCTAACGGTGCACAATTGTCTACTTTAAATAATTTTACCTGAGCTTGTGTGCCACACGTTTTTGACAAATCTTGGCTAAGCACAGTTTGCACCGCATTTATATCGGCAAATTTTGATTGGTTAAAGCTGTTCAGATATAGTTTAAAAGATTTTGACTCAACAATATTAGGGCTTGTACACGGAAACCTAAACTCTGCAACGGCAACAACGGGTTTACCTTTTTCATTTAGCCAAGATAATTCATAGCCATACCAAATGTCTTCTCCGTGAAAGGGTAGGTCTTCTGGTGTTAAATTTAACGCTTCTCGATTTAAACTACGGGGAACACCTTGTAGTAATGATGGTTGGTAATGACTAATGTACTGGGTAGTTTTGCCTAAAGTTAATTTATCTAACTCGGATGCGTTGTTATAATGGCTCATGATAGTGATGGCTCGCTAAGTAATTTTCGCTGCAATATTTATTTTATAGGAATTATTCATTAGATGAAAACAACCGACACACAATTAACTGCAAATATACTTACCTTTAGTCAACGCTATGTTGAACAATATCAAGAGAAACTCCAGCATTTACCTTTAGTCGAGCATGATGAACAGTGGCCCTCGCCCTGTTTACAAAATAGGTTTGATGAAAAATTGATGTGCTGGCAGCCTGTTGAAATGCAACCTGCTTTGTCTTTTGCAAATTTAGAGGATGCGCTTGATCTCGTGATTCATCCTTCTATTGTTCATTATTTTACCACCATATTTAGTGAAAATATTCCTGCTAGTTGTTCTGAAGGGCATTTACAATTGTTATTTGCTTGGAGTGAAGATGACTTTGCTCGTTTGCAAGAAAACCTCATTGGTCACGTTTTAATGAAGCAGAAGCTCAAACAAACAGTAACCTTATTTTTTGCTGTGACCGATGATGACAATATTATGCTCACCGTAGAAAATGAAAGTGGTGAAGTTTGGGCAGAAAGAGTTGGTTGTAAACCACATAAAAAAATTGCCGATTCATTAACAGACTTTATCGCGAGTTTACAACCTGATATTTATATTGAGCCAGAAACTGATTAACTTTTATTGATTAATTGCTCAATCATTAATTTCAATGAGTTAATTTCATCTTTTAATGGTGTTATCGCCTGATTAATTATTTCGGTTAATGCGTCATTATTTTTTGGTTCTTCCTTAATAGCTGTCGTTTCAACCGTATTGATTTCGGTAAAACTGGGCTCATGTTGCCAAGTTTTCAAAGTGGCAATCAATTGAGGTAAGGGAACGGGCTGTGAAAGTCTTGTTTTTATTAATGCTACTGTCGGTTTCTTACCTTGGTTCGCAAGCTGGTTAGCAATGGCTAAAATCTCATCATTGATGGTCATATTGATAACTTTATCTTCGTTAAAAAAACTATATTTTAGCGAAAAAATTAGAGTAAGTGTTAGTTTAATTACACACTTTTTTAATAAAATTATTTTTAATCAATAGCTTATGTTTTTTGGAGTGACTTTTGCTACAACTTATTCAAAATTCACAATAATAATTTGATCAAAAGAGTATAAAACATGAAAAAATCTATTTTAGCGTTAATTATTGCTGCTCCGTTAACTTTATCATTAACTGGCTGTGTTGTGTCTGTTGGTGGTGACGATGGATACAATATGTCGAGTGATTATGAAAATCGAGAATACACTAACAGAAAAAAAATCAGCCGCATTGCTTTAAACTCTAGCATTATTGATGTAACTAACCGTCTTGGTGTTGCTGATTTTAATGAAACTTATGAAAAAGATGGTAATGCAATACGCGTATTATTTTATCGTACTAATCGTATTCATAAAGATGGTTTAACAACACGTGACGAATGTACTTACTTATATTTTGTCAATGGAGAGCTTGTTGAAACTGGTCAGGGTGGTGACTTTTCAAGAAATATTTCTCGTTAATAGGCAAAAATATTAGCGCATTAAAAACGATATTAATGAAGTAAAATAAAAAGCCAAGTAGTAAATAAACTACTTGGCTTTTTTAACTGAACGTTAAACGTTATCGATTTAGGTTAACGTTATAGTTTTGGAATACGAATTTTCTGTTCCGGCGACTGGCGATAAATAACTAAAGTTTTACCAATCACTTGTACTTTCGTGGATTCAGTTTCACGACAAATTGCGTCAACAATCAATCCTTTGGTTTCTCTATCATCGGTTGGAATTTTTACTTTAATTAATTCATGATGATTTAAAGCAAAGTCGATTTCGGCAACAACCGCTTCCGTTAATCCATTATTACCAAGAAGAACAACAGGTTTCAATGAATGTGCCAGCCCTTTTAGATGCTGGATTTGTTTTTTATTTAGGCTCATTAACAATTTTCGTTACAAGTTAGCTTGAATTAACGCTATTTTACCCTCATCTTGTTTGTAATACTAATAAAACGTGTAAAGCTTTGTTTGATTTTTATTCAGTCGAAGTGAAAAGTTAGCTAAATGAGTAAAAGTAAATTATCAAATAGCAGCCAAAAATGGATGCAGGAACACTTTGAAGACGAGTACGTAAAAAAAGCCAAAAAATTAGGCTTACGTTCTCGCGCTGTTTTTAAAATTGAAGAAATCAATAAAAAAGACAAATTGATCAAACCTGGTATGAAAGTGGTGGACTTAGGCGCAGCACCTGGTGGTTGGTCAGAATATGCCGTGAAAGCAGTGGGCGAAAGTGGTCAAGTAGTTGCCTGCGATATTTTAGGAATGGACCCCATAGCAGGCGTCGATTTTCTGCAAGGTGATTTTAGAGAAGAAGCTGTACTCGATGCTTTACTAACACGTATTAATGGTAAAAATATTGATGTGGTGATGTCTGATATGGCTGCAAACTTTACCGGAAATGATAGTGCAGATTCTGCGCGAAGCATGTATTTGGTAGAGTTAGCTTTAGACATGTGTCATCAAGTATTGAAAAAAAATGGTGCGTTTGTGGTTAAAGTTTTTCAAGGTGAGGGCTTTGAACAATTTATGAAAGAAACCCGCCAAGTATTTAAAACGGTTAAAACTCGAAAGCCTCAATCGTCTCGTGCGAGATCAAGAGAGGTTTATCTAGTAGCGACAGGCTTTAAATTGTAGTAAATTAAACATAATTATTTTAAGACACTTTTTTGCGATTGTTTTTTGAACAATATTCATTGGGTGTTAAATTTATCAAGAGGTCATTAAGTTGAGCGATATGGCAAAAAATCTTATTTTGTGGTTAGTAATAGCTGTTGTGTTGATGTCAGTATTTCAGAGTTTTACGCCAAACAATGCTAATGAACAACAAGTCGATTATACGCGTTTTATTCAAGATGTTCGTCAAGGACAAGTCAGAGAAGCGAATGTTGATCGAAATGGTGTCATTAAAGGTGTTAAACGTAGCGGTGAAACTTTTATTGCTGTTATTCCCGGTGGTTATGATCGCGATTTAATTAATGATCTGGTTAAACAAGGCGTTAATGCTTCGGGTGAATTACCTGAAGAAACAAGCTTCTTAACGACTATATTTGTTTCCTGGTTCCCGATGATTTTATTGATTGGTGTCTGGATTTTCTTCATGCGTCAAATGCAAGGTGGTGGCGGAAAAGGCGCCATGTCATTTGGTAAATCAAAAGCACGTTTATTGAGCGAAGACCAAATTAAAACAACGTTTGCTGATGTTGCTGGTTGTGATGAAGCGAAAGAAGAAGTTTCTGAATTAGTTGATTATTTAAAAGACCCATCTAGATTCCAAAAACTTGGTGGTCGTATTCCATCAGGTGTATTAATGGTTGGTCAACCGGGAACAGGTAAAACATTATTAGCCAAAGCAATTGCTGGTGAAGCAAAAGTACCTTTCTTTACTATTTCAGGCTCAGATTTTGTTGAAATGTTTGTCGGTGTTGGTGCATCACGCGTACGTGATATGTTTGAACAAGCGAAAAAGTCTGCACCTTGTATTATCTTTATTGATGAAATTGATGCAGTAGGTCGCCAACGTGGCGCTGGTATGGGTGGTGGTCACGATGAACGTGAACAAACACTTAACCAAATGTTAGTTGAAATGGATGGTTTTGAAGGTAATGAAGGCGTTATCGTTATTGCTGCAACTAACCGCCCTGATGTATTAGATCCAGCTTTATTACGACCAGGTCGTTTTGACCGTCAAGTAACGGTTGGATTACCTGATATTCGTGGTCGTGAGCAAATTTTAAAAGTACATATGCGTAAAGTACCTTTAGGTGATGATGTAAAAGCATCTGTAATCGCCCGTGGTACCCCTGGTTTTTCAGGGGCTGATTTAGCTAACTTAGTTAATGAAGCTGCATTATTTGCTGCACGTTGCACACGCCGTGTTGTATCAATGGAAGAGTTTGAAAAAGCAAAAGATAAGATCTTGATGGGCTCAGAGCGTAAATCTATGGTGATGACTGAGTCAGAAAAAGAGATGACGGCTTATCATGAAGCAGGGCATGCCATTGTTGGTCGTTTAGTACCAGATCATGATCCTGTTTACAAAGTGAGTATTATTCCTCGCGGTCGTGCGTTAGGGGTGACTATGTATTTACCAGAGCAGGATAGATTCAGCCATTCTAAACAGCATTTAGAAAGCAATATTTCATCACTTTATGGTGGCCGAATTGCTGAAGAAATGATTTACGGTGCTGACAAAGTCTCTACCGGAGCTTCAAACGATATTGAACGTGCTACTCAGCTAGCGCGAAAAATGGTAACACAATGGGGTTTATCTGAAAAAATGGGCCCTATGTTATTTGCTGAAGAAGAAGGCGAAGTATTTTTAGGTCGAACGTCTGCTAAGTCGTTAAATATGTCTGATGAAACGGCGCAAGCGATTGATGCTGAAATAAAAGAATTTGTGAATCGTAACTATCAACGCGCTGAGCAAATATTAAAAGACAATATTGATATTTTGCACGCGATGAAAGATGCGTTAATGCACTATGAAACCATTGATGCGTTGCAAATTGATGACTTAATGGCGCGTAGAGAAGTTCGTCCACCGTCAGATTTCCATGGCGATAACATTGATAAAAATGAACCACCTAAATCTGGAGCGGCTAAAAAAGACGCGAAAGATGAAAATAAAGTTGAACCTGATTTAGATAAGCCGTCTGATATGCCGGCTAAATAAATTTACTCAGCAATGCAAAACAAGCCTCGATTTAAACTTAGTTAATCGGGGCTTTATTTTATTTAATTATACCGTTAATAAAAATAAGAGACTTGTTTGAATATTTTAACTAGCCCCGCTCGAATATCATTTGATCCTCAAGATATTCAGATCATGGGCATTTTAAACGTCACCCCTGATTCTTTTTCTGATGGTGGTCAATATACACAAATCGATAATGCACTTCGTCAAGTTGAAACTATGATCAACGATGGCGCAAATATTATTGATATTGGTGGTGAATCTACTAGGCCGGGCGCTGTCGATGTAGCTGAATCCGATGAAATTTCTCGTATTATTCCCGTGCTAAAAGCAATTAAAGCGCGTTTTGATGTTGCGGTATCAATTGATACCAGTAAATCAGCTGTGATGGCTTCAGCTATAGAGTACGGCGCTGATTTAATCAACGATGTACGAGCATTACAAAATGATCATTGTTTGTCAGTTGTCGCTCAATCTACTGTGCCCGTTTGTTTAATGCATATGCAAGGGCAACCTAGAACTATGCAGCATAATCCTCATTATGATGATTTGATTGAAGATATCTCAACTTTTTTTAAACAACGTATTGCCGCATGTGAAGCCAATGGTATCAATAAGCAACGGATAATTTTAGATCCAGGATTTGGTTTTGGTAAAACGCTTGAGCAAAATTATCAATTGCTGTCGCAATTAGCTTCATTTAAAACGTTAGGTTTACCCCTCTTGTCAGGAACTTCTCGTAAATCTATGATAGGTAACTTATTAAAGAGAGATGTTTCAGAGCGTTTAGTTGGTAGTGTTACCACTGCTATTCTAGCGGTTCAAAATGGCGCATCAATAATACGTGTGCATGATGTTAAAGAAACCATGGACGCTATGAGAATATTAGCAACTACGCATAAAATCACCTGCGAGTGAAATTTTAAAATTAAGGAAAAATAATGTCTGAAAGAAGATATTTCGGTACTGATGGCGTGAGAGGATTAGTCGGGCAATATCCAATCACCCCTGAGTTTGTGATGAAACTTGGTTATGCAGCAGGTAAAGTGTTAGCAGCAAAAGGGACAAAAAAAGTATTGGTGGGTAAGGACACGCGTATATCAGGCTATATGTTTGAATCAGCACTTGAGGCTGGTTTTTCTGCCGCGGGTATCGATATTGGTTTATTAGGCCCAATGCCTACTCCTGCTATTGCTTATTTAACCAAAACATTTCGTGCTGAAGCAGGGATTGTGATCAGTGCCTCTCATAATCCTTTTTACGATAACGGTATAAAGTTTTTCTCACAAGATGGGCAAAAGTTACCTGATGACGTTGAACTTGCTATTGAAGCTGAACTTGATAAAGACATGGGTTGTGTTGATTCGGCTAATTTAGGGCGCGCGAATAGAATTGATGATGCAGCAGGGCGATACATAGAATTTTGTAAGAGTAACTTCCCGAGTGAGTATTCTTTGTCGGGCATGAAAATTGTCGTCGATTGTGCTCATGGGGCAACCTATCATATTGCACCTAATGTTTTTCGAGAATTAGGCGCAGAAGTTATTGAAATTGGTACGTCACCAAACGGTAAAAATATCAATGAAGGCTGTGGCGCAACCTCTATGGATGCGATAAGCGCAGCGGTTGTTGAACATCAAGCTGATTTAGGAATCGCCTTAGATGGTGATGGTGACCGTTTGATGATGGTTGATCACACGGGATATATTGTAGATGGCGATGAATGTGTTTATGTGATCGCTAGCCATGACTTGAAATCAGGAAGTATTAGAGGCGTTGTTGGTACGTTAATGAGTAATATGGGCCTAGAGTTAGCTTTAGCTGACATGGGAGTACCTTTTGCACGTAGTAAAGTAGGTGATCGCTATGTAATGGAAATGCTTAAGCAAAATGGTTGGCAATTAGGTGCTGAAAACTCAGGTCATGTGATTAACTTAAGACATACATCTACAGGTGATGGCATAATTGCCGCATTAAACGTATTAACGGCTGTTTGTTCAACAGGGAAAAGCTTGTTTGAACTACGCCAAGGCATGACAAAACTACCACAAGTATTAGTGAACGTTCGTTTCTCGGGTGATAACGATCCGTTACAAGCGGATTCAGTGGTCGCTTCGGTTCATAAAGTCAATGAAAAGCTTACTGGACGAGGTCGAGTGCTATTAAGAAAGTCAGGAACCGAGCCATTAATTCGAGTTATGGTTGAAGGTCCAGAAATTGATGAAGTAACCGCTTTAGCGAATGAAATTGCTGATGCCGTCAAAAAAGCTTGTTAACCGGTTGAATATTGAGCAAATGAACAAGTTATTAAGTGAAATACTTGTATCTTGTGAGTAGGTTCGTTAATATCTCGCCGCTTTGATTTAGGAAAGACAAATGAAAAGACGCTCAATTGTAGCTGCCAACTGGAAAATGAATGGCAACTTATCGTTAATCAATGACATGATTACTGGATTGAATGCTGTACACTTGACTGAAAATGTTGATGTAGTGGTATGTCCAAGCTTTCCTTATCTCGCTTCATTTACAGCCATTGCTCAACGCGAAGGCTTACAAAAAAGCATTCATTTAGGCAGTCAGAATGTTAATGAACATCAAAGCGGTGCATTTACAGGTGAAATATCTATCGATATGTTGAAGGAATGTTCAGTACAATATGTTATTGTAGGGCATTCAGAAAGACGCGATATTTATAAAGAATCATCTAAGTTAGTTGCGGATAAAGTAGCTTGTGTTCTTGATGCTGGTTTAACACCAATATTATGTATCGGTGAAAGTGAAGCGGAGCGAGAAACCGAGCAAACTAATCTTGTATTATCGGCTCAATTACAGTCGGTAATTGACAAAATTGGTATTGAAAAATTTGATGATGTTGTTATTGCTTACGAGCCTGTTTGGGCAATAGGTACAGGAAAAACAGCATCACCTGAAATGGCACAAGAAACGCATCAGTTTATTCGAGAATTTCTTGCTCTGAGTAACGCTGAAATAGCGAACAAAGTGCCATTACTATATGGTGGAAGTGTTAATGCTTCTAACTGCGAAACATTATTTGCACAACCAGATATCGATGGTGGATTGATTGGTGGTGCTAGTTTAAAAGTTGACGAATTTAAAGTGATTTGTTCAGCTGCGAAAGGATAGTAAAATATGTTGTATCAAAGTTTAATTGTAATTTACCTAATTGTAGCAATTTGCTTAATTGGTTTAGTGTTAATTCAGCAAGGTAAGGGTGCTGATATGGGCGCATCTTTTGGTGCCGGCTCGTCAGCAACTATTTTTGGTTCAAGTGGCTCGGGTAATTTTTTAACTAAAGCCACTACTTGGTTAGCCATTGCCTTTTTTGTTATCAGTTTAGTGTTAGGTAACTTAACTGCAAATCGTGTGAAATCAAGTGATGAATGGAACGAGTTAGCTGTTCCTGCTGAGCAAACTATCCCAGGTAATGATGTTGCGCCAATTCAAGAAAGTGCCGAACCAGTTGCTTCAGAAAACCCTGATGTACCAGCTGCTACTTCAGAAAAGAAAGCAACGGATAACAGCGATATCCCAGACTAGTTCAAAGTTTTAAAATGCAGATGTGGCGGAATTGGTAGACGCGCCACCTTGAGGGGGTGGTGCCTTAGGGCGTGAGAGTTCGAGTCTCTCCATCTGCACCAAATACAGGTTCATTAAGAACCAATAAAGACCGGAAAGCCTAATTAAAACAGGGTTCTCCGGTTTTTTTTCGTTGAAAATTCGGCAGTGACTAATAGGAAAAAGCAGTGGGTTTAGTAACAATAAAAGCACTAAAATAACTAAAATAACTAAAATAACTTTTGCGCAGGAATGACCAAAACAATCCAAATAAGATAGCCATTTATCAATACAGAAGTTAATCCGGATTAAGAAAAGGTGATAAGTCAGATCATAAAAAGAACTAAAATACGAGTGGAGTAAAACCTTAGTGTCGTTGGTTTTAAAATAAATCGGCTATAACATAATCTACTTTGTACTTTACTTTATTATACTGCTTCTTTTTCGTGATAGTCCATGCCACGCACTTTATCTCTTCTAAACATTTATTTATATCCGAATGGTAAATCAAGAGGTAATCAATACTGGGTAAATTCGCCAAATCAAAATCACTTAATGTTATGTAGCCCAAACTATAGTTTGATACAGAGTTAATATAAATGAGATCGTCAGCGACAGTTGAAATTAGCACCACATCAACGTTAAATTGGCTTATCAATTTAAGTGATTCATCAATTGCTCTAAATTCTTTGAACTCCAAAAATAAAGTTACGCCTTCTTGTTCTGCAAGTTTAAGTAAATCAACTAAGCTAGTACAATCGAAACATTCAATGTCATCATGAAGTAATACAGGGATACCTTCTCTTAACCTTACATCAGCCTCTAAAAAACGATAACCATGGGTAATGGCTGCTTGAAAACCGTCTAGCTTATTTTCGTTAAGCCCTCTATGCGAAATTATTTCAGCTGGGGGTAAGTTAGAAGACTCATCACATGAAATAAGACACAAAAAAAATAACGGGACAAAAATACTTCTTTTTAACAAGGTTATTCCTTTTTATTTAGTAATTTTAAATATTTCATTATAAATTTATTCAATAAATAGCGAGTAAAGCAACTAACATTGTTTCATTGTTTTATGAGAATTTCTAGAGTTTCACAATCCACAAATTTTAGGACTATTTTGATGTAAACCTGTTATCGACCTAAGACATAAATGTTTTTATGTAAGTTGTTTATTATATTGAACTTTTAAGGTTATAAGTAAATATAATAAAGGAGGTTTTTCAACGTTTATGAATGGCGATATTAAACTTTTAATCAATGACATTATCTACACTGGATCAGCTAATGTATTACAATTCACTTTCTCAAATTAAAGTTGCATGTTGGATTAAGGTCAAATTAATGGGCTGGAAAACTATTGAACATTAACGCGATAAAATTACCTGTTTTTTAGAAAACAGGAATTCGTCAATGGTAATTAAGTGGATGGGGGTAATGGTCACATTACTCAATGGCCACTTAATACATGAATGTCTCAATTGAAGGAATTACCGAGTCATTAAATGAGATAAGAAAGAGCTTTTTTATGTCTGAAGGTTTTTAATTTAGTTTTGCGAAACTTTCAATGAGTCAGTTAAACACTGATAAAAAGCATTTGAGATTAACGCGTTGCCGATATTTTTTCGTCTAATTGCTTTAAAGGTGTTTTGATACCCGTAAAGCTTGGGGAATAGCGGCTTCATTCTTTGATTTAATCCCCAATTCATCACGATATGTTTGGGTAATATTCCAAGATATGCCCCTGTTAAAATAAGCGTTGCTCTAGCTTCTTGATGATGTGCTTTTGCCATTTTTTTCCACAATTCCATATCAGGATGAGGTTCTCGGCCACGCAAAAGCCGGGGAGATTCTACAAATGGATACTGTTGTAAATCTTGTGTTGTAATATTGTTTTGTTCATAAAGCGGATGTCCTTTAGCGCAATAAACATACATTTCCTCAGAGAATAAAGCTAACGTTTCTATTTCATGATAACGCTCAGATAATACGGTAATACCGATATCAACTTTTTTGTTTTGAACCGCAATAGTTACTTCATCTGAACCCATGGTACTAATTTTTACTTCTACATCTGGTGCTAATTGGGTAAAAGACTTTAGTGCATCGGTTACACATGAGTTGTGAACACTTAACATGTGTTCAGCAAACGCTATATGTAAATAGCCGGAAAGTCGGTTATGTGAATGGTTAATTGTCGTACGGAATTGATCTATAGCAGCTAATAGCTCTGTTGTCGCATTATAAACTACTACACCGTGTTCAGTTAAATTGAATCCTGCACGCCCTCTAATACATAAATGCATATCTAATCTTTTTTCTAAATCTGAAATGTAATTAGATATTGTTGAGTTCGCTAAGTTAAGAGGGAGTTCGGCGGCACTAAATCCACCGTAATCAACCACAGCTTTAAAAACATTTAACAAACGTAAATCAATGTCTGCAAGTTGACGTGAAAGAGCGGCTTTTTTTCTACCCATAATGACTCATGAAAAGTTTTATTATATTTGTATATCTAAATGTAAGTATAGGCAAGTAATTATATAAACAAATTAAAAGTTCTTATACGATTTATTAAACAATAACCAAAGACTACAACTGATTATGAGCCAAATTATATACCCAACCACCAATCTGAAAAAGCCAAGTAACTTAGTCATCGAACGAGGTGAAGGTGTTTATGTTTATGATAATAAAGGAAATAAATATTTAGAAGCCATGGCTGGTTTGTGGTGCTCTTCCTTAGGCTATAACAATAAAGAATTGATAGATGCTTGCAGTGATCAAATGGGTAAGTTGTCTTATTCTCATATGTTTGGTGGGAAAACTCATCAAGTGGGAATTGATTTGGCCGAGAAATTAACCTCTATGGTACCAATGAATAATGCAAAGGTATTTTTTGGTAATTCTGGTAGTGACGCAAATGATACTCATATTAAGTTATTACGATACTATTTTAATGCGATTGGAAAGCCACAAAAGTATAAAATAATCGCCAGAGAGCGCTCATATCATGGTGTGACCATCGCTTCTGCTTCTTTAACAGGCTTGCCTGTAAATCACTCGAATTTTGATTTACCTTTTGAGGCATTAGGTATTTTACGAACAGATGCACCCCATTACTACCGAGGTGCATTAGAAAATGAAAGTGAGATAGAGTTTGTCGATAGGATCACAAATAATCTAGAAAAACTCATTATTGAAGAAGGTCCAGAGACTATCGCGGCTTTTATTGTTGAGCCTATAACTGGAGCCAGTGGTGTCATTGTGCCACCCCCAGGTTATTACGAAAAAGTCCAAGCTATCTTGGAAAAGTACGATATTTTATTTTGGTGCGATGAAGTTATTACTGCATTTGGCCGAACGGGTAACGATTTTGGTAGTAATACTATGGGAATAAAATCACCCGATTTAATGACGTTAGCTAAACAATTATCCTCAGCGTATATGCCAATCAGTGCTTCACTGATCAGTGGCGATATCTATCAGGCATTAATCGAACCTAGTAATAAAGTTGGAGTATTCGGACACGGTTATACGTACTCAGGTCATCCGGTGGCGTGCGCTGTTACGTTAAAAACTTTGGAAATATATCAAAGAGATAATATGTTCGATGACGCTGCAGTGAAAGGTGACTATATGCAGTCTAAACTCCAAAAATTAAACGCGCATCCTTTAGTTGGTGAGATACGAGGAAAAGGCATGATTGCGGCCGTTGAAATGGTGGCAAATAAAAAAACAGGTCAAGCTTTTCCTAATGGTGACATCGGTCATTATGCGATGGCGGCATGCCAGAGGTTAGGTATGATAACGCGCGCGATAGCAGGCTCTTCTTTAGCATTTTGTCCGCCACTTATTATTACAACCTCACAAATAGACGAGATGATATTCGTTTTGGAAAAAGCGTTAGACGAAACACTAATCTATGCTATGAAAAATAACTTAATTGTTAAGGAGTAGCGGGGGTAAATTCAAGGGCTAAATGAGTGTTTAAACGTTTCTCAAACATATAAACACTCGTTTTTGCTATACATAAGCGGGTAAGTTGGGCATATCAATAGGCATTAACCATACTCAAGGTATTCACCTTTAATCAAATTTTTTCATAAGAAAAGCAAGCCGGTCAGCTTGCTCTTTATTCATTTTTCTATGAAAATATCAAGTTGATATATTCAAACTGGTATTAAAAACGGTAACTAGCACCGAAAGTGATACGACGGTCAGTGATACCTTGAGCACATAATAAAGCGCCTTCGTTAACACAAGATTGCGTAATATCTGATTCCGTTAAGTTAACTGCTTCTAAACCAATGTTTAATTTTTCGTTTACATCATAGCTCACACTGGCATTAAGTTGGCCTCTGTCATGGGTAGTAACAGGGAAACCTAATGTAGAGTTAAGACTTGCACCCGCTGCCGTATCTTCTGTACGGAACGCATCACGCCATGTGTAACGTAAACGAGCGGCTAAACCATGCTTTTCATAGTATACAGCAACGTTATACGCATTTTCAGAGAAATCTAAAAGACCACGGTCTGATGTGTATTTAACAAATTGGCTGTCATCATACACACCGTTAATAGCATTAAAGATATCGGTACCACGCGTTGCAGACGTATAGAATGCAGAACCACCTTTGTATTCTTGAATAGTATAGTTAGCAACAATACCAAAACCTGATGCCCAACCTAACTGTTCTTCAAAGCTTGATAGGTCATATTGAAATGCCATTTCAAAACCTGATTGAGTTGTTGTAGCTGAGTCATTGAATTTTGATTCACGGTCAACACATAAGCCAACTGTATTTGGGTCACCCAAGACGTTTGGTTGTACTGCTGGGTTCCATATACCACCACCTGAACAAGCAGGGTTACTATCGCGCCAGCCATTTGCATCTAGTGTCGCACTGTCTAATTCAGTCACAAATAAGTTAGTACGATCTTTCTTAAAGTAACCAATACTGATTACAGCAGCCTCAGCAAAATACCACTCAACACCAATATCAAACGATGTAACTTCTTCAGGCTCAAGAGCCGCATTACCTAACTCTACAGCTTGGTTTTCGTTAGTACCAAATGATACAGAAGTATTTAAGTCGCCAAAGTTTGGACGTAAAATGTCTTTACCCCAACCTAAACGTACCAATACATCATCATGTACATCAGCGACAATATTTAAACGCGGTAATGTGAAGCTATAATCTGCAGTGTTTGTTGTTGGCGTTACGTTGCCATTTACAACGGTGTTACCAGTAGATGCTATATCAGTTTTAACGTGACGAACACCGAAGTTACCGCGGATCATTTCATACTCAAAGTTTGCTTGTGCATAAAACGCGTGATTTTTTTCTTCAATGTTAAAGGCTGCAGTATCACCTGGTGTTAAGTCAGAATAATCTTGATTACCACCATGAGTTGCCATTGCGCTTTCTAAAACAGATAAAACTTTATCAGGGTCAGAAAATGCAAGGTTAGGATCAACAATTAAGAAATTTCGCATAGCTAATTCACGACCATCAGCGTCACCAAAATGACTAGGGCCAGCAACTAAAAGCTCAGAAAATAAAGAACCATTAGGGCTATCTACCATTTTACTAAAACCACCGATACGGTCAGTAATAGAAACCGCACTATGCTCAGCTTTATTGTAACGGTAACCAAAGTCAATTGAAGTAATAATGTTATCGTCGATAAAGTAAGTTGAGTCTATACGGAAAGTATCGTCAGAGTTATCAACCGTACTACGTGAAATATCTACTTGGTCTAATACCACATTGTTTGGATTTAATAAGTCAGCTACTGTTGGAGCATAAGGAGAGTCGAAATCCACACCAAAAGTTAACGCATTACCAGATAAATCATAAATAAATGGTACGGCATTATCGTTACTTGAACCATCAAGTGGCGTCAGTGGGTTAGGGTTGATAAAGTTTAATTGAGAGTTCAAAGAAGGTGTTCTTGTGTCAGAGCTAGAAGTTGACACTTCTGCACTAATAAACAAGTCTTCACCTTGCCATTCACCACCTAGTCTAAATACTTGTGTATCTGTAACACGTGCACCTGTATCACTGTTAAAACGTAAGTTAGGATCATCATCATCCACACCTAAGTTTGGTTGAACTGTACCGCGTAATGCTGCTTGGATGCTGCCTAAATCAACACCGTCTAAAGAGCCAAAATCTACTGTTTCGAACTCAGTCGGTAAATTATAATTTAATACACTACTAACACCTGATGCTTGAACACGAGTACTGTCTTGACGACGTTCTTGAGAAGTTATAATCGCATCAAAGAAAAATTTCATATCTGCATTTGGTGCAAATTCAAACGTTGTTGCTAAGTTAGTGGTTTCATATTCAAAGTTTTCTAGTTCTTGGTTTAAGAATTGAACACCTAGAAAGTCAAAAGATTGAGCTACTGGACGTTTAGTGGCTTGGTCTTCTAATGAACCATTACGGTAAACATCAGCACTTGCGTTTTCAACAAGACTACCATCACGGTCAACACGAGGGCGGAATGAAGTTGCTTCTTGTTTTGTATAACTACCACTTACTACGACACCAAAACGACCAGAGTCAGTTTCCCAGTTATCACCGTATGCACCAGAAATGCGTGGTTGTACACCATCGGTGGTAAGGCTACTGTCTTCACCTTGAACACGTAACGAGCCTAATGTTTCAGATAATTCAAGCGGGCGAATGGTACGTAAATTTACCGTACCGCCAATAGAGCCTTCTGTTGTTTTAGCTTCTGGTGCTTTGGTAATTTCAACACCAGCGATAATTGCAGCCGATAAATCTTCAAAGTTCATACCACTACGGCCAGCACCTGAACCTACTGTTGAAGCACCGTTAATTTCTACTCGGTTAGCATTACTACCACGAATTTGAACACCTGTACCTATACCTGCGGTACGTGTAATTTGAATACCCGTTACGTTTTCAAGTACTTCTGCTAAGTTTTGATCAGGTAACTTACCAATATCCGTTGCCATGATGATTTCGGTTAAGTTATCAGTATCACGTTTTTCAGCAAGTGCGCTTGTTAGTGAACTACGCATGCCTGTAACTTCGATAACTTCAACTTCTTTCGCTGCTTCTTCAGCATCTTGTGCGTACACAGATGTTGTCATATTAAGCGCAGTAGCAGACAGAACTGCTAAGCTTATTTTCGATAGTTTTTGTTTCATGTTTTTCCCCAGTGGTTCTTTATCATTAAAAATAAAAATGTTTTTTTGTTTAACACTTTTATTGAATAAATTTTATATAGTCTTTTTGATAAACCTTTCTTTTAATCTTTATAAGCATATCGATGATACTTACAAAGATTGTTCATTATACTTACAATTAAAATTCAAAAGGTCAACCCTTTTGGTGGTTAATTGGTCAAAATAAATATCGCATAGGTTATTACCAATATGGTTTAACATTTAGTATTGGCTTTGTTTTTACACGGGGTTTTCAGTTTAAGCTATTGTTTTAAGAGGTTTTATTTAAAATGTTTTTTTGCAGCTATATTTTGTTCAGTATTGATGATTTGGCAGTTATTTATCGCTAAATGGTTTGATAAATATACAAATAGAATGATTAAATAGTTGATTAAAAAACTATGATAAGCGTTTTGGTTGACCAATTGGTTGTTTTTGTTTACATTTGATTTTGACTTTTGTAACCAATTTAAAAGTCAGGTCTATTACCAGTGTTTTACCTAGCTCTTAGGAAAACTATGGAGAGATTAGCAATATAAATAAAGATGCTTTTATTTTAAGTTAAGGGTGTAAATTCGATGCTCTTATTTTAAATTATTACTCTTTTTAACTTGCTTATATTAATTAAAAATAAGTAAATCAATATTATTATTAAACTCATCGTTTAATAATGAGCAAAAGGTGTTCTGAGAAGAATTAAGTTTTAACACTTTTGCTTTATTTTTCTCAAACAATGGAAAAGGTATTAAATACATGAAGCCAATTATCATGATTGCTTGGTTGTTAATCGCTATCAATTTTGGGCTTATCTCAGCCTGTCATGCAAGTGATCGCAAAGGATTAATTTTAACGAAAGAAGGCATCACAAAAATTCAAGCAAACTTAGGAAAAACACCTTTGTTTGATAAAACCTTGCAACAATTGAAAACAGAAGTTGATGCTGAAATTGAACAAGGTATTGATACTCCTGTACCCCGTGATTTTTCGGGTGGCTATACTCATCAACGTCATAAAGCGAATTTCTTTTTATTACAAAAGGCAGGCGTCTTATTTCAAATTTTAGAAGATGAAAAGTATGCAAACTATGTGCGTGATATGTTTTTTCAATATGAAGCTATGTATAAAGATCTCCCTTTACACCCACAAACACGTTCATACGCAAGAGGAAAACTTTTTTGGCAATCGCTAAATGATTCAAATTGGTTGGTGTATGCAGCGCAAGCTTATGATGCTATTTATGACTGGTTACCTGCAGCAGACAGAGAAACCTTAGAAGATAATTTATTTAGACCTTTTGCTGATCATATCTCAATTGATAGCCCGCAGTTTTTTAATCGAGTACACAACCATAGTACATGGGGAGCTGCAGCCGTTGGTATGATAGGTCTAGTCATGCAAGATGAAGAACTTATTCAACGAGCTTTATATGGTTTAGAAGAAGATGGTTTAGCAATTGGTGCAAAAGATGATGATGGTGGTTTCCTGAAAGTAGAAGGACAAGGCGCTGGTTTTTTCGCGAATTTAAATGAACCTTTTTCACCAGATGGATATTATACCGAAGGGCCTTACTATCAACGTTATGCTATGTATCCGTTTTTAGTTTTCGCCCAAGCTTTAAATAATGCAAGGCCAGATCTTGACGTATTAAATTATAAAAACGGCGTATTATTAAAAGCGGTAGATGTATTATTGAATTTATCTGATGCTGACGGTGACTTTTTCCCGATTAATGATGGCCAAAAAGGTATGTCGTACTACAATGATGCGGTAGTAACTGCGGTTAATATAGCTTATTTTTATGGCAATAAAGATCCTCGTTTATTGAGTATCGCCGAAAAACAAGGGCGGGTTTTACTTGATGACACCGGTTATGCCGTTGCAGCTGGCATTCGTGATGGCTTAGCGAAAAAATTTACCAAAGGCTCTGAAAATTACTCGGATGGATCTGATGGCGATGAAGGTGGATTAGGTTTATTACGTCATGGTGATGAAGCGTTAACCTTATTATTTAAATATACCGCTCAAGGCTTAAGTCATGGCCATTATGACAAATTGTCATTTTCACTTTATGGCCAAGGCGAAGAAATCATGCAGGACTACGGTTTAGCTCGTTTTGTTAATATTGAACAAAAAGGAGGAGGCAATTATCTGCCAGAAAACAAAACTTGGGCAAAACAAACCATTGCGCATAATACGTTGGTTCAAAATAGACAATCACATTTTTCTGGAAAATACGAAATAGGTAGCCAACATCATTCCCAGTTGCGTTTTTACGACGCTTCAAATAAAGCGGTTCAAGTGATCAGTGCTGAAGAACTAAATGCCTACCCAGGCACTAAAATGCAAAGAACCATGGCGATGATCAAAGATGAAGCTTTTGAAAAAGCATTCGTTTTAGATTTGTTTAAAGCTGATGCTCAAAACAATCACCAATATGACTTACCATTTTACTATTTTGGTCAAATACTAAAATCAAATATTGATTATCAAATTCCTCGCTCTTTAAAACCGTTAGGCGATAATAATGGTTATCAACACCTTTACTTGGAAGCTGAGGGGATAGCCAATAGTGAAAATACTAAATTCTCATGGTTAGATAAAGGCCGTTTTTATACTTTAACCATGGCGACTGAACAGGGTGATAAAGTGCAACTTGCCCGTATTGGTGCAAATGATCCTCAGTTTAATTTACGTAAAGATCCTGCCATTATCTTTAGCCGAAAGAATGCTAAACAAACACTTTTTGCATCAGTGATCGAACCTCATGGCAGTTATACCCCCGTTTCTGAATCAGCACATAATTCAAATAGTAATATTGCTGAATTATTAGTCCTTCAAGATGATGACAACTATACCGCCGTATCCATTAAAACGGTTAAAGGTGACATGCGTTATTTTGTTGTTGCTAATAAGAACGTTAAGAAAGCGGCAAAGCATCAATTGAAACTAAATGGTCAAACATATCATTGGACTGGTCCATTTCAATATTTTTACCTGAATTAAGCTTCCAGAGCTATGAGCTCGTATTGATTTTATACCATTAATACGAGTTTTCTGTTTATTAATCTGTGATTTCACACTTTTCCCAACCATAATATCCGCTACATTTATGAAACGATGCTTTTTTATGTGCGTACTTAACATCAGCTAAATTTGCCATGTTTAAAAAGGGGATCATTACTCTTAAATGTAAGCCTATTTCTCGTGCAACCGCATTGGTTACCAAATCGTTTTCTTGCTTATAATGACTCAAAATTGTGAATGTTTTGTACAAATAAAACATAGCGTTGAATATTTACTATTTATTTGTTGAAAGAAATAAGGTTAGATTACACGGTAAATCATTTACTTTTTTCTTGGTAAATTAGTCATTTGGTAAATAGGTGTCGTAAGATGGTTAGTCCTTTAATTCATATAGATCATCAATCAGATGAAAGTTTGCAAAGTCAAATTCGTACTAAAATGGTTGATGGTATTCTCGTTGGCGCTTTTCCACCAAACAGTAAATTTCCATCTTCTCGAAAGTTTGCCAAACAATTAAATGTTTCAAGAAATACTATAGTTCTTGTGTATCAAGCGTTAATTGAAGAAGGCTACTTAATTTCGAAAGAACGCAGTGGAATTTTTGTCAGTGACAATATTCACAAAGGTTGTGTTCAAACATCAAACTCACAATTACA
Organism: Thalassotalea sp. SU-HH00458; assembly: GCF_040362795.1. Lineage (NCBI taxonomy): Bacteria > Pseudomonadati > Pseudomonadota > Gammaproteobacteria > Alteromonadales > Colwelliaceae > Thalassotalea > Thalassotalea sp. SU-HH00458. Next base: position 111,933 of record NZ_BAABWW010000012.1, read on the forward strand.
CAATCAAGCACTTACTAGTAAAAAATCGACATCATTAGCGCAATTTAAAACGCCTTTTCATTATAATTTTAAAGGCGCGGTATCGTTAACAACCTATAGTTCATGCCCCTCAAACTGGCGTAGTTATAGTTATCCATTTATTGATGGTAAATTTGATTCGTCATTATATCCGATAAAAGAATGGCGTGATGCTAATAACCGTGCCAATGCCAGCGGTGAAATATATCAATGGTCTGAGTTACAAGGGTTACAAGATGATCCTATGTTAATTGATGAGATCCGAAGTAAAATTCTACCTCGCCGCGGCATACAAGCAAGCCGTGAAGAAGTTATAATTACGGTTGGTACTCAACAAGCACTCCATTTAATTACCCAATTATTTGTAGATAACTCAGTTACTGCTGCTGTAGAGGAGCCTGGCTATCCTGAAATGCGTGATTTATTGTCACAACAAGGTGCAAAATTAGTTTATCAAGAGATTGATGACAAAGGCATGGTGGTTGATGACAAGCTCAATGATTGCGATGTTATTTACACCACACCGAGTCATCAAACCCCAACTAGTATTACTATGTCTATGGAACGTCGAGATCAACTGCTGACAAAAGCTGATAAACATGACTTTATAATTATTGAAGATGATTTTGAGTTTGAAAGTAATTTTCTTGGTCAACCACACCCTGCTTTAAGGAGTTTAGATAAAAACAATCGGGTGGTTTATGTGTCATGTTTGTCGAAAGTATTAGCATCTGGGGTTCAAATTGCGTTTATTGTTGCTGATAGCTCAGTAATTAATGAACTGAAAAAACTGCGTAAAATAATGATGCGCAATCCTCCATTATCGAATCAACGTGCGGTGTCTTACTTTTTATCATTGGGTTATTACGACTCTTTTATGATGCACTTGCATAAGGTGTTTTTTGAGCGTTGGTTAGAATTAAGAGAAGCATTAAATATCTATTTACCTGATAGTATTGATACTGGACCTATCCAAGGAGGCACCGCGTATTGGATCACAGGGCCAAAACAACTTGATGGAGATTACTTACGCGAGAAGGCCGCAGAAATAGGTATTTTAATTGAGCCAGCGAAACGCTATTTTGCCAGCTCTGTTTATCCTGAGAATTGCTTCCGGATGGGAATTACCAGTATTGCAACGGATAAAATTCGCGTAGGGGTGAGTAAATTAGCAGATCTTATTCATCAATTAACGGATGAATTTGAAGAAAAATTATCGGATGCAAAAGGTAATCTATTAACGGGTACTTCGCTACAGAATGCCTTGTCTGGAGCCAAATTAGAGTGTCAAATGGTTTATGGCGTTCCTTGTATTATTGAGCTATTAAGTGATGGTTCAATGAAAGGACATACCGGTGGTATTGACGCAGAGTTTGATATTGGACGTTGGTGGGTGGAAGGAGATATGTATTATCGTCAATGGAATTTATGGGGCTACGGTGAAGTCAAAGGTTTTTATGTCATTATGGATGGCAATGATATGAAATGGTTCGATCAAAACTACTGTTTTGTCCGTCAATTAACGTATCTTGATTAATGTCTTTATCCATTATTTTTTTATTTAATTTAACAATAATAGCAGGGAGTTTTACTTAAGTAGTTTTATAAAAAATAACTCAATATAAACAATTAAAACAAGCTGTTACACTATATGGTGATGCAACTTGTTTAACCCCTTAGGCTTTGTTTAATGCAAAAAGCATAAGCTTTAGCTTTTTATGTTGAAGCACCTTCTCCTAGTTACTTTGTTTTAAATTCATCACTGGACCTATAGTTAGTTTCTATCTGGTACTAACCTTATCTTGTTAAACTCCGTACAGTAAAATTATTAATTAGATTGTTTAATCATTTTTATCACGAGAGTTATTGTAATGAGCCATTTTTCTATCGCCGGTATGCAGTTGTCACTTCCATGTGGCGATAATTTAGCCACTATCGGTCAAGAGATAAAAAACACCAAAAAGCGCTTCCCTTGGGTGGATATGATAGTGCTCAGTGAACTTTGTACTTATGGTCCAGAAAAAAAATATGCATCTACATTGCCCAGTAAAGCAGAAAAATTTTACTGCGATTTAGCAAAAGAACTCAATATCTGGTTGATACCAGGTTCAGATTACGAGTTATGTGATGATGAAATATTTAACACAACTTCCGTTATTAATAATGAAGGGGTTGTGATTGAACGTTATCGTAAAATATATCCGTTTTTGCCTTATGAAAAAGGCGTATCTTGCGGCCAAGATTTTGTGGTTTTTGACGTACCACAAGGACGGATTGGCGTAGCCATTTGTTATGATCTTTGGTTTCCTGAAGTGAGTAGGGAGTTAACTTGCTTGGGAGCTGAAGTACTTATTTATCCTACTTTAACTGGCACCATAGATCGTGAAGTGGAGCTATCAATGGCAAAATCTACCGCTGTTACCAATCAGTGTTATGTTATTGCTGTAAATGGCCTTGGAGATTATGGCAATGGTAAGTCAATCATTGTTTCTCCCGACGGCAGTGTTATTCATCAAGCGGGGATCAACAAAGAAGTGTTTCCGGTTGAAATTGACTTTTCGGTGGTACGACGCAACCGAGAACGCGGTATACATGGTTTAGGTCAACCGTTAAAAAGTTTTAGAGATAACCCAATAAAATTTTCGTATAACCAAGAAACAGCACGTAAAAATAGCGCACTGAGCAAACTTGGACCATTAGAAGTACCGAAAAGTTAAAACGTAAAACTGGAACTATCATAAGTACAAAACTGGCTCTATGTTGAGCGATTTGATTGTTCTACTCTAAATTCAGAAAAATTAAAAACAATACACACCGAGGAATATTATGAAAAAGGTAGATTTTAGTAAGTCGCTCGTTTCTAGTGCAGTGAGTACCGCTTTATTCATGTCGTTTACATCGATAAGCGCAAATGCCGCTGAAGCAGAAGCTACTGAAAAAGGCAAAATTGAAATAATTGAAGTTACCGCAAACCGAAGAGCACAAACACTTCAAGAAATTCCTTATAATATCTCCGCGGTGTCAGGCCAAGAGCTCGAAGATGCTGGTATTATTGATGCTTCTGATTTGATGCGCAATGTTGCTGGTATCACTGTGGTTGATCGCGGGTATCGCAATTCTGGCGCGGTTAATGGGGTTATTATTCGTGGTGTCAACGTTGATGGTGGTGCAAATGGCGACGTTGCTTTATCAGCGGTACCAACAGTTGCTTCTTATATTAACGATACGCCTTTATATGCCAATTTCATTTTAAAAGATGTTGAAATGGTAGAAGTGCTGCGTGGACCACAAGGGACGTTATATGGCTCGGGTTCGTTAGCGGGTACCGTAAAATATCGTATGAATCGTCCTGATACCGAAGAATTTACTGGCACAGCCAGTGTTGGTTTAGGGCAAGCAGAAGGCTCTGAGGGCTTTAATTTAAATACAGATATTATGCTCAATTTGCCTATTTCCGATCGCTTCGCTATTCGAGCCAATGTAGGAAAAATTGATAACGACGGAATTGTAGATTACACCAATGTTTATAATTTAGTTGATAACTCTAAAGCTCCAGCCGGTAGTATTCCTTCGGCAAATTTTGACCCTTCAGGCGGATTTGTTGCTTCTCCAGGTTATAACCCTCCTGCAAGTAATGGTGATATAGCTTCTGGTGGAAATACCTTTAGAAGTGTTGAAGACGCGGATACCGTGGATATTACTTACGGTAGAGTATCTGCTTTGTTTGAAGCGACTAGTGATTTAACTTTTTTATTAGCCCATCAATTTCAAAATGATGAAATAGGCGGACGTAGACAAGTTACCCGCGGTACTCATTGGGTTGATGGTAGTGAACAAGCCTACGGTGATTATGAAAATGGTGCTGTGTTGCTTGAACCTTCTGACCGTGATGTATCATTAACTACGTTAGAAGTTGAGTGGAACTTAGGTTTTGCAACTTTAACATCAAGCTCATCTCAATATACGCATGAAGGTAACTCAATTAGCGATAACACAGGGTTTTACGCACAAAACAACTGGTTTGCTGATCTGTATTATGGCACGCCTCGACCTTTAGCTATGGCTGAACGCGGTTATAAAGAAGATGCTTTTGTGCAAGAGTTACGTCTAGTATCGAATGAACGTAAAGCCAATATTGATTGGGTAATTGGTGCTTACTATATGGATCAAGATACGCTTTCTACTCAAGATAGCTATATGCCAGGGTATCAAGAGTGGGCCTTCTCAGCGTTCTCAACTTGGTGGGATATTATGGGGGGCTACGGTATGGTTTATACTGATAATGACTTCCATTATATCAGAAATCAAAATTTCGAAGATACGGCAGTTTTTGGTGAATTAACTTATCATTTTTCAGATAAATTCCGCGCTACTGTCGGAGCACGTTATTTCGATAACCAATTTAGTAATGACACTATTTTATCATTACCTATTTGGCCGTTTTTAGGTGATGAGCCAAGTTTTAAAACGAAAGAAAGCGACACCTTGTTTAAAGGTAATTTGTCATACGATTTATCAGACGACACTATGCTTTACGCAACAATCGCTGAAGGCTATCGTCGAGGTGGCGCTAACGCGGTGCCACTTAGTGGCTCATTAGAAGAAAGACCTGAATGGCAACAATATACGTCAGATTATGCCGTGAACTATGAAATAGGTGTTAAAGGCTACTTATCCGGCGGCGCACATAGTTATACGCTTTCAACCTTTATGATTGACTGGCAAGATCCGCAATTAAACACCGCAACTACTTGGGGATTCTTCGCCGTAGCAAATGGTGAATCAGCTAAAACGTCGGGCGTTGAGTTGGAACTGCAAGGCTATTTAACCGAAGATTTACATTACGTACTTGGCTATGCTTATATTGAAGCGGAATTAACAGATGATTTCTATGCACCATCAGGTATTGGTGCAACTGATCCCACCTACTTAGTTGCTTCAGACGGAACCCGTTTACCTGCTACGCCTAAAAACACCTTGAGTTTATCGATGGATTACACTCATTCTATGGATAATGGCATGTATTGGATATCACAAGTGAATGGTTATTATCAGTCGGATACAGTCAATGCACTTGGTGAAGGTAAATATCAATCAGATATAGATGGCTTTTCTATCTGGGGAGCAAGCACTCGATTAAGTGCTGATAATTGGGATATTACTTTATACGTGAATAATATCTTCAATGAGGATGGTGTTACCGGCGTTATACCTGAAAATGCTATGGGCACTGACCCGTCTGAAAACTTTTTAGGTAATTCATCAAAAGATTATATTAGTCAACCTAGAACAATAGGACTTACGGCTAAATATAGTTTTTAATCTGTCGTTAGCAACAATGGTCATGTGAATGATCATTGTTGCTAGCGTTTTCACAACAAGTTATGTTGTTATGATTACTTCTTTCTAAGTGTTTATATTTTGAGTGTAAGGATTTTAACATCAGTATCACATCGATAAACCAAGCCATTGAATTAAAACTTGATCAAGCTTGGACCTTTATTAATCAAAAGAATGTCGCGAAAGCTGAGCTTGCGTGTCAAAAAATTAACCAAGAATTTCCTGATAATGCAGACGGTTGGTATGCAACAAGCTTTTTGGCTTTTCAGTTAAAAAATACCGAATTGGCATTATCAACCATCAATAAAGCGATCGAATTGCAACCAAGTTCGTTACAATGGCAATTACAGAAAGTGAATACCTTGTTGTTAATGCTTGATAAAAGCGCCGCGAATGATCTTGCGCTTAACTTGAAAAACAAACAAGCAGCAAACTTAGCGCAATGTAATGACTTAGCTGTGATGTTTAACCAATTAAATGATTTTGAACAAGCGCAGTATTATTATCAACAAGCCGTTGGTTTTATTAATGAAAAGAAACAACCGGTTGAAAGTGCGCAACTTTATTTTAATCTAGCATCTCTTGCTCGTTATCAAGGCAATATTTCCTTAGCAGAAACCCATTTAGATCACGCTTTATCATTAAATCCTCATGATTATGAAGCTTATTGGTTGCGCTCGAGTTTAAAAAAACAAAGCCAAAACAATAACCATATAGACCAACTTCAACAAATATTAAAACAAGGGGTTAAACACCCGATTAGTAAAGCGCAAATTCATTATGCTCTGGCAAAAGAATTAGAAGACATTGGGAAATATTCACAATGTTTTGAACAACTCAATTTCGGTGCTAAAAGTCGTCGTGATTGTATGCGATATCAAGTTGAACATGATATTTCAACGTTAAAACAAATAACCACGACGTTTACAAAAGAATTTTTTCAGCAATATCAAGCTAGCAATTTAACGTTAAAAGCGTCAAATAAAGCAGCGCCGCTTGAAAATAATGAGCCGATATTTATTCTAGGTTTACCTCGAACAGGTTCGACATTGGTTGAACGCATTATCAGTAATCACCAAGAAGTGTTTAATGCCGGTGAGCTAAATAATTTTGCTTTGTGTATGATGGAAGCCGTTAAAAATGTCACTAAAACTCCACCTCAAACACGAAATGAGTTAGTTGAATTAACGAGTCAGATTGATTTTCAAGCACTGGGCAAACATTATATCAACAGCACTCGGCCTGAGACTGGTCATACGCGTCACTTTATCGACAAGTTACCGTTAAACTCACTATACGTTGGATTGATCCATTTAGCGTTACCTAAAGCAAAAATCATTCATGTGACCCGGCATCCTTTAGATACTTGTTTTTCAATCTATAAGCAACTTTTCACTAATGGTTACCCATTTTCTTATCAACTAACAGAATTGGCTCAATATTACATTGCCCACCATAACATGATGCAACATTGGTTAACGGTATTACCCAATATTATTCATCAAGTTGCTTATGAAGATGTGGTTGATGATTTATCGAGAGAAGCGAAAAAACTGATTGCTTATTGCGATCTCGATTGGCAAGAACAGTGTATTGATTTTCAAAATAATAGCGCGCCATCTACCACTGCAAGTGCCAGCCAAGTAAGAGAAAAAGTTTATCGAAGTTCGACGGGTAAATGGCGTCAGTTTGAAAAAGAATTACAACCAATAAAGCAATTACTTGTCCAAGCGGGTATCGCTTGTGACTGATCTGAATATCCCATGTTAAACCAGATTATTAATTAACATATCTAACAATAAGAGTTATTAAATGCCTAGTATTTCCACAGTCCCTTTCGAGCAAATAAAAGTAGCCCCCAATGGCGTGATTGCACGTATTATATTGGCGTTTTTAACAACAGCAGGCATATTTTATATCAATATTATGCCTGCGGTAGTAAACGGCCTGAAAGAAGGGCTTGCGTTTACTAGTCAACAGGCGGGATTTGTCAGCTCCGCTAATTTATATGGTGCAGCGATAGGTGCTTTGTTAGCGGTTTTTGTTATAAAACATATTCGATGGCAACGTTGGTGTTACTTATTATTAATTGCTTTAATAACCATAGATGCAAGCTGTATTTTTATTACCGAACCAGTGACTATGATTGCGTTTAGAGCTTTTCATGGCTTAACAGGCGGTTTATTAGTTGGTATTGGTTTTAGTATTATTTCACGCACCTCTGAAGCCGATAGAACCTTTGGCTATCTGTTATTAATTCAATGGGGGCTAGGTGGCCTTGGCATCATGTATTTACCCGGATTGGTTCCAGAATTTGGCACTAGTGCACTATTTGTCTCATTGACGACTTTTACGTTAATCACCTTGTTGATGATGCCGTTTTTACCTCATTATGAGGTTGAAAAAATAATTGAGCCTTTAAAAACTGTTGCTAGTGATACAACACAAAGATTGCGGTTGCCATTAACTTTAAACTTAAGCGGAATCTTTTTATTTCAAACGGCGAACATGGGGCTATTTGCTTACATGATCAGTTTAGGCAAAGCCGATGGTTTATCGCTTGATTTTATGTCCAATGCTTTAGGTGTTGCTAGTTGGGTGGCATTAATTGGGGCATTGTTAGTTATCCTGATAGGTACTAAATATGGCCGAACTATTCCAGTTGTGATTGCCACTTTACTTACGGCTTTTTGTAGCTGGTTACTTCACTTTAGTAGCAATGAAATGATTTATTTAATGACGAATATAACTATTGGGATCACATGGGCATTTGTATTACCTTATTTATTTGGAATTTGTTCTGAATTGGATAAAAGTGGTCAAATGGCAGCGTTAGGTGGCGTCGCCTCTAAAATGGGCTTAGCATCTGGCCCGATGATCGCAGCGTTAGTGCTTCATGATGAGAATTACCAGCAGGTTATTGATATAGCGGTAATAGGTCTTGTTTTATGTGCAATCGTGGTGATTAAGCCTGCGTTGTCACTCGACAAAAAAACAATGGCTTAGTGATTTAGCTTTTATAGTTCGTTAACTTCTCGCTTGAATAAATATTTTATTCTCGCGAGATTAGCTTATTTTTCTAATATCTTTTTTTATTCAAATAATACTGTCATCCAGCCATATTTTTAACGATAACTTCTGACGATTATTTTTATCTTGTTGATACTGTGCAAATTAACCTCGTTTTTTCACTAGAAAAAATCATCAAAACACCTGTCGTTCTCAACATATTAACAACTTAAGTTCACTGGTTTTAAAAAGCTATTATCGTCTCTAATCGTTTTGATCTGGCACCAGATGATGCTGGCTTTTGGTGCTATGTGAATTAGTTTTACAGTGCTAGTTTGATTATCCCTTAAAAGAATTTGTATCAAAATACATCTAATCAAAAAATATAATAAAAAGGACAAACGATGAATAAAATAAATAATAAAAGTATGTTCGTACTCTTATCTATCTTAAGTTTTCCTAGTGTTGCAGAGACCATTTTCAGTGACGATTTTCAAGATGGTGATATAAGCGACTGGCAAATCTCTGGAGTTGGCAATGACGCTATAGCGAATTTATATAACGGAAATTACTCGTTACGATTACAAAATAAGAAATCAGCATTGCAAACCATATCAACTGCAGGTTTTGATAATGTTAGTATTGATGCAAGCGTTGTAGGCTATTTATTAGAAAGTACTGATACATGTATTGCAGAGCTGTCTGTTGATAATGGCGCAAATTGGCTAACAATTGAAGAAGTAGTTAATGGACAAGACGATGGGGTTACTTGGTATTCTGGAAGTATTTCGCCAACGGGGGCAAGCGATAATGCTGCCCTACAAATACGAGCGCGGGCTAATGCAACGGATAATGCTGATAATTGTTATTTTGACAATATTACCGTTCAAGGTGATCCGATTGTTGCTTCAGCAACTTTGCCCTTTAGCGATAATTTAGATGCTGGCTGGTCAGCTTGGATTGCTGATAATGGTAATGCTACTGCTGCTACCGGCGTGTCTCAAGAAACCGGTATTTATGTTTGGAGTGGCAATGCTGTTAAATTGAGAGGCTCTGCAAACTTAACGAAAACATTTTCAACGCTCGGCAAAAGTAATATCGTTATCGATTGGCATTTACTTGGGGGCTGGCTAGAAGCTGGCGAGTCTTGTGATATTCAAGTTAATACCGGTAGTGGTTATTCAACCATAGCTTCAGTTTCAAACGGTGAAGACGATTGGTACTACCGTAATGGTAGTGTTACGTTAAGTAGTGATGCCAATAATTTGGCCCAGTTACATGTTCGAATGCAAGGCAATACTAATAACGAATATAATAATAATGATTATGATGTTTGTTATACCGATGAATTTTCTATTTATTCCGCCGCTCAAGCTCCTGAAATAACGATAACTGGCTCGACAGATTTTGGTGATGTGGTTGTAAATCAAACGTCGTCATTACTGATCACCGTTGCCAATGAAGGCACTGCCGATTTATTAATAGGAAGTATTTATGGTGCTGACTCAAGTGGGTTAAGTATCAGTAGCGAAACGTGTGTTAATCAAACTCTTAATTCAAATAGCAGTTGCAATATCAATATTCAATATGCCCCTACAAGTGAAGGGACGTTAAACGAGCTATTAACGATCACGAATAACGATGCCGATGAAAGCAGTGCTACTTTAACATTAACTGGCAACGCAATTGCAGAAAATTCGGGAAGTGTTTACGACCCATTATCGGGTAGTGGTGCAGTTAATCGTACCTTACTTACCTCAACTGCATTAAACAGCACTAGCTTCAACTTAGTAGATTACAGTGCCTTTGCTGTGCCAAATGAAGCGGCTAATCCAACCAATAATTTTCAAGGTAGCTTAGTTCTCACCGGAGAGTCGACCACGGGTAACTTGCAAGAGCAAGGTACGAGTATTGCTGGGAGTTATACGGATTCAGAGCACCTACCTGAGTTTGATTTTGAATTCGTGCAAGAAGGTACTCATATTATACCTGTTCAACGAGGATTAATTCCAACGGAACACCCTTCATGGCATTACATTTTAGAGCCGGGCAGAGTATGGAATGAAAATAATGATAATGGTTTTAGTCGTGCGTCAATTCCTTTTGCTTTACAAGAAGCTGGCGCTAACTGTACACATAACGGTGTCTTAAGCTTTCTTTTTAAAACCGATGGGTCTATTTCTAATGTGGCCTATCAAATAGCGACAGAAACATGTGCTTATTTTAAATATGATAGCTGGGGGATTCTTGATGCAAGCTATACCCCAAGCAGTGTTGTCAATGCTGGCGTTATAGCAAATAACTACCAAGCCGAAGTTGCTCGTCGTATGCCAACAAAAACAATTGCAGACTTGACGGTTGATTTTCCAACTGCATCAATTGATACAAGTAAAATTGGTTCGGATCAGGCTTCTGCAGATCAAACGGTCTATGGGGTCGTGATTGATGGGATCAACTATGTCAGTAGTTGTAAAACCAGAAGAGGGGATTATCCTTATTGTGAAGTCATGTCATTACCTTCTTATTCAACCGCTAAATCGGTTGTCGGTGCCGTTGGTTTAATGAGGTTAGAGCAAAAATATCCTGGTACGAAAAATACGAATGTTTCTTTGTGTTCGAACAGCACTTGGAGCCAAGTTTCATTTGAAAATTTATTAGATATGTCGACAGGACGATATACCTCTTCAGGATTTGAAGTTGATGAAGGTGATAGTACTACCGCTAATAATTTCTTCCTTAAATATAGTCATACTGAAAAATTAAATCATTCGTGTAGTTATACTCAAAAAGTCTCGGCTGGTACTACGTGGGTTTATCATACTTCAGATACCTATTTATTAGGTGCTGAAATGAACGATATGGAAAGTACTGATTTGTGGGATATGTTAAATAATGACTTATGGACGCCATTAGGTTTAAGCCCTGCAATCAGCACCACTTCAAGAACGAATGATTCAGTTGTTCAACCTTGGTCTGGACAACCTTTCACTGGTTATGGTTTGACTTATCATCATGACGACATTGTTAAAATAGCCGAATTTTTACATCAAGATAATGGTGTGATTAATGGCACGCAAGTGCTTGATCAAACGATGTTAAATGAAGTGTTACAAACAACTCCTCATGGTTTAAATGCCGGTAGTCAATATGACAGTTATGATAATGGTTTTTGGATTTGGAACGCACAAGAAGCATTCAGTTGTAGCAATTCATTAGCGATACCTTATATGTCAGGGTATGGCGGAATTGTGGTAAGTTTATTGCCAAACGATACTATTTACTATGCGTTTAGTGATAGTGAAGACTATGGTCAAATTAACACCGCAAAAGAGTTGCATAAAGTTCGCGCTATGTGTAATTAAATGTCATTTGTATAACGAACATTTGTTAAAAGCTTTAAGCACTTAACAGAGTCGTTTAAAAGCTAGTCGCTTGATGGCAAATAAGCTGAGTGAATATCACTCAGCTTTTTTTTACTCCGCTCAGATCACAATATCTTGTAATCAATTTAGTGACTCATGTCTTCTTAACCCAATAATAGATAAAACACTCCGTGTGTTTATTTCTGAGTAATCAGCGAATTCCTAGGGAGTGCACAAGTTGTTACTTTGTTTTTTTTGCTTGTTCATGCCATGCTTTTGGTTAAAAAATAACACGTTTTTTGACCGTTGAATCACTGATAAAGCGTGAAAGAAAACCAAGGATTTCTAACTCAAAAATAGCGAACAAGTTTGCATAAGCTTGTTTTTTGAAGAACAGATTTGCGCGATTAAAGAATAAAATGACACGGGTGGACAAGCACAAATATATCGTGCGGCAATACTGCTGATTGAAAATTTGTGAGTTCGTTTACCTAAAATGGATAATTCGCGATTTCATCCTTTAGTTTTTATTCTCCAATATAAATTTTTATTCGGTATTAATGACAAAGAGGGCTTATTTTATGAAGCTCAAAGGCACTGTTGCTCCATTTATAAGAATTATTATCGCTAAAGTGGTAATAGGTTATATTATTCGGTAAAAGCACTATAGAAATTCCACCGTAGCCTGACATGTAGGGGATCCAAGTTGATGACGAACAACCAAAATCATGAGATTTATCGCCATTAATATCATAATACCAAAGACCATTGTTGTATTTGTCTATCTGACGGCCGGCGATTAAACCACCATTTTCTAAATTGAGAGATTCATTAACCATTTTACGGTCAAGCATTTGTTCATCATTGATTTGCCCTAAATCGTTATTTAAAAACTCGGCCAGTTTTATTACATCATCCCTATGGTAAGTGAGTCCATATCCCGTAAAGGGTTGTTGAACCGTATCATAACTTCGTTTTGTCGTGTACATCGTCGGGCTTAGACCCAAAGGCTTCCATATTTTTTCTACCATTTCATCTCGCCAAAAATCTTTACTCATTGAGGTTTTGTCTTGATAAAAGGCATTCAGGACATAACCTAAAAGATAAGTGTCTGATGTGTGATAAACAAATGTCGAACCTGGCGTTGCTTTTCGTGGGTAGTTACAGGCAAAATTAACAAAAGCGTGGTGCGAGTTCACTTCAAAAAACTCTTTTAATTTTTTCTCGGATGATTCATCAACATGACTATTAGGTGAGTTAAAATTCCCCGTACTCATATCCAATAAATGTTCAACAGTTACATCTTTCCAATTAGACGACTTACAATCTGTTAGCCATTGATTGACAAACATTTTGCTTTGCTTGCCTTTATATAGTTGTTCAATGCGCATTAAGCCATACGCGCCAAACGTAGTTTTCGAGGTTGAATATGAGGGAACCGCCATTACGTCGCAATAAGGGTAAACGCCATAACGTGTATCACAACCACCAACATAATGAATACCATTATAGGCTACACCATAAAGAGTCATGTGCTGTTTTACCTGATTGCTGCCGATATTGGCAATATTCACGCCAGCAGATGGGTAGTCTTCGGCGAGTTGGCTAATTGGTCTAGTTGGCATTCTTCGCGCTACTTCAGCTTCGTAATTACGTTGAATACCAGCAGAATTTGCAATGGTTTTTGGTGTGTAATTCGCTTTTAATCGCCCCCACATATTAAATTTTAAATACAAACAAGTGTCAGCGGCAACTTGATATGACACTTCAGACACTTCGTCATGATCTTTAAATAAAAATGACAAAACACCGTTCCACGTACAATTGGCATTTTTTTCTTGTAAGGCAAAAGGTAAAGAAACGCGGCTGTATCCATTATCCGATTTTTCTTGCCATACTCTACCCGGTGCTAAAATATATTCCCAATGAGCATGGTTGGTAGTAATTAAGCCGCGAGTTACCGGAATGATATGACTTCCGTGTTGTACAAATTCAAAGGAAAATTTGGGTAAATGCTTAGCCTGCTTATAGTTTGATAAGTTATTATTGCCTCCAACCTCGATAATTTTTCCTTGGTTAGTGTCATCTTGTAAGGTCAGTATTCCCTGAAATTGATTCATCGGGTTTGCAGCATTTTTGGGAAGTTGATAATGTTGATAATTCATTAACGATATTGGAGTTTTTCCCATAGCATAAGCAAAGGTTAACCCTTCTCGCACAACTTCACCATTACCCGATAAACAATCATAAAGACAGTTCATTTTCGATTTATCAGAACTTGATTGTGAAAGGTAATCTATGCAATTTTCGTTGTTTGATTGGTTATTATTAAGACAAAGATTGTGTTGTGAAACAGGCGATGCGTCTAAAGAGTAAGCAATACAAATTATTAAGATAAATAGCAAGTAATGAAGGGGTTTCATGGTTTAGATCTCTAAATTGACAGCTGGAAATTGTTATTCGGTTTTTATAAAAAAGTATGTTGTCGGTTCATTACTATGATTAGGGCTACTTATCTTTAACTTAATAGATGAAGATAGCCTTGTCGAACAATAATTAACAGTGCCAGTTAACAAGAGTGAATGGTACCAGATTCATTTACTTTACCAATCTATCAGGTGGTTAATTTCTTATTTTTAAAAGTTTAAAGGTTGGTGCCAGTTATTTTTAAAATATGGATCCATAAGTAGGTTATTTATTATGTGTTTTTTGCTTGTATAAGCAGCCATAAATGAGAAAGCGTTGAACTAACCAAGACTGAAACCAATCAAAAATAATAACGCATTTACAATGGGATAACACTTTTAAACCACGACAATTTACTCAAAATATGTTTTATTGGGCAGGCTATAAGCTCAGCTTATCTTGTCTATCTAGGATCTTTTTATGAGTAGTGCATTAGAAAATATTACAGTGGTTGATTTAAGTCGTATATTGGCGGGGCCATGGGCTTCACAAATGTTGGCTGATATGGGAGCTGAAGTGATAAAAATAGAGCGACCTGAAAAAGGTGATGATACCCGTTATTGGGGCCCCCCATTTATTAAACCTGCAACTCAAGAACAACCTCCACAAGCGGCGTATTTTCATTGTGCAAATCGAAATAAACAATCCATTGCCATTGATATCACAAACGAAGAAGGTCAAAAAATTATTAAAGCGTTAATCGCTCAGGCGGATGTACTGATTGAAAACTATAAAGTGGGTGGCCTCGCAAAATATGGACTTGATTATCAAAGTGTTAAAGCAATTAATCCCCGATTAGTGTATTGCTCTATTACAGGGTTTGGTCAAAACGGTCCCAGTGCAGAGAAAGCCGGTTATGATGGCATGATCCAAGGAGAAGGTGGCTTGATGAGTTTAACGGGGGAGCCTGATGGCATGCCGATGAAGGTTGGTGTTGCATTGGTTGATATTATGACGGGATTATACTGTAGTAATGCCATTTTAGCTGCATTAATGGCGCGACATCAATCGAATGAAGGTCAGCACATTGATATTGCTTTACTTGATGTACAAGTTGCCACTTTAGCGAATCAAGGAATGAACTATCTAGCTACCGGGACTAATCCACCAAGATATGGCAATGAGCATCCTAATATTGTGCCTTATCAAACTTTTACTACCCTTGATGGAAGTATTATTTTAGCGGTAGGTAATGATGAACAATTTGTGAAATTTTGCCAGCTAGCTCAATGTGCTACTTTGGCACAGGACCCTAGATTTGCTACTAATGAGCAACGAGTAAACAATCGTGAAAGCTTAATCCCTATTTTAGCGAATATACTTGCCTCTCATAAAAGTCAATGGTGGCTTAATCAACTTGAGAGTATTGCCGTACCTTGTGGACCTGTAAATACCTTGCAAGATGTATTTGAACATCCACAAATTAAACATAGAGAAATGATCAGAAAAGTCACAAATCAACATGGGGAAGAAGTCGATACGATTGCTTCACCGATTAACCTTTCCCAAACGCCATTACAATATCATAGCGCTTCTCCTGATTTAGGACAGCATACCTTTGTTGTTTTATCGAATAAGTTAAATTATACCAAAGCGCAAATTAACCAACTTTATCAGGACGGCATCATTAGTTAAGCAAATATCAAGGTATATACTCTAAGGCCGAGTTTTCAAACAACTCAACTAAATTAGATAGTTAGTCGATACTGGGCTTGAACTAGTGATTTGGCGCGGGTGGTAAAAAGTAGAAGGTGCTCTCATAACTGAGCTAATCGTCCATAACTATCAAATAGTGATATGAATTTCGGGTATAGAAATGAGTGGTGGACGATACTGGGCTTGAACTAGTGATTTGGCGCGGGTGGTAAAAAGTAGAAGGTGCTCTCCTAACTGAGCTAATTGTCATATATCAGTGATATGAATTTCGGGCATAAAATTAGTGGTGGACGATACTGGGCTTGAACCAGTGATTCGGCGCGGGTGGTAATAAGTAGAAGGTGCTCTCCCAACTGAGCTAATCGTCCATATATATCTGATATGATATGAATTCAGGGCATAAAATGAGTGGTGGACGATACTGGGCTTGAACCAGTGATTCGGCGCGGGTGGTAAAAAGTAGAAGGTGCTCTCATAACTGAGCTAATTGTCATATATCAGTAATATAAATCAGGTATAGAAATGAGTGGTGGACGATACTGGGCTTGAACCAGTGATTCGGCGCGGGTGGTAAAGAGTAGAAGGTGCTCTCCCAACTGAGCTAATCGTCCATATATCAGTGATATAAATCAGGTATAGAAATGAGTGGTGGACGAT
>NZ_BAABWW010000013.1:0-70402 GCF_040362795.1 Thalassotalea sp. SU-HH00458
TTACTAATGTTAAAAATTCATTCAAATATTCATTTTTAATTTACGACCTTAGGTCGTCAGTTCGCTCTCTTCATAGAAAGTGGCTCCCGAAACCAATTCTTACCAATGTTTAAATTCATTTAAATATTCATTATTAATTTATGACATAACGTCGTCAGTTCACTCTCTTCATAGAAAGTGGCTGCCAAAACCAACACTTTTTTAAGCGTTAAATTTTTAATAGTAATAACCCGTAAAAATAGTCGCTTTACTAAGTAAACATTGATCGCCACTCCAGCAAGTTATATCCTTGCCTTATTAATTCTCTGCTAATTAACTTTATTTAAATGAATCCTTTAAAAATAGATATATCAATGACTTTATTGATATCTGTTTGTTTCTTTTTTGTAATAAACAATGATGTGTACGCTCAAAACTTACGAGATGCCTGTTTATTAGAGGCAATAAAAAATGCAGAAGAAGAACTAACAACGACACAAATAAAAGAAAAATGTGATCGGTTAAAAGAAAGAAAAATTAAACCAGGCGCTATTTCTAATCGATTGATTTCAGAAAGGATCGCTGCGTTCGACCCCTATGTGATCACACCACATAAAATGAACTATATATTGCCGTTTTCTATGTCGAATAAGATCAATAAAAAAGCGTATGCTTACGATAATTTTGATAATTGGGAAGATAATCTAGAAGATTTTGAGGCAAAATTTCAACTCAGTATTAAAGTGCCACTCAATAAAAATGATATTTTTATTGAAGGTGATAGTTTGCACTTTGGTTTCACCCTACAATCGTGGTGGCAATTATACTCAAACAATATCTCTAAACCTTTTAGAGAAACCAATTATCAACCTGAAATGTTCTATGTTGCACCGTTAAATTGGCATCCTTTAGGCAGTAATACAGGTTTTTCAATCGGCGCTGAGCATCAATCTAATGGCCGCTCTCAACCATTATCACGAAGTTGGAATCGTGTGTATGTAAATTTTTTATTAGAGAAAGACAATTTCGCCCTATCTTTTAAACCTTGGATCAGGCTAAAAGAAAAAGAAAAAGAAACTGTGTTAGCTTCAGACGGTGATGATAACCCCGATATCAGTGAATATATGGGGCACTTTGAATTAGGGATTGCCCATAAGTGGTCAAAGTATGTTTTATCGTTTGAAGGACGCCATAATTTTGCTCACCATAAAGGTGGCATGGAGTTAAGTTTTACCTTTCCATTATGGGGTAAGTTAAGAGGCTATGCCCAATATACAGCAGGATATGGTGAAAGTTTAATTGATTATAATCATAGTCAACAACGATTTGGTTTAGGGATAGCCCTAACCAACCTTTTATAAACTATTTTCATAATTATATTTGAGAGAACAGATGTTAAAATTAGGTAGATATCAACATTTTAAAGGTAACTTTTATCAAGTTCTGCACGTAGCTAAACACAGTGAAACCGAAGAAGAACACGTTGTTTATCAACCTGAATATGGTGACAGAGAAATTTGGATCAGACCACTTTCAATGTTTGATGAAATCATTGAAAGAGAAGGTAAAACGTTCAAACGTTTTACCTTTGTTGAAGATTAACTCTTTACTATTTAGCCAATAGAAAAATGATTATGGTCCTGCCATGGAACTTGTTTACTTTTAACCTGAGATACTTTTGCAGACTTTGGCCCATGGTTTAACCATTGCAGCATTTTATCGACATTTTTCTCTTCACCACATAGTAATACTTCAACGTCCCCATCAGCTAAATTACGTGCATACCCACTGATATTGCATTCTATCGCCATTTGTTGACTGGATGCTCTAAAATAAACACCCTGCACTTTCCCACTGATATGAGCTAAATAACTTACATTCATCACTTCTTCTCTCTTATTTTTATGATAAATAAATCCATTAGATGATTGCGTCTGCGCAAAGCATTGACTAAACTCGGCGCAAATTAACCTTGTAATATTAAGTATAGGCAAATGTCAGCAAGAATTTATTTAAAAGTTTCACGAGAGAAATCTTTATTAAGAAAACATCCATGGGTTTTCTCTAAAGCTGTCAATAAAATTAAAGGTAATCCTATGCTTGGTGATAGCGTAGACATACTAGATAACAAGGGAAACTGGTTAGCTAAAGGGGCCTACTCTCCAGAATCACAAATAAGAATACGTGTTTGGAGTTTTGATGAAAATGAGGAAATTGATCGTGAATTTTTTCGTAAGAAAATATTAAATGCTCAACAACGACGCGAATGGTTCATCAACCAAGGACAATTAACCGGTTATCGCCTTATTGCGGGTGAATCAGATGGTTTACCTGGGATCACGATAGATAAATACAATGAATTTATTGTTTGTCAATTACTCAGCGCTGGTGCTGACTTTCATCGTTATACACTTGTTGATTGTCTAAAAGAACTCTACCCGTCTTGCCATATTTATGAACGATCTGATGTAGATGTTCGTAAAAAAGAAGGTTTAGAACCTGTTACTGGTTGGTTAACTGAGCCTCAAGATACTACCACGACAGTGATTCAAGAGCATGGCATTAATATTCATGTTGATATTGCGACTGGCCACAAAACCGGATTTTATTTAGATCAAAGGGATTCACGAGTTGCAGCGGGCCGATATGCCAAAGATAAAAGCGTATTAAATTGTTTTTCTTATACAGGTACTTTTTCACTGCATTGTGCAGCAAATGGTGCTAAAGAAGTGATCAATGTAGATGTTTCCCAGCCAGCATTAGATACTGCAGAGCATAACCTTCAATTAAATAATTTAACCGATAGGAATGTTTCGTTCATTAAAGAAGATGTCTTTAAATTACTTAGACGTTTTCGAACAGAAAAACGAACTTTCGATATGATAATTTTAGACCCGCCAAAATTCGTTGAGTCGAAAGCGCAGTTAACCGGGGCATGTCGTGGTTACAAAGATATTAATATGTTGGCAATGCAGCTGTTAAAGCCTAATGGGATATTATTAACTTTTTCATGCTCAGGCTTGATGGAAAGTAACTTATTTCAAAAAATTGTGGCAGATGCTGCATTAGATGCGAAACGTAATGCTTATATTGTTGAAAGGTTACACCAAGCGGGAGATCATCCTGTTTCTTCAAATTACCCTGAAGGATATTATTTAAAAGGCTTAGTTTGCCAAGTTGAATAGCATCGCTAAAACGCAAGGTGTTATGGAAGAAAATGGATGAACATTTCAAAAGTTAATTGAGTGCTTTAATCAATTTCTGCGATATTTATACCAATAAGGTAAGTATCTGTACTTTCTTCCGTAACCCTAACTACTTTACCTTGTACATCTAATGGTTGCACTGTGGCACTTGAAGATTCAATATTCACTCGAACATTTGTATTTAATTCTAACGGGTGAGACATTTCAATCGCCATGCCCGTTGCACTTAAATCTCGACATGTGGCAAATATAGTACTATTTGCTTCATCATCGATAATAGTTACTGATACATCGCTGTTTAACATCATACGATAAAAATCACGTTTATCATCATAATTGACCATAACTACTCCATTGGCTTATCGTTAACTTGCCTCTTTTATACGCATTGCGTTTAAGCATGTCAAATATCAGCTCGTTAAAAATATGGTGATGCTTACATTAATTTAACTATAATTTTTTAAATGATTTTTAATCCGTTTAACTGAAATTGGATAAGGGGTTTTTAAATTTTGAGCAAATAAAGACACTTTTAACTCTTCAATCATCCAATAAACTTGTTCAACTTCAGCCAGCATCACGAGATCATGTTTTACTTTTGCTTTGGTTTGTTGATATTCGCTTTCTATTTTTTGTACTTCTAGCATTTTTAAACGATCTTGGTTGGGATCAATCGGTAGTTTTTCTAAGCGACGTTGTATAGCTTTTAAATAGCGCTCAATATCTTCCATTCGTTGATAACCAGATTCAGTGATAAATCCTTTATATACAAGTTTGGTTAAATGTTGTTTCACATCGCCGTGTGATTGAATAACGTTTAAAGGGACATTACCTTTTAACTTTTTATTGATCCCATGTGACAACTGTAAAACGTTTTCTACTTTTATCGCTAAACTTAAGACGGTATCAGCAATTTCAGCCCTGACATGATCTAAGCAAGCTTTGAAATGTCGTTCATCCCTAGGCGGCGTTTTTTCTTGTCCGACCAAGAATTGGCATGACGCTAAAATACAATCATTTAACAAATCGTGAATAGAGCCAAAGGGATTAAAATACAGCCCCAATTTTGCTTTATTAGGGAGTTTCTGTTGTAAATATTTTATTGGTGAAGGTATATTTAACAGAATTAGTCGAGCTACCCCCGACAGCATCGCTTGTTCGGCTAATAATTCATGTTCAAATAATTCTATCGCAACAGTTTGTTTATGATCTACCAATGCAGGGTAAGCTTTAATGGTTAAATTACTGACTTTCTTTTGATAATGATTGGGTAAGTTTTCAAAGTCCCAATGTTTTATATCAGAACGTTCAATGCCTTTATCTGCTACTTTTTTTATCGATGCTTTAACCTTGCCTTGTAATTTTTCCTGTAACTCAGTTAAATTGCGGCCTTGTTCAACAACCTTTCCTTTTTCATTAAGGATCTTAAAGTTCATTTGTAAATGAAGCGGCAGAGTTAAACCTTGCCAACTTTCATCATCTAACCGAACACCTGTCATTCTAAGTAATTGTTTAGCAACCGCTTGTTGTAATGTACTATTATCTGGCACTATGGCGGCAAGACAAGCCTCAGCATAGTTTGGTGCAGGGACAAAATTACGTCTTAAGGCTTTTGGCAACCCTTTGATCAAAGCAATAATTAATTCATAGCGTAAGGCAGGAATTTGCCAATCAAACCCTTGATCTTGTACTTGATTCAAAATACCTAAAGGGATATTAACACTCACACCATCGTCGATGTCTCCGGGAGTAAAGTGATAACTAAGGGCAAAGGTTAAGTTTCCTTGTTGCCATACATCAGGATATTCAGCTTTGGTAATTTTTTCACTTTCTTCGTTTAATAAAAACTCACGGGTGAAATTAAGGAGCTTAGGTTGCGTGAGTTTCGTTTTTTTCCACCAAGCTAAAAAGCTTCGCTGGCAAATAATATCTTCGGGTAATTTATCGCTATAAAAACGATAAAGTTGTTCTTCATCGATCAGAAAATCTTTACGGCGCGCTTTTTGTTCTAACTTTTCAACTTCTTTTACTAGATCCAGGTTGCGTTGGTAAAATGATTCCCTAATATTTGCATCACCATTAACAAGTGCTTCACGGATGAAAATATCACGGCAAGTTTCTGGTTCAACGGTATTAAATTGTACTTTTCTTTTCGAGACAATAACCATGCCATACAAAGAAACTTGTTCAAAACCCATGACGGAGCCTTGCTTTTTCTCCCAATGAGGTTCGCTATAATTTCGTTTTAATAAATGGCTTGCCATTGGCTCGATCCATAATGGATCTATCTTGGCTACCATGCGGCCAAATAATCGACTTGTTTCAACCAGCTCAGCTGCCATCAACCATTTAGGGGGCTTTTTAGCAACGGCAGATCCAGGGAAGATAAAAAACTTTGAACCTCTTGCACCTTTAAATTCTCTATTTTCATCTTGTTGACCAATATGACTTAATAGACCACTTAAAATCGCTTGATGAATAATATCTTGCCCTTGGCTATTGTCTTCCTCTAACGTCACTGATGACATAGTCATATTAATATCTTTAAGCGCGAGCTTTAATTGACTATAGATATCTTGCCATTCGCGTATACGAACATAAGAAAGATATTCTTTTTGGCATAATTTTCTAAATTGGTTATTTGTTAATGCTTTTTGGTTTTCGGTAACATAGCTCCATAGATTTAAGAAACTTATAAAATCAGACTGTTTGTCTTTAAAACGGCTGTGTTTTTCATCAGATGCTTGCTGTTTTTCAAATGGACGCTCTCGTGGGTCTTGAATGCTTAACGCCGCGACAATGATAAAAATTTGTTCGATACAGCCCAATTCTATCGCGGTTAAAATCATTTTCGCTAAACGCGGATCTACGGGAAATTTGGCTAATAATCGTCCGCTTTTTGTAAGTCTATTGTTTTGATGTGATGGTAATTTATCTACCGCATTGAGTTCTTCGAGTAATCGAACACCATCGTTTATATTGCGACTATCTGGTGGCTGAACAAAAGGAAAGTTAGTAATGTCACCTAAATCTAGCGCTAACATTTGTAAAATGACGGTGGCTAAATTTGTGCGTAAAATTTCAGGATCGGTAAATTCAGGTCTGCTTAAATAATCATCTTGTGAATATAAACGTATACAAACCCCTTCTGAAACTCGACCACATCGCCCTGCACGTTGATTTGCGCTCGCTTGTGATATCGCTTCAATGGGAAGCCGTTGTACTTTAGTTCGATAACTATAACGGGAAATTCGAGCCGTTCCAGGATCAATTACATACTTTATCCCTGGTACCGTTAAACTAGTTTCGGCAACATTGGTGGCTAACACGATATTTCGACCGGAATGAGGTTGAAAAATACGGTTTTGTTCTTGAACGGTTAAACGAGAAAATAGCGGTAAAATGTGTGTATGACGTAAATTGGCTTTTTCAAGTGCAAAAGCCGTATCACGGATCTCTCGTTCACCATTTAAAAAAACTAATATGTCACCTTGTCCATAAGTAGAAAGTTCTTCAACAGCATGTAAGATACCGGTAATGACATCGACACCTTCATCGTGCTCGCTTTGGTCATTTTCTGTCATTTCATTTAGTGGTCGATATAACATTTCAACCGGAAAGGTTCTGCCAGACACTTCGATAATTGGTGCTTGTTTTTGCTCATTCATGGCAAAGTGTTTAGCAAAACGTTCAGGATCTATAGTCGCTGACGTGATAATAACTTTAAGATCAGGACGTTTCGGCAGTATTTGTTTTAAATACCCTAAAATAAAATCGATGTTTAAACTGCGTTCATGTGCTTCATCAATAATTAAAGTATCGTATTGCCTTAATAAACGGTCATTTTGCATCTCTGCAAGCAATATACCGTCGGTCATCAATTTGATATAACTCTTATCACTGACTTGATCGGTAAAACGAACTTTATAACCGACTATATCCCCTACTGTGCTATTGAGTTCTTCAGCCAACCTCGTCGCGACAGTACGCGCAGCTATTCGTCGGGGTTGTGTATGACCTATTAAGCCATCTACCCCTCTGCCTAATGCCAAACATATTTTAGGTATTTGTGTCGTTTTTCCTGAGCCAGTTTCCCCTGCAATAATAACAACTTGGTTGTCTTGAATTAATTGCGATATTTTTTCGACATTTTGAGAGACAGGTAATGTCTCGGGGTAATGTATATGTAGGGTTTGCTGAAGTTTCTTTTCTTTATGTAAGATTGATTGATTAATTTGCTCAGCAAGCTGGTGAATTTGACGTTGTTTATTGTCTTGCTGTTTAGGATTAGACGTTTTAAATTTTTTTAATTGATGAAGACGCTTTTTAAAACGCGACTTATCGGCAAGTCGCGTTTTATTTAATAATGCAAAAAGTGCATCAAGTGTAAGGCAAGTATCAGGGGAAACTTCAGAAGACAAAATAAACTCAAGAAAAACATATAAAAGCGTATTTTATCAATTCTGGTGTTTAATACCAATAATTAAATGATGACATTGCCTTAATAAAGGATGACTGATTATCTTAGGAAATAAATTTATTAACGGCGGCGAGTAATTGACGACAAGTTACCTGACCAACTAATTTCCCTTCTTCAATAACCGGACGACGACGATGTTTTTTCAATAACATGTCTTGTGCTATATCCACTATATCGTCATTGGGACTGGCCGTTAAGATATTGTCTTTGATCATATATTCACTCACCTTGCCGACGCCAATATTATTATAAGTGGCATTTAAAATAGCATTTAAGCAATCCATTTCAGATAAAATGCCGACAAAATTACCGGCATCGTCAACAATACATAAGCCTGATACTTTATTATCAATGATGGACTTCATCGCTTCGGATAAATGAACATTTTCATTTACTTTTGCGGGATTAGTTAACATGTAATCGCGAAGGTTGACTGATGTAAGCATCGCTGTATTCCTTATTTTTTTGTAAAAATTATTCAAAGGTTTATATAAATACTTTAGACGCATTTATTAAATAAATCATGTATCTATCAAAATAATTTTTCATTATTAATATTTATTAGTCTGCCTGTAAATTTTCTTATCACTTTAGGGTTTTACTTCGAGGAATAAGGAATGATTATTTTTAACCTGATATGAACTAATTTCTTGATAAGCTTTAGTAAAAGGTTTTCTTAAATGGCTTTTTAAATGGGGTTTAACTTCATGTGCTTTTTTCGATTTAAGTAAACAAAAAAGTGCTAACGCATACACAGTGTCTTGCTCAGATAAAGCCGCCTGTCTGTTTGCTCTAGGGTTATAACAAGAACCACAGCCACCTTTGAACTGATAGGCAGTATTGGTAAAAATAACACCAAAGCCCATCACACAAGATAATATATCAATCGCTTGAGGCAAAAAGTCTTTGCCACCCGGAGGTAGAATTTTTTGCTGCATGACTAATATGGTCGCTAATTGTTGAACGTAGGAAGCGATTAAATCTTGGGGTTGATTGATTTGACTTGGATTAAAAGTAAATTTAATGGTTTGATCTGAATTTTCAGCTAATTCAATTACTGATAACTTGCCACGTAAACCGTGTTCAATGTTTAAACGGGGAAAATCAATTGAATGAAGGTGTTGTGGTGCTACTAGCGTTAATGGCCAATTTTGCATGCCTGCGTATTGCACCGTATAAGTAAAAACCTGATGAGCCATTTCTTCAACGCTGCCAACGCGTCCAGGATAAAAAGCATTCGTCGGTAAAACTAATTCAGTTTCTGTGAGAAAAACTTCGCGATTAAAATATTTAATCGCCCATTCAAAAGTATCGAAAATCCAAAGGCGTGAATTGTCGTCGATAACTGGCTTAGCTGAAAATAAGTGTTTAAACATAAAAGTAATTGACGATATTAATTTTTAACCGGCGTTGATTTATTGGCAAGCTGTAGTTCTTGCCAAGCGGCTGTTTGATATAACGGAACCGTAGATAAAGAATGGTGGTGACTACCGCTTGATTCTTTTGTTGAATACGATAAATAAATTAACGTTTGATTTTCAACATCATAAATCCGCCTAATTTTTAAACTTTTGAAAAGGATACTTTTAGACTCTTTAAAAACGATCTCACCATTTTTTGATTTATCGATTGAGCTAATTTCTTGACCGGTAATTGCTCCAGTTTGCCGACAAGCTATACTCATATCAGACGGGTCAGCCAAATCTAAATTACCTTCAATATGACTGATATGACAGGTCACGCCATTGAGTTTAGGATCTTTAACGGCTTCAATTTTTACATCTTTTGTAGTAAACCAACCTAAACTAACATCGCCGACATTGTCTGAGCAGCCAGATAATAGCAATAGCACTGAAGAGATTAAAAATTTATTCATGATGAAATATTCCAACAAATGATGGGCCAATAGAAGACATACTCGCACGGTACATACCCTCACTATTGAACGGCATAGTAATGTTTCCTTTTGCGTCGATAGCAATTACCCCACCTGAGCCACCTGCTTCAACTAACACTTGATTAACGACAATATCAGCCGCTTTAGCTAGTGGGATCTTTTGGTACTGAACACGAGCGCAGATATCAGCCGCAACATGATATCGAATAAAATATTCACCATGACCCGTAGCAGAAACAGCACAACTGTCATTATTTGCATAAGTTCCAGCGCCAATGATTGGAGCATCACCAATTCTGCCAAATCGTTTTGCCGTCATACCACCTGTTGAGGTTCCTGCTGTAAGGTTCCCTGCTTTATCAAGTGCCACAGCACCAACAGTGCCAACCTTATATTGTATAGGTAATGATTGATGTGCAGCTTGGAAGTCTTTTAACTCTTGTTCTTTTTCGATTAATTTTTTCTTTGCTTTTAATAACGCTTTATAACGATGCTCAGTATTAAAATAACTATTATCCACTAGCGGTAAGCCTTTATTTTTTGCAAACTGCTCTGCACCTTCGCCACTTAGCATGACATGAACAGATTCTTCCATGATTTTTTCCGCTAACGCAATCGGACTTTTAACCGTTGTCACCCCTGATACGGCACCAGCATTAAGTGTTTTACCATTCATAATTGAGGCGTCTAACTCATGCTTGCCATCAAACGTATAGACCGCTCCTTTTCCAGCGTTAAAAAGAGGTGAAGCTTCCATAATTTGAATGGCCGCGATGATAGCTTGTTGGCTTGATTTTCCTTGGGCTAATAATTGGTATCCTGCTGAAACCGCTTCGTTTAATTTAGATTCATAGGCTTTGCGTAACGAAGGGGTCATTTTACTTTGCTGTATTGCCCCAGCTCCCCCGTGTATTGCGATAGCAAAAGGCGCTTCTTCAGCGTGTAATAAACTAACTTGTGATGAGAAAATAAAAGACAGACTGACTAGTACTATTTTGTTGATTTTTGTTTTTATCATAATTTTAATTCTGGATTATTTCGCATCAATACAATGTGCAAGAAATGTCAACGCAATGCAAGAGTAACTCTATTTCTTCTTTTAACATTTGTTGATTAAAACCTAGACTGTTGAATAATATTTGATACAGTGAACACTCTGGTCAAACCAGTTATGAATTATTGCAACGACAATTAAAGAGTCAAAATGAATTATATAAATATTGATTTTCAAGTTAACAATAACATTGCTTTTGTTACTTTATCGCGCCCTGAAAAACACAACGCTATTGATATGACGACGTTTAATGAATTAAATCATGTCATTAAACGTATCGATAAAGACACAAGTATCAGAGCCGTAATTGTTTCAGGTAAAGGAGAAGACTTTTGTTCTGGCATTGACGTGAAATCTTTATTTAAATCACCGCAGAAAGCGATAAGATTATTATTGAAGTGGTTACCTGGAAGTTCGAATAGCGCACAGAAAGTATCGACCGGCTGGCGTAAATTAGCCGTACCAGTCATTTTTGCTTTACATGGGCGATGTTGGGGAGCAGGAATGCAAATTGCTTTTGGTGGTGATTTTCGCATTGCCACCCCTGATGCTTCTATGTCAATTATGGAAGCAAAATGGGGATTAATACCTGATATGGGAGGCACATTAGCATTAAGGGAGTTAGTACGATTAGATATCGCCAAAGAATTAGCTATGACGGCTAAAATTATTTCTGGTGAAGAAGCATTAAATTTAGGATTATTAACAAAAGTGTCTCCTGATCCGCTACAAGCCGCGACTAAACTCGCTAACGATATTTCTCAATTTTCACCAGATTCCGTGTCAGCTTGTAAAAAACTCTATAACAAGAGTTGGTGGGGTTCTGCTAGATCGGCGCTTGCTCGGGAAACCTTATATCAAATTAAAGTACTTTTTGGCAAAAACTATAAAATAAAATCTTATAACCAGACACACGATAAAACCAAGCAAAAACCCTTTAAAGCAAGAATGAAGTGGTAACACTATAACTTAAACGCAACGAAAATATGCGATCACGGCTAAAACATGCCTTAACATTAAGTCATGTTTTATGTGAAAACTTAACAACAGTTATTTAAGTAACTCATGACCTTCAGGTAATTGTTTTGAGATCCAAATCGCAAGCTTATGCTTCATGTTTTGCAGATCTTCATTGTCAGTGGGCAGTGGATGAACCATTTTATCATTGACTAATAAACGATATAGACTTTCTACTTTATCTTTAGCGGCATTTGTCGCTGAGAAGCCTTTATAACCACGGTTGATGGCATACTTTTCGCCTATCTCAATGGCTTTTTTTAATAAGGCCGCTTCATTTTTCAATTTCTTCATAAAATTCCTTGATAATATTTATATTTTAACGCTTTTTAATGTCGTTTGATGATCATTGACTAGGCATAACAAAATGGAACGCGTTAAGTTTATTACCATCTAAATCACGAAAATACCCCGCATAAAAGCCAGTCATCTCCCCCCTTGGTCCTGGTTCACCTTCACAGGTAGCACCAAGTTCAATTGCTTTTTTATAAAAAGCATCAACTTTTTCAGGTGAATCCATGGCAATAGCAACCATATTACCGTTCCCAACGGTGGCAGGTTGGCCATCAAAAGGTAAAGTTACTGAAATTCCCGGTTGATCGGGAGCCGTGGTCCAAGCAACAAATTGATCGGTTTCCATAAAACGTCCTGCACCAATGGTGGCAAAAAGTTGATCATAAAAGTCGACAGCTCTTTTCAGGTCATTTGTACCTAATGTCACGTAACCTATCATGATAGTTCCCTCAGTTTATTTATTGTTCATTAGCGTTAAAACATAGCAATTAGTTGTTTATCAAACTCCGCTACATTTATTGATTTGTCTTTTTCTAACAGTAACTCATTTAATTTTTGTTGTTCAAGTTTTACTGATGATAGTGTCAGAGTATTATCATCAAGTACATACACTTGAAGTAAACTGGTGTAATAGAAATATAAAATAACCATAGCTTTTTCATCATTTTTGTCAAAAGCCGCGGCTTTAATTTTTTTAAGTTTACGATAAATTAAGTTGTGGATTTGCTTTAATTGCCACACATAATAAATTTCTTTGAAAAATGTGGTGGTTTTTAAAAAATTAAGCAAGGCCGCACAACTTAATAAGGCTAAAATAACACCGGCTAAATTGTATTTAAAATTACTGGTAGCATTAGTCATACCTTCATTCATTTCAGGTTGTGACAAGATTTCCGTAAAAATTATTATTAAGGCAGCGCCATAAGCAACGGACAATATTGTTAAGGTAACGATAAAGCCAATAATAATTCGATTAAGTCGTTGTCTGTACGTGTTTTTATCTATCGATTCTAATTTCATTTTTATACTAATTTACCGTTAATTATTTACGTGAAGTTGAATACCGGAATAACGAGAAACTTGACTTTCAACACCTTGATACCAAACAGCTTTATTACTCTGTATGGTGATTTTAGCTTTCGCTCGTGTAATGCCAGTATATAAAAGTTCGCGGGTTAATAATTGATTATCTGTATTAGTGGGTAATAATAAAGCAACATGTTCAAATTCGCTGCCTTGAGTTTTGTGAATTGTCATGGCATAAACCGTCTCAAATTGAGGTAAACGACTAGGTAATATTTGTTTATATTGGCCATTTTGTTGTTCAAAATAAGCCATCAAGTGGCCTTTTTCGTTTTTCCATATCATGCCAATATCGCCATTGTACAAACCCAAGCTATAATCATTTTCATTGATCATAATGGGTTTAGCATGATAAAGGGTATTTTGGGGTTTAACGTAATGTCTCGTATTGCTACGACTCACAGACGAAAATGAAAATAATGACGGAAATAATGTTGACTCAATCAACAAGTTTATCGTTTCAACACCCGTATCACCTTGACGCGTGGCGGCTAAAAAACGAAATGTTGATAAAAGATGAAATGCTTGTTCAATTGATGTGGCTTGGCTTAAGGGGCGGTAGTATTGCTCTACCATGTCATTAAACCAGTTATCTTTTAATGTCGAAAAATTACATTCATCAACAAACATAAGCTGAGATTGACTGCCTTTTTTCGCTGCTTGTAACAATTGCCAACTTTGTTCACTATCACCAGAGATTACTAATTGAGCTAACACGCCGATACCACCTTTACCATCAAAACGTCGACTATGTGTTAAATAGGTTAAATGATCAGCTGGATACCTTTTACTTACCGGTAAATTTGCAATGCCGGTAACTTTTTCTAAGTATTGGCGATTACTTGCACTAAATTGCGCCTGTTTATTTGGTGTTAGATCGGATAAAACGCTACCAGCAGCAACCGATGGTAACTGTTGAGCATCACCTAATAAAATAACCTGACAGTGTTTGGGCAGTGCTCTAAAAATTCTCGCCATTAGTGGCAAATCGACCATAGAAACTTCATCGATTAATAGCACATCTATATTTAATAGATTGTCTTGGTGATGTCTAAAATTTGGGCTGTTGGGAATTACACCTAATAAACGGTGGATAGTTTTTGTTTCCGTTGGAATACTCGCTAAAACATGTTCGGGTAATAAAGCGCTGAAGCCAGCTTTTGCTTGATTAATAGATTCACTTAATCGTTGTGCCGCTTTTCCCGTTGGCGCGACCAGCGATATATTGAGCGATTGCGGTGTTTTTAAAAGTATTATCGCCGCTAATAATTTTGTTACCGTATAGGTTTTACCTGTACCAGGGCCACCTGCAATGATTGAAAATGATTTATTTAAGGCATTCGCGACGGCAACTTTTTGCCAATCTATCTGATTGGCTGGCTCGTTATTTTCATCCGGAAAAAGTAAATCTAAACACGCGATTATATCGGTTGATTGTGGTAAATGCTCTTGATCAGATAATGATTGATGCTGAGCTAAAAAGGCAATAATTTGTTGTTCAAAAAGAAAATAACGGCGTAAGTAAAGGTTGTTATGATGAAAAACTATACCTTGTTCTTGTTGTTCACCTATGTTTAAACCTACCAGGAGTTCATTAAGGTAAGCAAGCTCAGGAAACTGGAAACCTTGATGACTCACGACACCTGTATTATCACAATGATAACCTAAACGTTGCTGTGCTATTTTATTTATAGGCAAGCAACTGTGCCCTTGTCTAAGGCTAACACTTAAAGCGAGCAATAAGTGAAATAACACATCACAACACTGCTTGTCCGTTTTATTCTCTACAGTAGTCTGAGTTTTAACCAATCGGCTGATCAGGAGTTCGGTAAATTGTTTGGCTAAAAAGTAATCTATGGCTTCAACATCATAAATTTGCTTTTGTAAATCGATAAAGCGGCAATAAGGAAGGTACACTGTTGTCTCAGGATTATTCATTTTCATGGAGTTGCTCGTTTTTTTCTAAAGACAAATCACGTTTATTGACTAATGGCTCATGCGTTGATTGAACGCCGGCAAATAAGTTATCTAAACTTTCTAATTCCTGCGCTGAGATTTGACGGTAATAAACTCCGCAGTTTTTATGTTGTTCTTCATTAGTCATGCCTCGTAAATACAAATAATAAACACCACCAAAATCACGTTTCGGCTGGTAATCTGTCAGGGTGACACGTAAATAACGATGTAAGGCGAGCGAATAGATTAAATACTGTAAATCATAATGATGTTTGACAATATCATTTTGTAGAGCTTCACTTTGATAATCTAGGTAGTTATCCCCTAAGTAATTTGATTTGTAATCACCTAGATAATATTTGCCTTGGTGCTCAAAAATCAAATCGATAAAACCATGCATCATGCCTTTTAGCTGAGTAAAGTTTGGCAAATTTATCAAGGTGTTTTCTAAGACACCATACGGTGAAGTTTGGCGATGATTCTTTAAAATTTGCGCTAATTGTCTTGTTGATGATTGTTTTAATGGAAAATAAAACTCAACCTCTTTTAAACAATGATCATTAGAAATATCAGATAAAGTTAAACTTTCACTTAACGGCGAATGTAAGGTTTGTTGTAACCAAAAAGTCAGATCGTCTGTGGAAAAACCGGATGGTAAATCGCCATATTTAACCATTGGCCATTTGATACTTTTAGACCAATCAGGGTGTGAAAAAGATAAATGTTCAAAGATATCATGCAATAAATTACCCGTTTGAGCGCCTTTAGCTAAAGTAAATCTAAGTAAATCTTGATAAGGTGAGCTCTCTAACGGCTGATCAGTTGTTAAACCATCATTGTCTCTGTCGGGGAGTGAAACTCCTATATCTCGGATGTTACGACTTAACCCGGTAAATGAACTTAACCACCAATTTCGTTCGATTCGTCCTTTGAACTGACTGACTTGACCTAATGTATCAGAACTTTGTTTTGCTTGATAAACCAAAGTTTCAATATCAGTATCGACCAAAGTCAAACCAATACTTTGCGAAGGCTCTTGTGATAATGTTTTTAATGCTTGTGGAATATTGGTTTCTTTTTGCCATTTACAACATAAACCTAATGGCGAAAGATGACTATTTTCAAATGGTGTAGACAATACATAACAACGTTTCTCTGCGCGAGTGATCGCCACGTATAATAAACGAATGCTTTCTGCATAAGCTTCATCTGCCATCGATTTTTTAGCTTGGGCAGAGCCAGACAAACTGACAGATAAGTTGCCATTTTCGTCATGGGATTCAATCAATTGTACCGCTTGTTTCCCAAAGGTTAATGGGTTGTTGTGTCGAGTTGCAAATGGAATAAACACTATAGGGTATTCTAACCCTTTAGAACTATGTTGAGTCATGATACGAATGAGGTTCTCTTCACTTTCTAATCGTAATTCACTCTCACCTTCTGGAAATTCTGCAATACTTTGTTGTTCAAACCAATACAGTAATTCTTGTGGTTGTTTATGCCGTTGGCTGGCACTTTGAATTATCTCAAAAAGATGTAATAAATTCGTTATGCTACGTTCACTATCTTCACCAGAAAAATCCATCAAATCGTGCATCATTTTTAATGCCATAGTGATAAAGCTCTTCTTGAGCCATTCTTCACGTAATTGACTAAAAGTCACTTTCATCTCTTGCCAAGCAAGATCATCTTGTTGTAATTGATAAAATTCGTAAGGGCTAAAGGGTAATAATGGACAAGTCAAAGCCGCCGCAAAGTAACGTTCATTCTCTAAAAATAACACCCCCTTTAAAATTTGTAATAGCTGTTTTGTTTGTACGCTATGAAATAAATTAGTCCGATTACTTAAATAAACTGACGGTAAACCCGCATTAAATAATGCCAATTTAATATCTTTTGCTTCAGCTGCATCACGCACTAATAAGGCGATATCTTTTGCTACAACTGATTGTTTTTCATCAGTTAATAAATGAATAATTTCATTCGCGCACCATTTTGCCATTTCAGCTCTAAACACCTGTGTTGTTGGACGTTTTTGATCAGGCTTTTCAAAATGTACTAGTTGCAAGGCTGCATTTGCATTAGAGTCAGAGATAGTGAAATTGGCTTCATTTGCTTTTGCTTGTTTTAAAGCCCTAGGAGAAGGCTTTACCGGATGATAAGGAATATTAAAACCAAAAACGTCTTGACCTTTAGTCGATAACTCATCGCCATAAAATAATCGATTGTAACCCGTGATCATTTGACAACTTGATCGCCAATTGGTATCCATAATCCATTGATAATCACAATCTTGTCGTGCTGACATATAAGCAAATACATCGCCCCCTCTAAATCCATAAATTGCTTGTTTTGGATCCCCGATCATCATTAATCCACTGGTCAAATTGTCAGTTTGTCGGTGATAATATAATGATTTTAAAATAGACAATTGTTCAGGATCGGTATCTTGAAATTCATCGACAAGGGCAAATGGATATTGTTTTAGTAAAGTATCTGCGAGTTCATTGTTAATGTGACTACTCTGTTTCAACCTTTGTGCTAATGAAGTGATCAAATCATCAAAACTGAGCACATTAAGATGTTGTTTCTGCTCTTTGACCGACTGCCTAATACGATAAATACCTTCTCGTACAATAGATAATGCTTTTAATCTAGCGATATCATCTAACAGCGTTTTACTTTGTTCCTTTACAAGGTTAACGCGAGAAAATATTTCAACAAGTTGCGCTTTTACTTTTGAACGAGAAAATCGACGACCGTCAAAGAAAGCCACAGGCATGGCCTGTTCAATGTTTTGATGATCGGCTATCACATTTTCTAACCAGGTGATTAACTGGTGATATTCATCAGTACGTATAGTTTGAACTTCTGGTTTTTTATCATCAACAAGATATTGAAAAAGATATGCTTTGTGTGTTTGCAAATCAGTTAAAGCATCTTTAACTTTTAAAGAAAATTCATCTATTAACCATTCACTATCAATTAGCTCAAGTTCACAGTTTTTATTGATGGCTTTTGAAAAGTGACGAACCAAACTTTCTGGAACGGGCCAAAAAGCAATGACTTGATTAAAAGCTGTTTCATCTTCACTGCCTAACTGACGATACCAGTCTTGTACCGCTTGAAGTACAACGGTTTGTTGTTCCACTTCCATGGTGGCATTAAATGAAATTTGGCTCGCAAATGCATGCTCGGTCAATACCCGTTTACAAAATCCATGAATGGTAAAAATTGATGCTTCATCTAAAAACAATAACGCTTCTTTTAATATGTGTGTTGCTTCTTGAAAAGAAACTTTTTCAGCAATGTTTATAAAGAACTCTTCTTTTAAACAGAGTGATTGCCAATGTTGTAAAGTAGAACGAATTAATTGGTCAATACGACCACGAAGCTCTTCAGTTGCGTCTTTTGAAAAAGTCATAACGAGAATTTGCTTGACGGTCAATTTTTTTTCAAGGAGCAATCGCAAATATATTCGCGTGATATTATGAGTTTTGCCAGTACCCGCACTTGCTTCAATTAAGTGGATGCCAGTTAAAGGAATTTCATGGGCGACGAGATTTTTTGTCTCAGGTACTTTCGTTAATGTGCTCATTATTTCACCTGCTGCAATTGATTTATTATTACGTCATATACCATCATTAATTGTGCTTGGATTTCAGAAAAATCTGGGCATTGGGGCCAGAAAAATTCAATATATGGGTCTTGACCAAATGCTTGTTTGTTGTAATCGTCATTCCAAAATTGTTCAAATTGTTGCTGGTTAAAATCGTTTGTTTTATAAAAGATATGCGCTATATCACTATTTAGTAACAGGGCTTGTGACTGACCTTGAATAAAAATCAATAATAATTGACTGAGTTGTTGTCGAGGGTTATCAATTACCGGGTAATAATATTGGAGAGTTTTTTTATCGTTGCTTTTAAAATAAAAACCATGACTAGATTTTATATTTCTGAGTATACGGTTTAATACCTGTGTTTCTTCATCAAGCGCTTGGTCAATATCATTATTTTCCAGCCACACCTCAACAATCAATAAATTAAAATATAAACCTAAAAAGTCTTTAATTTTTGGTGAACTACTACGAAACTGCACAAGTTTATCGTCACATATCTGTATTTTTGTCTCAATCTCAACAATCTTTTCTTGAGTGCCCTGTTCATTATTAACAAGAATAGGTAGAGTCAAAGTAAGATTCATTGTGGTGATATCAGCTAAACAATGCGCTTTAACATAATCAACAAAATAAATGCTATCACCAATTAACTTTTCTAGCTGAACATCTTGATGTGGTAATTGTGGAAACTTACCCGATAAACTCGCCTCCTGCTTAATATTTTCTAAAAAGTTGATGCTAGTTTGCCCATCTTCACTTAACGCTATGTCTTGTAAGTGGGAATCTTCAGTCGTAGGACTGATTAAACCATTTAATATTTTCTCTTTAAACAGGTATCGGGATAAATGATCACTATCAAAAGGCTCTGTATCTTGCAGTGTTTCTGTTTGGTTATCGAGATAAAGCGATAACTTACTTTGAGCAAAAAATCGAGAAGGATGAATAAAAAACCGTGTAAGCTCATGAACGCTAACCGTTAGGTTCAATCCATTAACAGCCAAACTGTCTTCTTTATCAGACACATCTTTTATCAGCAAACTATCTGATGTCGCTTGCTTATTTAACTGTCGCAGGGGTGATAACGTTAACCACTTTTCATCAAATCCTGCGTATTTACCGAGATAGTTTTTTTCACTATAAGGCTGCATGGCTAATTGACGGAGATTGTCTGTATTATCGGTTAATAATGACCAGCCGAAAGCATGTTCAAGATAATCCATTAATTCTTTTAGCACGAGCGAAGGTTGTTTCGGGTTGTTATTTTTAATGCTACGACCTTGATAACTAAGATATAACGCTTGTCTTGCCGATATAATAGCTTCAAGAAATAAATAACGATCATCGCCCCGTCGGGAACGGTCACCAACTCGGCTTGAAGAGAGTGACATAAGGTCAAAGCCCAATGGTGGTCTTTGACGAGGGTATTCACCATCATTTAGCCCTAAAATAGCTACAACTTTAAAAGGGATACTTCTCATGGGTAACATTGAGCAGAACGTCACCTGCCCAACCATAAACTGTCGGCCTGGCTCTGGTTGGCTAAAATGAGCATCTAAAAATTCTCGTAAAATCGTTAATTCAATTTTTTGATCAAAATTAGCGTGTTGACAATATTCAACAAATAATTCAATTGCGGAAAAAATAGTATTAAAGTTATCGTCTTGGTTGGTTTCAAAAATCTGTTCAATGAAAGTGAGTAAAAATTGATGCCAATCTTGTGGGGTTCTAGGAGTATTTAACGTATGTGTAAAGTATTGTAATTGTTCAATAATGAGCATTAATTTACCCAATGCTATTGCATCACTTCCTTCAACGTCTGCTAAAACCAATTGATTTTCATAGATGGTGTCTTGATCTGAAAAAGCAAAACCAGTTAATAAACGCCGTAAACCATATTGCCAAGTAAATTGCTCCCCGATAGATTCAACACCTAAAATACTCTGCTTATGTGCAACGTTTAATCCCCAATGGATACAAGCATGTTCAATCCATAAACTATATTTTTCAATTTCTTCAACTTGTATACCAAACTTAGTTTGCATAGCCGGTAGTCTTAACCAAGCAAGTATTTGACTTACTTGAAAACGACTGTCAGGTAACGTTAACAGCTCTGAAAAGGCAGCTACCAGTGGCTCAGAATCTTTTGCCGTTCGATCTGAAATAGAACATGGCAATGGTGGAATATCATTGTCTAATTCTTGCCATCCCCTAGCAAACACGGCATTGACATATGGCGCGTATGTTTCTACTTGCGGACACATAACTAATACGTCTTTTGGGGTTAACTCATCGTCCTCATTAAATTGATGTAATAACCAATCATGTAACCCTTGCACTTCACGTAAGGCACTATGGGCACTGGTGATGACTATAGAATCATCTTGTAAATGAGTAGGAGATGACCGTCTATCAAAAAGTGTTAAAATATCGTCTTGAATATGGGCAAGTACCGATGGTGGTGTTGAATTTCGTTGTTGAGCTGTTTTTTCAAACGCATCAATATTTACTGTAGAATATTGTTGTAATAGCACAAGAAATTCACGGCCTTGTTGACCTAGGTTCGCTAATAATGGATTACCAACTGAGTCATTATTTAATTGATGGTCAGCGGTCCATCGCTCACTATTTTTTATGGCTTGCTTTTCACTTAAAATATCCCCCCAATAATCGACACAAGGATTCAAATGAAAAAAATGAACCTCTGTCACATCGCTTAAAGCATTAATAAAAGATAACCACATAGGAGCCATGGCGTTAATGCCAAATAAACAAATACGCTTTGGAATTAAATGAGCATGATTTGCTAAGTTATCTTGAGCTTTTTCTAGTAAGTTAAGTGGGTTGTAATCTTGCTCTGCGACCAAAAATTGCCATAATTTAGCTTGCCATTTTTCTAATGTGTGAAAATTATCTTTAAAGCAAGATTCATTTAATTCGGCCAAAACTGATTGAGAAAATTTACCTGCTTGCCAAGCATCAATCCAATCAGGTCGAAACACAAGGTATTGCTCAAATAAATCGGCGAGTTGACAGGCTAATTGATAACGCTTTAAATTTTCTTGCTTAGTAAAATTTTTATTTAAATGATGTGACGAAGCTTGATCATGCTTTAACCAATAACCCGTTACGGCTGAAAATTCTTCATCTTCAAGTACAATATTTTCGCCTAAAAGTACATAGATACGCCATGACATAGCTTCTCGAGAAAATGGTGACTGTTCAACCCCATCGCCTTTATCGACAAGGGCTCTCACCAATCCCCACAAGAATTGCGCTGGTAACGCGTAATCAATATTAAAGCTGATCCCTCGTTTATTAGCTAAAGACATATTCAGCCAGTGTTGCATGCCCGCATTTTGGACAATAAAGACTTCTTTGGAGAAAACAGGTAAAGGAGAAATTTGTTGAATTTTTTCAACAAGCGCTAATAAATTTTCCATTTTATTGGCGGGATAAAGGTAGATCAACAGACAACCTAATTATCAAATAAGTATTAAATGAATTTAATCATATTGAGGCACAGATCACTAGTAGAATTGGCGTTAAACTCAAACTTTCAAATAACAGTAGTCGTTAAGAAAGTAGTTGGATTTATTGAATAAAATCAAAATGAGTTTGATAAAACTTGCCCACAATAGGTAGATACCTGCGCTGACCGTTAATCGCATGAAATAAACCTAAAAACCAGGCCATTATGACACCAAGACAAAGCAACCAACCAATTAATGGGATAAAAGCCAACATAGCGCCTGTAAGAATTAAACCAAGCGATTGTCGAAGGTGAAAACGCGCAAAAGAGGATTTATGATCGCCATATAAACATAACGCGATTAACCATCCGATGACGGTCAGATAAGAAAGAACAGAGACGATTTTCACCATGTCATATTGTAAACGACTATCAGAATGAGAAAACATAAACTCAACCTTCATTAATTCCATTAACTATAAATCTAGCTGCGATCAGATATCTAAGCAAGACCACAAATGTGATGGTTTTGTGAAAAGTAAGTGAGGTTATTTATAAGGTATTTATTTTAAAGAAGAATATCCTATTAATATTTATTTGTTATAAAAACAATAAATTACCAACAATTCAATCTATAAAATTGATTGAAAATTAAAATCTGAAGTAGAAACAGGTTGTTTAGCACAATGGTCGATGTTTTCTATTTACAATGACATTTTGGACATAATTAATAACACCATTTATTAAAAATATTGAGTTTAACCTTTTAACTATTTTTTTTATTTTTAATCATGGATGAGTGAATGCGTTTATTGAATCGCTGAAATTGTGTTTTCATTTGTGTGATTAATCTTGCTTGTTTCTCAGGAGAATTTCTTTGATATGCAATTGACTGAAAGCTTGACATAAGTTGTTGATAATCTTTTGCAAGATGAACGTCAAAATCAGCAATTTGTTTAACAAAGTTATTTTCTATTTGTTCATGACCTTTCTTTAATCCAATTTGAGTTAATTTTTTGTGAATTTGTTG
The DNA here is from genome assembly GCF_040362795.1 of Thalassotalea sp. SU-HH00458. Lineage (NCBI taxonomy): Bacteria > Pseudomonadati > Pseudomonadota > Gammaproteobacteria > Alteromonadales > Colwelliaceae > Thalassotalea > Thalassotalea sp. SU-HH00458. Next base: position 23,088 of record NZ_BAABWW010000013.1, read on the forward strand.
ATAATAGTAAATCCAACGTGGTGCCCGTGTGTTGATTCTACCCCACCACTGCCTGAGCCAAAAAGTTATAGCAACCATGAATAATGTAGCTGATATAACCAAGACAGTAGCAAGATCAAAATTTTCTCCAAACCAACTAGTGAACAACTGACTTTGTTTTTCTTGCGTAAAGTTTATAACCAGTTTAGTCCATAGGTAATCAAGCGCTTCAAATTGTAGTAATAATTGACTCAACCAAAAACCTGAAAAGTAGTTATAAACGTCAAAATTATTTGATAATGATTGTTTTTCTAAAAGAAGTTGCTGTGAAAACCCTTGTTCTACACGACTTGGCTCAACCGAAGCCGTAGGATCTACCCTAACCCAACCTTCGTTTTCTAACCAAACCTCACTCCACGCATGCGCATCCCTTTGTAAAACACTAAAATAATTACCTTGGCTATTATATTGGCCGCCTAAATACCCCAATACCATTCTTGATGGAATGCCGGCGGCTCGCATCAGAAAGGTAAAACTACTGGCATAATGTTCACAAAAACCTGCTTTTGTATCGAAATAAAACTCATCCAAACTATTATTAGTTAATATCGGCGGGTTAAGTGTATAGCGATAATTTTCTTGTCGAAATGTCGTTAACACCTGTTCTATCAGCTGTTTGTTATCAGCGTATTTACTTTTAAGCTGCTTGCCAAACTCAACGAGTAATGGATTCGTATTTGGATTAATCGCTAAATATTTATTGTGAATTTCTTTGGTCGATAATAATGCTGGCGGATTACCAATCAAACTCGTCACTGAGTATGATAAAGGCTGGGCAATTTTTTCCCGACTTAAAATCGTACGATCTTTCAATTGGAAGACGACTTTGTTCTGTTTAACGTCTTCTAATTTTGCTACATCTAACGCATACAACCAACGTTGAAAACTAGGCTCAGCTATCACTTGATAGGATAATTGAGGTGTACTTATATCGATATTTTGAACCGACTGTTCAGGTTCAATCAGATCTTGTTTACTTTTTTTACTCCTTCGCCACGTCGTACCGTCAAATTGATCTAAGACAATGGCCCGCCAATACATTTGTCGATAACTTGGCGTGGTCTCGGTAAATTCTACTCGAAATGCTAATTCATTTGATAAAGCTAAACGAGAAATATCACCTATGGTGACTTCGTCACTTAAGCCGGTTTTGGCAGAATTGGCCAGCGGAACATGCCATAAAGGAGAGAGCTTTGGCATAAATATAAATAATACGATGGCAAGAGGTAAACTTTGCAATAACAATTTTGCTGTTTGCTTGATGTGAGTAGTTAAATGATTATCTTTAGAAAAATAATTCAATAACCATGCTAGGTTTAATATTAGTAAACAAAATATCACCACGGTAAAGTAAATTGATTGTGTAAATATAAACGCCGTCGCTAGTATAAAAAGGCCTTGGACAACGAGCTGATAAAAATCCTTTCGGTAGCGTAGTTCAAATGGTTTAAGTAAATAAGCCAAACACAATAAATGGACCATTCCTAATAAAAGCCCTAAATGTTTAGCAGAGATAACTAATAAAAGACAGCCAACAATTGAGACTAAAATTTTTACCCAATTTGCAGGTTTTGCCATATATTGCAAAGATATAGCAAGTTGCCAGAGCAAACATAATAAACTTAATGAAATAAACCATAAAGCCAGCTCGGTCATTAATGCCGATAAATTAAGTAGTTGAATAAAGATCAATTGCAACTTCAGGGCATTAGATAAAGTAATTTCAGCATGGTTGCTAGCTTTAGCTTTTTTATTGCTTCGAAAAGAAAACATGCTAAGTATCCTTTTGATCAAACATACTATTTACCATTTTAAAGTCGTAAAATATATTAAGCATGATAGATTGCCAGCGCTTTTAAACATTGATTAACATGCGCTTGTCCACTACCCGCTTCAATAAATGCTTCTTGACTTTGACCGGGTAACGATAAACCAAATTCAACCCCACTTTGATGATATTGAAGCACTAAATAGCACAGATTACTGAGTTTATTTTCTACTGTTGAACTTGGCATGTCATTAAAATCTAAAATCAAAGCATGACTATGAGGATCACTATGTTGCTTGGTATGCCAAATATTCCTTTTAGCCACTTGTTTCCAAGCAACTTGACTTAAAGGCTCCCCGCGTTGATAACGCTTTAAATCATAAAAGTCGTCACCTTTTGTTAATACACTACTTTCAACCGCTAAATTATCTTCAAGCGGAGCGCTGACATGGTTGTTAGAATAGGATTGGCACTCAAGCACTTTGGGAAAGCAGATCACGCTAATATCAAACTTTAATTTTGTCCAACATTTGAATAGACCTAAAGGATATTCACTAACAATAATTAAACGACCAAGGTGTTTTTCCCCTCGAGTTTTATATTTTACAGGGATGGTTACGGTTTTTTTATCTTTGATTGAAGCCACTGAGATAGGTTTTTGTTCTGAAAAGGAGAAAGTAAAAGATTGTTTATATTGCTGAGCTGAAATATTAATAGGAATGATAATTTCTTCATCAACAAACCCAAAATAAATACCATTACCGTCCACTTGTAAACCCGCCATATTAAAAAAACTATAAAACATGGTTGTGATAAATAAACTCGTAAATAAATAACTCAAAAGGATGATGAGGTTATTTTGATAATTGGTTCCTAAAATAAAAAGCAAAACGATAAAAAAGATGAAGGCAAGACCAAATCGGCTAGGCAAAATAAAGATATTTCTTTGTGCAAGCTTATGATTAGGCTGACTTGGCATACGTTGATTCAACCAAGTATCAAACTTTTTAGTGAGAAATTGGTCAATTAATCGACTTAACTTACGTAACATAGCTTATGAGCATCCATGATGAGTTAAACGTTTTAATCACTGAAAAATGATGCGCTATCAACTGTACTCAGTATTTGTGTTGAGAATGATTCGTGACTGGTCATTTGACGCCCAACCATTCTATGTTCACAGACGGCACTAAACACTGATTTAATATCGTCAGGAAGGACATGATCTCGATTATCAATAAATGCCCAAGCCTTCGCTGCAGCGATCAGCGCTTTGCCTGCTCTAGGTGATAACGGATTTACGGCTAATTGGCCACTGCGAGAATGTTCAAATAACGCAATAACATAATCGATAACCGGATCTGAAACATAAAGATTACTGATTTGTTTTTGTATTGTTTGTAATTTTTCTAGGGAAATAATCGAATGTATTTCCTCATAATTTAACGAAATATTGGCAGATTTTAATATTTGTTGTTCCGCCTTTTTATCTGGGAAGCCTAATGAAATTCTCATCATAAAACGATCTAGTTGAGATTCTGGCAAGGGATAAGTTCCTGCATGAAATAATGGGTTTTGTGTTGCAATGACAAAAAAAGGTCTGGGTAAAGAATGCGTGCAGCCATCAAGACTAACACTATTTTCTTCCATCGCTTCTAATAACGCACTTTGTGTCTTAGGGCTGGCTCGATTGATTTCATCGGCTAAAACGACTTGGTTAAAAATAGGCCCTTTGTGCAAGGTAAACGTATGTTTTTCTGTATCGAAAATTGACACGCCTATAACATCAGCAGGCAACAAATCGCTGGTAAATTGAACTCGTTGATAATTTAACCCTACTGAAGACGCTAATACATGGGCTAAAGTCGTTTTTCCCATACCGGGTAAATCTTCAATCAATAAATGCCCTTTTGCTAGTAAACAGGCTAGTGCTAATTTGACTTGTTCAGGTTTACCGATCACAAATCGTTCAATCTGTGATAACGCTTGAATGACGAGTTCTTGCATGAATATCCTTTTACTAAAATGGTTTAATAAAAATTTATTGACCTTAATCAACAAGTTCTACCTTTGAGTATGACATGCTATCTGCTCGTTAACAAAGCAGATGATAGAAACTTAAATAGTGCCTGTTATTTCTACATAATAATGAATTGTTTTTACACGTCAAAGTGTCCGTTGATAACTACAATATTAACTTTTAATCAATAAAAACAATCCGTTAATGATATTACTTAGTGATAATAAAAAACATATGAATATAGATTTTTATGACATTGAATATTTAAATAACCCAGACCCAATTACGCTTAAAGCCGACTTTAAACAGTTTTTATTATCATTAGATGTACCAACCGTGATTGATGTAGCCGGTAAACATGTTGATAAATGTCGTGTTATTGTCACTTTATTGCATGGCAATGAACCATCAGGATTAATTGCCATTCACCGTTGGTTGACTTCCTTAGGGGAATTACCGAAACCGCAAACGAATATTAGGTTTATTATTTGTTCAGTAGAGGCCGCGAATGCCAGCCCGTTACTAAGTCATCGTTTTTTAGCGCATGGAAATGATCTAAATCGCTGTTTTGGTATTTCACGAAATGATGGTTACTATGCTCGAGCTCGACTCATTGAAGAAGCCATTAGAGAAGTAACCCCTGAATTCGTCGTTGACTTACATAACTGTTCGGGTTCAAGTCCTGCATTTGCTGTATCGCCGATATTATCAATGAAAGAAATCGCGTTAACTTCATTTTTTTGCGATGCGGTAATTTTATCAGGCTTACAAATAGGCGCATTAACTGAACAAGCTTTTAGTTGTCCAACCATAACAATTGAGTGTGGAGGCAGTAATGACGAACAAGCGCATGAAGTCGCTTTTGAAGGAATACAAAACATCGCTGAATGTCCGCCTAACGTTAATTTCCCACAAAAAAAATCCGTTGAGATAATCTGTAAACCTTTACGGTTAACGTTAAAAAACAATGTAGAACTAACCTATAGCCATCACTATGAAGGTGAATCTGGTGTGACGTTATTAGATAATATTGAGCAATTTAATTATGGTGGCGCTCATCAAGGTCAAATGCTAGGTTGGTTAGATTCAAAAGGGTTAAAAAATTTACAATTATTAAATGAAGATCAAGAAAACGTTATCGACGAATTTTTCACTTTACGAGACAATCAATTAGTCTGTGCAACTCATTTGAGAATATTTAAAGCTACAACAAACGAGTTTATCGCCAAAAATGATTGTTTATTTTATGTCGTTAAACATTCTTTAGGAACCTTTGAAAAGTGATAAATTGTTTTTTACCTGTGATGAATAATGTTAACCTCCTGCCAAGATTGTCAGTAAAAGATATTGTCTTTGTATGGAATTAGATTTTCTATCAGCCTTCGTCATCGGTTTATTAGGTGGTGGACATTGTATTGCGATGTGTGGAGGCATTACCACCATGCTTACGTCTGCACTACCGCAACAAATAAACAAAACCCCCTTTATATTAAGCTATAACGTAGGGCGAATATTTTCTTATTCTTTGATAGGTGCTATCGCAGGTTTAACCGGCTCACTCGCAATTAAACACTTAGGATTTCCTATTGTCACTTTAAAAATTATTGCCGGTATTTTTTTAATCTTGCTCGGATTATACATTGGTCAATGGTTATTATGGATATCAAAAGTTGAAGTAATTGGTAAACACCTTTGGCAACACTTATCGCCTTTAAGTAAAAAGATAATTCCGATAAAGAGTGTAAAGAAATCTTTCCTTTTAGGTACCTTATGGGGTTGGTTACCATGTGGTTTAGTTTATTCAACATTAACCTGGTCTTTAGCCAGCGGCAACGCAATAAAAGGAGGTTTGATCATGATGTTTTTTGGGCTTGGTACTTTACCTGCGTTATTGACGGTTTCATTTGGTTTTACTTTTATAAAGCTATTAATGCAAAATAATTATTTTAGAAAAACTATGGCGTTATTACTAATAAGTTATGGTATCTTGACGCTAAAATTTGCATATACACAAATGTTCTAATACCATACTCGAAGTGGATAATTAACTTAGATGTTAAGGAAAATATGTACAAGAATCAAAGCGCATCACAACAACATATTCATTGCCAAAATTGTAGCATCAGTGAACTTTGTCTACCGTATTCTCTTGATGAAAAAGAGTTAGAAACCCTTGATGAAATCATTGACCGGAAACGCCCTATCCATAAAGGTGAGCAGCTTTTTCAAGATGGTCAAACTATGCAGTCCTTATACGCTATACGCTCTGGCACTTTCAAAACGTTTACGGTAAACGAAAGTGGTGAAGAACAAATTACCGGCTTCCATTTAGCAGGAGATTTATTAGGGTTTGATGCCATAGCAGAGTCTGAACATCCGAGTTTTGCAAAAGCATTAGAAACTTCAATGGTTTGTGAAATCCCCTATAATACCTTAGATAATTTATCTAATCATATGCCAAAGCTTAAAAAGCAAATCCTTCGTATGATGAGCTCTGAAATTAAAAATGATCAAGAAATGTTAACTTTATTGAACCGTAAGAATGCTGAGCAGCGTCTTGCTACATTTTTATGTGCCTTAAGCGCCCGTTATCACGCTAGGGGATTATCAGCCACTGAGTTCAGGTTGACGATGACTCGCAGTGATATTGGCAATTATATCGGCTTAACGGTTGAAACAATTAGTCGGTTATTAAATCGATTCAATAAAAATGACTTAATTAAAGTTGATGGCAAGCTTATTACAATTTTAGACAGCGATAAGCTTGAAGATTGTGCTGCGCTATAGCAGCACATCACTCTCCCACATACTTTTGCCTTGCGTAAATATATCTCAAACATCTGCAAAGTATTTGCTTGCTTAACTTTTCCTTCAAAACGACCAATTTATTGATTTAAAACAATCTTCAACTATGTGTTATATAAGAATATAACTATACTGATAGTAAATCATTAACATGAGTTATTCTGGAGCGAATATGGAAAAGTATCATCAAATATTAGCAATCATAGATCCAACCACTGAAGATCAAAAAGCCTTAAAAAGAGCAATTGAATTAGCCAAACAAACTCAGGCCACCATCACAGCTTTCCTTTCGATATATGATTTTTCTTATGAGATGACTACCATGCTGTCAAACGATGAGCGTGAAGCTATGCGCAACTCATTAATTAATGATCGTATTCAATGGTTGAATGAGTTAATTAACGTTTTACCGCACGATAATATTGCAATAGATACTAAAGTAATTTGGCACAATAGACCTTTTGAACCCATTATTGAAGAAGTATTAAATAATGGCTATGACATAGTCATTAAAGGAACACATCAGCACGATAAATTAAAATCAGTCATATTCACGCCAACTGATTGGCATATATTAAGAAAATGTCCCTGTCCTGTTTTATTAGTGAAAGATCATTTATGGCCAATGAATGGCAATATTGTCGCGGCACTCAATGTAGGCAGTGCTGAAGCAGAGCATCAATCTTTAAATGTAAAAATCACAGAAGAAGCGATCAATCTATCAAAATTGATCAAGGCAAATGTTCATTTGGTCAACTCTTTCCCTGGCACTCCCGTTAATATCGCAATTGAGATCCCTGAATTTAATGCAAACGAATACAACGAATCCATGTTAAGTCATCATATAGAAGCGATGGATGAGCATGCTCAACAGTTTGCAATCAGTAAAGAGCACACCCATGTGGAAGAAGGTTTACCAGAAGATATCATTGTCAGGCTGGCAGACGAATTAGATGCAGAATTAGTGATCTTAGGTACTATTGGCCGAACAGGATTATCCGCTGCCCTGATCGGGAATACTGCTGAACATTTAATTGATAATTTAAACTGTGATGTTTTAGCCTTAAAACCGGATGGATATGTTTCACCACTTGCAAATTAACGCTTATGTTAAAGACCATTTTATCAATGTATTAAATAATAAGTTTAATACGCAAACAAGGTAACACATTGCTTGTTTTATCTACTAGGGCCGTTTTGCTGAAATAGCAAAGCGGCTTATTTTTTCAGTAAAAATATTTATTTTTATTTTTATATTTATCAAGAAAATTAATTAACAAAAGTGATGAAAGAACTTTAACAGACTAATGTTGATTGATTCTGATGGAGACAATTTAAAATAACAGCCCAAAACGGCTCAACATCAACGTTAGATATGGTGTTGTTTGTCTTTAAAAATAAAAACACTGATCTAATTGATCAGTGTTTTACATTACCACGTAAATATTTAACCTTTTTGGTTAAATTTACGGAAAGCCAACCCTATTAAGCCCAAAGCAAAAATAGCTAGTGTTGAAGGTTCAGGAACGTCTGTTTGAGGAGAGTATGCGCCATATACAGCAGAGCCAAAATGTCCACTTCCCCCTAGAAATGTATGATTTTGATTGACGAGATCTAAAAGATAATAACCATTAGTATAGTCATTAGCATATAAATTCCCATTGGCATCAAAAGCGATCGTTTCACTTGCTGGTGCAGACATTAAAAAAGTAGAAACTAGTGTATTAGGATCAATAACATACAATTGACCAGAGTCAACAGCAAAGATAGAACCTGCAAGAAAGGTTCCTAAAATAGTTTCTACATTGGTTGTTGCAACTGATATTCCATCGTATGAGCTATGCCCTACAAATGCTCCTAAATAAGTTGTCGCCGCATTAGAGGTATTGATACTATATAAACCAGTACTGGTAGCGCTTAACAAGTTGTTATTTAAATCAAAGGTTGCTGACTCTGAACTCCCTTGCCAAAGTCCACTGCCGATAAGTGAGGTTGAGCCATTATTAATGTCAACTGAATAGACAGAAGTACCATTTATCCCAAAAAGTGAGTTACTATTATCAAAGGCTAAGCCTAAATTCCAAAGACTCGAACCTAAAACGGTAGTTGTGCCTGTATTAGTATCAAACACGGTTAATGGTGTACCTGCACTTATGGGATCTGAACCATAGATTAATGCTGCATTTGATGTACAACTAATGGCCAATGCAAAGCTAGTAACTAAGCCTTTCAGAAATTTGTATTTCATTTGAGTTTTCCTTTTAATCCCTTCTCATCAAAAATGAAAGGTATTTATGTATGGCTAAAAGTACGTTAAAAATATTAGAAAGCATAAAAGATGCCATCCCAGTAATTCACTAAGAATCATAAAGTTACAGAAGGTGGAATTATTATGCTTTTACTTATGTAAAATTTCCCGACAGCACGTCCATTCAATTTTCAGAAATGATTTTTAGCGTTAATGGCTGTTTTATACACGTTAATAATCATGTTATGACTGTCAAAATGAAAAAGAATTTGTCGAATACAAGATAATTTATTTACCATAGAAAAAGAGCCACTATTGAAAAATAGTCGCTCTATATTGACGTAATAGGCTATTAAAATAACGTCTTGGTTTTCTTTGTGACTTTACCGCTATCTAGTACCATGATTCTTCGAATTAGCGTTAATAATTTCCCACCATTTGTTGTTGCTTTAAAGACTCTCCTGTTGAATCATGACTAGTTTTAAGTTTGATAACAACGCGTCGATCATAAAAACTAACTTCTTGCTGATTATTAGCGACAACCGGAGACTCTTCTCCATAAGCAAATAAGTTGATGCGTTCAGCTGTTATTCCTTTATCTATTAAAGCATGTTTAACCGCATTGACTCGAGCAATTGATAAGGCATGGTTAAGCGCTTCGTTACCTTGTAAATCGGTATAACCTGATAAATCAATCATCAATTCAGGCGCTTGCTTGAGTAAACTCGCTAACGAATCAATTTGACCTTGATAATGCGGTTGAATATCACTTGACCCAGTTGAAAATTGTAAACTCATTAATAAGTTTTCAGCTTGTAATTGTGTTGTATTGTGTTGACTGTTTTGTAATGCGAGTAATTCATTTTGGTATTCTTGTTCAATTTGCTCCATTTTTCGCTGATAATTTGCTAGGGCAAGTTGATGGTTATTCTGTTCTTTTGAAAGTTGCACTACTAACTCATCTTTATCATTACTGACATTGATATGTTTTGCTGTAAACACACCTAGGATCCCTGAAACAAAAGCCCCTACTGGCCCTGCTACTACAGCCCCTAATACAAGACCACTTCCAAAGCCAATATTTTCGTTTTGTTTATGTTGCTCTGCTTTAGTCAATTCACTCGTTTTTACATCATCATTTGCCATTAAGGGTGTTGAAATTAATGAGGTTGCTACAAAGCATGCTAAGCAAGTTTTTTTTATCGTCACTTGATTTAAAGTTGAATTTTTCATAATGCCACCATTATTGATAGTTAGTTAAAGTTAAAATTTAAGCGTTGTCTTCGCTTCTTTGTGATGACTTTATTAAACCAAGTAAAAATGCCATTAAAAGGTCACAATAATGGCAATGCAATAAACAAATGTGGCAACAATATGGCAATGTGACGAAATTCAGGAATTTATTGATAAATTTTTATATAGTGACGTTGTCAATAAAACAGATACGTCTCAAATAACTTGAGTCAAGTCGATTTAGGTAAAGATATATAAATGTCAAAAAGAATTGCTATCGTCGAAGATGAAGCCGCGATTAGAGAAAACTATGCTGATGTACTTAGAGCACAAGGTTATCAAGTTCAAACTTATGCCAATAGAGCTTCAGCGACACAAGCCTTTAGTATTAAGTTACCTCATTTAGTTATTTTAGATATTGGCCTAGAACAAGAATATGATGGCGGCTTCACTTTATGCCAATGGTTAAGAAATTTATCGGTGACTTTACCGATTATTTTTTTAACCGCCCGTGACAATGATGTCGATACTGTGTCGGGTTTGCGCATTGGCGCAGATGACTACTTAACCAAAGATATTAGCTTACCTCATTTAACCGCAAGAATTTCAGCGTTATTTAGACGTGAAGACGCTTTAAATAAACCCACTGAACAAGATCATTTACTCACCGTCAATGATTTAACCATCGATAGTCAAAGAATGACGGTAAAATGGCAAGATAAGCTAATTGATTTAACAATAACAGAATTTTGGATGGTTTATGCCTTAGCCAAAACTCCTGGTCATGTTAAAAACCGCCAACAACTGATGCAAGATTCTAAAATTTATGTTGATGACAGTACAATCACCTCACATATTAAACGGATCAGGAAAAAATTTAATCTTCGTGACAAAGATTTTGACTGTATTGAAACGGTTTATGGCATGGGTTATCGATGGGAGCAAGGAAACACAACAAGTGTCAATAACAAGGTAACTTCTCAAGTATGAAGTTTAGGTTTGGTTTACGCAGTAAGTTATTATTACTTTCATCCTTTTTAGTCGTTATTCCTTGGTTTGGCTATCAATATGTGTGGGAGATGGAAAAATATTTAAGGTTTGGTCAAGAGCAAACCATTATTGGCACTGCACGCGCCCTTGCCACGGCATTGCATGAGCGCCCCAATCTGTTTAATAACCAAGCGAGCTTTTTACCAAGTGTCGAAAAAGGGAAAGATTTATATGGTTATCAACTGAACCATCCAATAAATTTAGATGGCAGTCACCAAGATTGGCCAAACTATCTCGCTAAATCGCATTATTACGGTGTTAATAACCAAGTGACCAATAGCGATTCCAAAGCAACTTTACCGCTTGAAAAGCTCTCAAATAATTACACAGCAGCCGTTGGCAAATATGATAAGTATTTGTATTTTTTCGTCAGCGTTGTCGATGATAAAGTCATTTACCGTGATAAAAACGCCCGCAGTATTAATCTGAATGACCGTTTAGAGCTGGCTTTCACAACTCCTGAAGGTAAATTTCAACGCTATCTTGTCGCAAATAAGCAAGCTGGATGGTTAGATATCTTTCAAATACAAAATGACGATCTTACTCCTCCAACCCCGGCTCTGTTTATCCAAGGAAAATGGCTTGAAACGACCCAAGGTTATAATATTGAGTTTCGGATCCCGTTAAAAAATATTAGTGATAATTTAGCCTTTGCTATTCACGATGTTGATGAGAGGTTTGGACAAACAAACAGTATTATAGCCAGCGCGAATACAGCCAATAAAGATTCGTTAGGCACAATACTCGTGCCCTCTCCAGAAATAGAACGTATTGTTAAAGGCATGAGTTACACCAATTCAAGTGTATGGGTTGTCGACCAACATCATCGCGTACTCGCCAAAGCAGGCGATATTCAACAGGCCAATGGCCTTTGGCAAAAAAATAAAATTAATCAAAATCAAGAAGATTGGCGTACCGAGTTACAATCTTTATTGAAACCATTATTTAACCGATTATTAACCCAACCACCGAAAGCATTTATTGATCAACTTTATGATGCCCAAAACCTGACAGGTAAACATATTGAATCCGCCTTACAAGGTATTCCGCAGTCTCAATGGCGACTTTCCAGCGATAATAAAGCCGTTATTTTAACCGCAGCGTATCCAATTTATTTTGGTAATAAAGTCCATGGTGCTGTTATTGTTGAAGAAACCAATAATGGTATTCGCACGGTCAGAAACCAAGCACTGGAAAAATTATTTACCAGCATATTAGCCATCATACTTTTTGGTATTATGGCATTCTTTTTTTTCGCAACTAGGATCTCGAATAGGATCAGAGCCCTACGTAATCAAGCTGAGCAAGCCATTGATGAACACGGCAGAATTAATGAAGTGATGATCGCATCAACGAATAACGATGAAATTGGTGATCTATCACGAAGTTTTGCCACCGCGGTAAGTCGATTAAGTCAATATAACCATTATCTGGAGAACATGTCTTCTCGGCTTTCTCATGAGTTAAGAACACCGATTGCTGTGGTTAGAACATCATTAGAAAATTTAACCTTGCAAAAACAACAATCTTCTCATTCAAATGCTTATATTGAGCGAGCACAACAAGGACTAAATCGACTCAATTTAATTTTAACCAATATGAGTGAAGCAACCCGATTAGAACAAATGTTAAAAAATACCGACAAAACTAAGTTTAATTTTTATCAGGTTTTAAACGGCTGTTTACAAGGTTATCGTCAAATTTATGAAAACTATCAATTTCTAGCTAACTTCCCCGATCAAAACGTTATGATGGTGGGCTCTCCAGAGCACATTGCTCAGCTACTTGATAAAGTAATTGGTAATGCCGTTGAATTTAGTGAAGATAAAAAAATAACCTTAGCGGTAGAAGATAAATCGAATGTTTTAATTTTACATATTAGTAATAATGGCCGTTACTTGCCTGAAGAAATGACAGAAAGGTTATTTGACTCGATGATATCAATCAGGGACAACCATCAAGATCTTGATGGATTAAGTGAAGAAAATAAAAGACCACACTTAGGTTTAGGACTTTATATCGCAAGGTTGATTTGTCAGTTTCATCAAGGTGAAATAAAGGCTAATAATCATCACAACCCAAAAGGTGTCACGATAACGATCACTTTACCATTAGTGAAAACTTAAACCATTAATTCGATTCAATAACCATTATTGTGATCGTTAAAAAATTTACTCAATACCAATGTATTTATGTATTTGAATAGATAACCGCCAATTATTTTCAATGCAAGTTTTAATGGCTAATTGTGTTGCTCGTTCTTTTTGACTAATAGGTTGTAAATATATTGGCTTTGCGGTCACCGCATGTTCAACTAATAATGCCTTTAAATCATCAACATGCTGCTCGGTAGCGACAGGGTGTTTGATCTCATTGGCTCTTTGCATCGCCGAAGTCAATATTTTATAACCGCCTTTCATATTGACTTTTGGCGACACCGTCACCCAACAATTTTCTGTGGTTTGTATTTCAAAGGTACCTGAGGTTTCAATTTGGCAACTGTAACCTTGCGCTTCAAAGACAGTGCACAGTGGTGTTAAATCCACCATACATGGCTCACCGCCGGTAATGACAATATGTTTTGCTTGAAAACCTTGACGATTAAAAATTGCCAAGATATCTTCGCTTGTTAATGCCGCCCAATTATCAGACTCCGCCGTTTTATTGATCATCACTTGTTGATCTACTTCATCTGATAAATTAATTTCCCAAGTATGTTTGGTATCACACCAAGAGCAGCCAACAGGACAACCTTGTAAACGTAAGAAAATAGAGGGTTGACCAGTAAAAGCCCCCTCACCTTGAATTGTTTCAAATAATTCGTTTATTTTGTATTTTGTCGTCATAATAGCGTTCTTTATTGCCGAAGAAATTTCAAGTAAAATGCGCAAGTTTTCTATTATACCCCAGAGAGTCCAAACATGAGCAGCAAAATCAATCGTAATATTAATAAAAAAGTCATTGTTATTTATTCTGGGGGCATGGATTCATTCACCGTGCTTAATCGTGCGATAAAAGACGGTAAAGAGGTGTATGCATTATCGTTTGATTATGGACAACGACACGTTAAAGAATTGCAATGTGCGAGTGACGTGTGTGAAAAGTTAAACATTCCACATAAAGTCATTGATATTACGACGATTAATCAGTTATTAGCTGGTTCTTCTTTAACCGATAAAATTGATATTCCAGAAGGTCATTACGAAGCTGAAACGATGAAATCAACGGTTGTTCCTAATCGAAACATGATTTTACTTTCATTAGCCGTTGGTTATGCTGTCTCTGTTGGTGCAGCACAAGTTTATTACGGAGCGCATTCTGGTGATCATGCAATCTATCCAGATTGTCGTCCTGAATTCGTCGAGAAAATGAATGATGTTTGTCAAATTGCTAATTATGAGGCTGTGGAAATTTTCAGTCCGTATTTAACCGTTACAAAATCTGATATTTTAACGGATGGAATAAAAATGGCATTAGATTATAGCCAAACATGGACATGCTACAATGGCCGTGAAAAAGCTTGTGGTAAATGTGGTGCTTGCCAAGAAAGGCTAGAAGCATTTCGCGATAACAACGTTGAAGATCCACTAGCGTATGAAATTTAAATTGCCATAAAAAATAAAAAGGTGTTGTAATATCAACACCTTTTTATCTGAAACTAACTAAATTAACCTAACCCGCGTAAACTAATTACGCAAACAAAGTGTTATGCAGTTTTTCCACAGTTTCATTCGCTTGCGCTTCATTCACCAAGAAACATAAATTATGTTCACTGGCACCTTGGCAAATCATTCGAACATTAATGCCCGATAACGCATCAAAAATACTCGTACCAACCCCGTTTGTTTTATGAATACTATTACCGACAACAGCAACTAACGACAATCCATTTTCAACAGACACTTCACAAAGTTGTTCTAATTCGTCAACAACAGTAGAATTTAATAACGCTTGTGTTGAGCCCGTTGGGTTATCAAATGTCATCGCGACACTAATTTCTGAGGTTGTGATCAAGTCGACACTTAATTCATGCTTAGCAAGTACCGCAAAAACTTTGGCAAGAAAACCACTAGCATGGAGCATTGCAGGGCTTTTTACCGTCACCAAAGTTTGTTCTTTACGCAATGATATAGAACGATAAGTGGGTTTTGATTCCACCGTTTTCTGAATACGAGTTCCACCTTTTTCTGGCTCTTTACTGGAGCCAACAAACACAGGGATATTTTTACGCATGGCCGGAATTAAAGTGGCAGGATGTAAAATTTTCGCCCCAAAAGTAGCCATTTCAGCAGCTTCACCAAAACTAATTTCTTTGATCGCACGTGCTTGATCGGTAATTCGCGGGTCTGTTGTAAAGATTCCAACCACATCAGTCCAAATCGCTAAACTTGAAGAATTGAGGGCTTCAGCGATTAACGCAGCACTATAATCTGAGCCACCACGACCTAGCGTGGTTGTATAACCTGCTTCGTTTTGTCCGATAAAACCTTGCGTGACGATCACCTGATCCGTTAATTTTTTCTTTAGAATTTTTTCAGCACAGTCTGCCAATTGTTCGATATCAACAACCGCTTGACCATATAAACTATTAGTTTTCATCATTTGGCGAACATCAAACGCATGTCCATTAACACCAATAGATTGTAAAACTTGCGCAAAAATTACTGAACTCATTTGCTCACCAAAAGATAAAATGGCGTCTGCAATGCGTGCACTATGGTTAAGCGATTGAGCTTGAGCGTACGCGGTTAGTTCATCAATAAGCGTTAATATTTTCGTTTCTAACGCTTTACTATCTTTTAGTTCTTGAAGAATTTTAAATTGAATTTCTTTTATATTATCAATTAATTGCTTTTGCTCATCTACTGAAACATTGGCTTGACTCAATCGTACAAGATAGTTAGTGACGCCTGAGCTAGCTGAAACAACCACAACACGGTTTGTCGGATCATTTTTTATAATATGCGCACAACGAAGCATGGCTTGATGATCAGCAACACTAGTGCCACCAAACTTTGATACGGTGATCAGATTATCATCATTGTTAGAAATGACTGACATGATAAGGTCTCCCTATTTTGCTAAATCAATTTAGCTAAATTTACATCAAGGAAGAGCATGACTGAATGAAGAGATGTATTAAAAGTACAAAGCTTAACTTTTCAGCCAGAAGCTCTCCACCCTATTCTACTTGGCAATATTGCCAAACAGAGGTGACAATCCTAAGGATTCAACCTTAGTGACCGAGCAACAGACCCCACGTTTCTGTATACCCTCGGCAATAGTCTCCCTCAATAACAGTCATAGGAATGTGGTTTCCTCGTGTTATCTACCTAGCTATTGCTCCTCTTCTGGAGTGTTAAATCAAATTTAAATACCTTTAATTGAGTGAATACTTTTCAAAGCTATTCAATATTTGAGTATTTAGTCTAATTTAACAGCGGTGCAATTAAACCCCATCTGATACGATTAATCAATAACTTAATTGCCTAATTTATATTCGTAAGATAAAAAAATCGATAAAAAATATCTTGAAAATTAATTGACCTACTGAATTTATACAAAAAGCTTGATACCATTATTTTTTGCAATTTATTTACTGAATAAAAATGGATTTGTTTTTACTGAAAAAGATCATAAGTTTTTTGATCATGCCCTTAAGCCTAATATCATTATTATTAATACTAGCTTTGATTTTGTTTTATAAAAAACCGTCACTGAGTTTTAAATGTTTATTAAGCGCCAGCTGCTTATTGATATTATTATCTACGGGCTATGTTTCTGATCGGGTGATGCACCCTATAGAAAACAATTTTAAAAGTTATCAATACAGTGATAAACCTGTCGATTACATTGTTATTTTGGGCTGTGGTAACACCACTAATCCTGAGCTCCCCGCTACCTCGCAATTATTTCCTTGTTCATTGCAACGTTTAGTCGAAGCATTACGAATTTTAAAATTGCACCCTGAAGCTCAATTAATAACCTCAGGCGCTGCTTTTGACAATAATAAATCAAATGCAGTAAATGTTAAGCAAGCGGCCATGTTACTTGGGGTACCAGAGAGAAAAATTATTGTTGAAAGCTTTCCAAAAGATACTGAGGAAGAAGCTGAATTAATCGCGCCAAGGGTGAAAGGAAAACATGTTGTCTTAGTGACAAATGCTGATCATATGCTGCGAGCCTTGAATTATTTTAAACAACATGGCGTTGCAGTAACACCTGCACCCGCCAGTCAATGGGTTAAAAATATCGATAGTGAAAAAAATTGGTCTTACTATTTACCGAAAAGCCATAATTTAACCCAGTCAACAAATGCATGGTATGAAAGTGTCGGACTATTTGTGCAATGGTTAAAATCTGATGATTAAATTTTTTATTTCATAGAAAACAAGCATGAAGTTTAATCATCAACTTAGTTAACGTCACATTTATACAGGATTATCAATATCAATAAACTGCACGTCTAGCGATAATTCTTTTTGTAAGTAATCTCCTAAAGCCTTTGCACCATATCGTTCAGTGGCATGATGGCCTGCAGCAAAGAAATGGATATCCATTTCGCGCGCTACATGCGTGGTTTGTTCAGAGACTTCTCCGGATAAAAAGGCATCTATTCCTTGCTCAGCGGCAAGTTCGATATAGTTTTGGCCACCACCACTGCACCAAGCAATAGTTTTTATGGGTTTATTCGATGGCGGAGCAATATGCAAACACTCTCTGCCTAATTGCATATTAATACGCTCGGTTAAATTTAAGGCTGAAATCGCTTGTGAAAATTCCCCCTGCACTGCAACACTTAGTGGATTGCCAAGTTCAAGAGGGCCAGTGGTGTTTATTGCTAATAATTTTGCAAGTTGTGCGTTATTCCCTAGTACAGGATGAATATCTAACGGCAGATGGTAGGCAAAAAGATTAATATCATGTGTTAATAATGCTTTGATTCTTTGATGCTTCATACCCCGGATCACATACGACTCATTTTTCCAAAAGTAGCCATGATGGACAACAATTGCATCGGCATTCTCTTCAATGGCGCGATCAATCAACGCTTGCGTGGCCGTGACACCGGTAATAACTTTATTAATGGTTTCACTACCCTGTACTTGTAAACCGTTTGGGCAAAAGTCTTTGATTTGTTCTGGCTTTAATAAGTTATTTAAATAACGTTCAAATTCGTTTCTTGTCATTGGTAGGCACTTTATAAAAATTTCATGGTGACAATGTTAGCTAATTTGCATCAATAAAAGCATCTTATTTACACTTTTTTTGCTGCCGGGACGAATTTAATGTTGAAACATTCACCGGATTGAGTTGGGTACGTAATTTCCATTTAGGTTTAATAGGCGTTAATGGTAACACTCGTTTTTTTGCAACGATCACATAAACAGAGCCAAAATTGGGAAAAAATCGTTGAGCGAATTTTCGCCAATGCCTTGAAATAAACCCTTGGCTAATATTATTAGCTAAGGTTGAATGTAAACATTTTTCATCCATTAAAATTTCATAACCCATTAAATGTAACCAATCTTTAACTCGCATAGCCGAAAAAAAACGTTCGCTCCACGGAGAATGTTGCCGTCTAAAGGGAATAAAACTATTAAGTCCCGCTAAACTAAATGGATTATATCCGGAAATGACCAAATAACCGTTGGGTATTAAAGCACGGTTAGCTTCTCGAATAACATGATGAGGATCTAAGGAAAATTCTAACGCATGGCTTAATAAACAAACATCCACACTATGTTCTAAAAATGGCAGATCATCTATCTCTGCAAAAACGGCAACATTATTATCGTTAACGGTTTTTTGATGTTCTAATAAAGCAACATGGTGTTTGATAGGACACGTTTGACTATCAACGAAGCTACTCAAGGCGCCTAATTTTAATAAGTGATAACCAAAAAATTTCGGCCACCATGGCGCTAAAAGCTGATTAATTTCAGCTAAAATTAAATCACCGTTCGGTAATTCAGACCAAGATGCCGGTGAATGAGGTTGTCTAAAAGCTAGCGCTGGTTTCATGTTTTATTCAATCAATAAGTATCAGTTAACTATAAAACTATTGAATAATGAGCACAATTATTAACGGTAAATAAAATCGTTACAATTAAAGTACTGACAGTATAATAACCATAAAGTTGTAAGGGGGCTGTTATGAATAATCAATTACCTAAAGCTAAACATATTATTTCACCAATAAAAGCATTCAAAGATAATTATATTTGGACTATTACTTCAAAGAGTAGTGAACATTTGGTGTTAGTTGATCCCGGTGATGCCAAAGTTTGTATCGAATATATAGAAAAACATAACAAAACACTCACCGCAATTTTAATTACCCATCATCATGCAGATCATATAGGCGGCATTGAAGAACTTCATCAATATTGCCAAAATAAACAGTGGCCGTTAGCAATTTATACCCCATTACAAGAAAATATCCCATTTGCGACGCAAAAATTGCAACAAGGAGATACCGTTGAATTGCCAAATATTGATTTAATCTTTAACGTGATTGATTTGCCTGGTCACACCTTAGGCCATATTGCGTATTATGCAGATGATATTTTATTTTGTGGTGACACCCTATTCTCTGGTGGTTGTGGACGAATTTTTGAAGGCACACCACAACAAATGCACACGTCATTAAATCGTTTATCAGAACTCCCCGAACGAACTCGCGTTTATTGCACTCACGAATACACGTTAGCCAATCTGACTTTTGCTTTAACGGTAGATCCAACAAATATCGAATTAATTCATTATTATAACCAAGTAAAATCAATTAGAGCCGAAGACAAAATAACCTTACCCTCATCTATTTTACGCGAAAAACAAATTAACCCTTTTTTACGCTGTCATGATGAAAAAATACGAGAAAGCGTTGAAGAATATTTTGAGAGGACAATGCACTCAACACTAGAAACATTTACTAACTTACGTGGTTGGAAAGATAACTTTTAAATAATGGTAAAGTATTTAACACCTTAATCGTTATATATAATTGCTTTACCTTGTTGATCCTCATCGCCAAATAAGTGACACTAAACATCAAGAAAAAATAACTAAATTTTTATGAAATATATATCTTTTACACTTTCCGCCGCATTTATTTTAGTGGGTTGCCAATCAACAACTTACAATGATGAACAACAAACGACTAACCGTTCTGCTAACTCTATTGAAATTTTCGATAATATCGCAACTCCTGTAGATATCAGTCATGCCTTACTTGCCGATGAAACAGCAGATGTTATACACCCCGTCAATGATGTAGAGATTTCTTTAGCCGACGATATCAATACCAGTGACGATATTTGGCAGCGCATTAGAGAGCAACTCACTTTCCCTGTTGAACAAAACCGTCGTGTTGTTGTGCAAAGAAATTGGTACGCTAAAAACCAAAATTATTTAGATCGAGTAGCAAAACGTGCAAAACCTTACATGCACTTTATAGTTGAAGAACTTGAAGCAGCCAATATGCCCCTTGAAATGGCATTGTTACCTATCGTAGAAAGTGCATTTGATCCCTTTGCATATTCACACGGACGAGCTTCAGGAATGTGGCAATTTGTTCCAGGTACAGGTACTCGTTTTGGCATGAAGCAAAACTGGTGGTATGACGGTCGACGTGATGTTATTGCATCAACCAAAGGGGCTATCAAGTACCTGCAATACTTACATAAGTTTTTTGACGGTGATTGGTTATTAGCACTCGCCGCCTATAATTCTGGGGAAGGACGAGTGAGACGAGCCGTGAAAAATAATGCTCGCCGTAATATGCCAACTGATTTTTGGTCACTCGATTTACCAAAAGAAACAAGGGCATACGTACCAAAGTTGCTAGCGTTAGCAGATTTAGTAAAGCGGCCAGCTGATTTCAACATTAAACTTTTTGAAATCGAAAATAAAAGTGTGATCACACCCGTTAATATTGGCTCACAAATTGACTTAGCGAAAGCAGCTGAACTTGCTGAACTGTCGTTGAAAGAATTACAACATTTAAATCCTGGTTATAATCGATGGGCTACCGATCCAAAAGGTCCACATTATTTAGTCATCCCTAATCATAAAGTAGAAAAATTTAAAGCGGGTTTAAAAACGCTTAGCAAAAAAGATCGCTTAGCTTGGCAACGTTATCGTATTAAAAATGGTGATAGTTTAGGAAAAATCGCGCAAAAATTTAATACCGATATTGGAGTGATTAAACAAGTAAATAACCTTCGGGGCAATAATATTCGTGCTGGTAAACATTTATTAATTCCTGTTGCAGCAAAATCATTAAATGCTTACATATTAAGTCAAGATCAACGACTTGCGAAAAAACAAAATACCCCACGAGGCAGTGAAAAAATCATTCATACTGTTGTTTCAGGTGATAACTTTTGGGATATTAGTCGAAGCTATGGCGTAAATTACCGTGAATTAGCAAAATGGAATGGTATGGCACCAAGAGATACTTTAAGGCTTGGCCAAAAACTTGTTATTTGGAAAAAGGCGAAAGTAACGAGTAATACTTTATCAAATACACAAGTATCTCCTAATGAACAAGCAATCATGCGAAACATTACCTATAAAGTTCGACGTGGTGACTCTTTTGCAAGAATTGCAGACAAATTTAAAGTCTCAATTAAAGATATTGAACGTTGGAACCAATTAAATCGCAAAAAATATCTACAGCCGGGCCAAATGCTAAAATTATCCGTTGATGTAACCAATGCGATATAAAATCAGATAGATTAGCAATGACAAAAAAGGCACGTCATCGCGTGCCTTTTCTTCATCAAAAATCAGTTAATTTATGATTTAACTAGCAAATTTGATAGTGCTAATAAAGAGTCAACAATTGCCTTAGGTTGATATTCACTTAACGCCTGATGATCATGAACACCAAAGGTTACGCCAATTCGATCGACATTGGCATTTTTCGCCATCAACATATCATGTGTAGTATCACCGATCATTACAGCTTCACTAGCATCAATGTTTAATTCGGTTAAAATTTGATTGAGCATATCCGGATCGGGCTTTGACTTACACTCTTTTGCACACCTAGAAGTATGAAAATAATGCTTTGTATTAGATAGTTCAAAAACTCTTTCTAAACCATCTCTCCCTTTACCTGTCGCAACAGCAAGATATTTACCTTGAGCTAATAAGTCTGTAAATAACTGCTCTGCATGGGAAAATAACGGTGTAGGCGTTTCATCTATTTCAACATAATGCTTTTTATAACTTAACCGCAAAGCTTCAGCTTGTTCTGGAGTACTTTGTGGAAACAATTTTTTCGTGGCTTCAGGTATGCTTAAACCGATAATTTGTTTAATTTGATCTACCGTTGGGACAGTTAACGCCACGTCTTTTGCTGCGGAAAGCATGGAAGAAACAATACGTTCAACGGAGTCCATTACCGTACCGTCCCAATCAAATATAATAACTTTATAGTGATGCATCGAACTTAAAACCTATTGCTCTTGCTTTAATTGTTTTAATAATTTTTCTAACGAAGGTTCCAGTGGGGCTTCAATTTTTAAGCGTTGCTCAGTCAATGGATGAGTAAACTCAATACTTGCGGCATGAAGAAACAAACGTTTTAAGCCTTTTGCTTTCATATCCGCATCAAAAGCAGGATGACCATATTTAGCGTCACTCGCTATCGGATGTCCTTTACATTGGCAGTGAACACGAATTTGATGGGTACGACCGGTGACCGGAAACGCTCTCACTAAAGTAGCACCTTGAAAATGTTGTAATACTTTATAGCGCGTTTCAGATTCTTTACCATTGATGTTATCAACAATAACCACCCGCTCACCTGATTTTAAATCGTTTTTCTTTAAAGATTCAGTCACTTTAGTTAATTTAGCCGACCAACGGCCTTTCACTAACGCATGATAGAACTTCTGAACCTTTTTATTCCTTAATTGCTCATGAAGATTTCGTAACGCTGAACGTTTTTTTGCCACAACTAAACAACCAGAAGTATCTCGATCGAGGCGATGTACCAATTCTAACATTCTCGCTTCTGGTCTTAATGCCCTTAAAGCTTCAATTAAACCAAAACTAAGGCCACTACCACCGTGAACAGCCATACCCGAAGGTTTATTGATAACTATTAATCTGTCATCTTCAAATAATATTTGTTTTTCTAAGTTAGCAACCACATTCAACTGCGTAGAAACAGTGTTAGTATTTTCAGAAACCCGAATAGGCGCAATACGAAGAATATCTTCATTCACCAACTTGTATTCCGGTTTACAACGTTTTTTATTGACACGGATCTCCCCTTTACGCAAAAGTTTATAGATCATGCTTTTCGGCACACCTTTAAGCGTTTTTAAGAGAAAATTGTCGATTCTTTGGCCAGCATCTTCACTGTCAACAGTGATAAATCTGACTTGGGGTTTATTACTTTCAGTCATAGGCGGGAGTTTATCACACTTTTTTATGGTTTCAGCTAAATAAACTTACGATTTTATTGCGTTTTTCATAAAAAGAATGGGATAATAGTAAAGTTGCATTATAATTAACCTTGCAACACAGTAATGGAAGCTTTTAGCGAAACGTAAGAGGCAAATTGCGGCCACATTAATAGGCATTACGACAAAAATGACTTATTAACAGAACGGCCAATTGCGAAAATGACTTAAATATCATGTCAATTAGAACGCATAAACAATTTAGTCCAGCGAGAATAAAGCACTTTTTAAATAAGAATTGATAACTTTTACCTTTTTCAAATGATAGCGACACTTAAGAAAAGTCTTAAGCGGATTATCACTAAGTAAACGGTTATCAAAAGAGCACAGCACGCTTGCTGAGCACATAAAGAATACAGTAACAATAAGGTAAACCTTGTTGTAAGAGTGACAATCAGAAATTTTTAACAGCTTATTGCGTAATATGGCGTAATAAAGATGACACCCGAGAGGTTGACAAATCGCTGTTACCTTAGCGACAGATTGCTTTGTGCACTAAGCAAATAGTGTGTTGTGACATAAATGAGTCACAAAAACTATGAAACGTATGTTAATCAATGCTACACAATCAGAAGAATTGCGTGTAGCGCTTGTTGATGGTCAACAACTTTATGATCTAGATATCGAAAGTCCAGGTCACGAACAAAAAAAAGCCAATATCTATAAAGCAAAAATCACTCGTATCGAGCCGTCATTAGAAGCGGCTTTTGTTGATTACGGTGCTGAGCGTCACGGTTTCTTACCTATGAAAGAAATCGCCCGTGAATACTTCCCCAAAGGTTATACATTTCAAGGCCGCCCTAACATTAAAGACGTGTTAAAAGAAGGCCAAGAAGTTATTGTTCAAATTGATAAAGAAGAACGCGGTCAAAAAGGCGCAGCCTTAACCACCTTTATCAGTCTAGCCGGTAGCTATTTAGTATTGATGCCAAACAACCCTCGAGCAGGTGGCATATCTCGTCGCATTGAAGGCGATGAGCGAACGGATTTAAAAGCATCGTTAAACAAATTATCACTCCCCAAAGGCATGGGCTTAATTGTTCGCACCGCAGGTGTTGGTAAAGATTATGATGAATTAGAATGGGATCTAAATCTTTTATTAGATTACTGGCAGCGTATTGAAACGGCTTCTCAGAGTCGCCCTGCTCCTTTTTTAATTCACCAAGAAAGTAATGTAATTGTTCGTGCTATTCGTGATTATTTACGCCGTGATATAGGTGAAGTACTTATCGATCGTCCAAAAACGTATGAAAGTGTTAAACAACGTATCGAAGTAATGCGTCCTGACTTTTTAAGTAAAATAAAACTTTATGATAATGACGTACCATTATTCACGCATTATCAGATCGAGTCGCAAATAGAATCAGCATTTCAACGTGAAGTACGTTTACCTTCTGGTGGTTCAATTGTCATTGATCCTACTGAAGCCATGACTTCAATAGATATTAACTCTGCCCGCGCAACAAAAGGGAGTGATATCGAAGAAACCGCGTTTAATACCAACTTAGAAGCAGCTGATGAAATTGCCCGCCAATTACGTTTGCGTGACTTAGGTGGTTTAGTGGTCATCGACTTTATCGATATGACACCAGTGCGTCATCAACGTGAAGTTGAAAACCGTATGCGCGATGCTGTTAAACCTGATCGTGCTCGTATCCAATTAGGTCGGATCTCACGATTCGGACTTTTAGAAATGTCTCGTCAACGACTTCGCCCTTCTATTGGTGAAACAAGCCAAGGTGTTTGTCCTCGTTGTAACGGTACGGGCCATGTCCGTGGTGTAGAGTCTCTTGCGTTATCCGTACTTCGTTTAATGGAAGAAGAAGCAATTAAAGACAACACCCAACAAGTTCAAGCACAAGTACCTGTACCTGTAGCTACTTACTTATTAAATGAAAAACGTCGTTCTGTTTTTCATGTTGAAAAACATCATGGGGTTCGTGTCTTAATCATTCCTAATCCGAACATGGATACACCACAATATGAAGTGGTGCGTGTTCGTAAAGATGAATCGGTAGAAGAAGCAAGTTATCTTGTTAAAATACAAGAAGCCACCGCTGAAGAAGCCGTAATGCCGAAGTTTGATCACACGGCAGTTAAAAAAGATGAACCACTTCTACAAGGCATGTCTGCACCAAAACAAGCACCTTCAACGCCAAAAGTTGAAGTTAAAAAAGAAGCGGTGCAATCTGAAGGTCTATTTGCGGGTGTCACTAAATGGTTAAAATCATTATTTACCGAAGAAGTTAAAGAAGAAAAACCAAAAGCGGATAAGTCTAACAGTCAGAATAAAGGCCGTAATCAAGAACGTCGTCCGCAGCGGAACCGTAATAGTCAACGTCGCAATAATCGACACGACAATAAAAACGATAAACGCAATGACAAACGTACAGCGAAAGAGCAACAAGAAACGAGTGAAGGTCAAAACAAGCCTAATCGTAAACCTCAAGCAGCACGTAATCAAAAGCCTAAAGAAGAGAAAGTAGCGGAACGTCGTCAACGTCGCAATAATCGTAAAAAAGTACGCGTAACTGAAGATAAAGCGCCGGTAAAAGCTAACGAAAGTAATGCGCCAAAAGCGAAAGATGTTGAAAAAGACGTAGCAGTTCAAGCAAACGAGCAACAAGATGCTACAAACGTAGCAAAAACTGACAAGCCGGCTCGTGATGAACAACGTCCTAGAAATAGACGTTCTCCTCGTCATCTACGCTCACATGGTCAACGTCGTCGTCAAAACAATGATGTTAAAGAAGCAACAGAGACTAATAGCTTTGATAATAACGTTGATCCAATTGAAACACGTTACCCTGAAAACGAATCAACAGCTGTTCAAGCGACTAACTCAACTGAAATTCAGCAAGATCTACCGTTTGAGCCAGCAATTGAAAAAGCTGAAGCTAAGCCAGA
Source organism: Thalassotalea sp. SU-HH00458 (assembly GCF_040362795.1). NCBI lineage: Bacteria > Pseudomonadati > Pseudomonadota > Gammaproteobacteria > Alteromonadales > Colwelliaceae > Thalassotalea > Thalassotalea sp. SU-HH00458. Next base: position 49,640 of record NZ_BAABWW010000013.1, read on the forward strand.
GCAAACCACTTCTGTCAACAAAGCCGATGAAACAAATGCCGATCAAACAAATGGCAAATCAAGTGTTCAAGGCGAATTGTTAACAGAGCAAGCAGAAACGACTTCATCTGAAGCTAAGCCTTTTGAAGCTGCTGTTGCACAAAGCAAAGAGCAAACTAAAGAAGAAAAGGCTGTAACTGAAGTCAATGAAGAATCAATTTCAGAAAAAGAAGCTATTGTTGAAACTAACGAAACAACAGTTGTAGAAGCAAAGGCAGATACTGAAGATGCAAAATCGGATTCAGAAAAACTAGCGCCAGTCAATGTTGAAACAACTACCGTTGAACCTGTTGAAATTGCCAAGACCGAAAAAGTTGAGGTTAACACTGACGAAGCAGTAAAAGCTGAAAAAGTTGAAACGAAAGTAAAAAGTAAAGAAGCGACTGCAAAAGTACCGGCTAAGTTAAAGAAAATAACCAAGAAAGTGAGAACTCAACATCGCGCTTCTTCGGCTATGGCTAAACCTGTAACTATTAATACCGTAAATGAAATTCCACGTGAATTTTATAGTAATGAAGATCGCAAAGCGGCACTTATTTCAGGTCGTATGGCGATGGTTTCACATGTCGTAAATAGAAGCGCTGCAGGACCTACTAAACCTTAAGTCTTCGACAATATATAAGTAAAATAAAAGCGGAACAGGATTAAACTTGTTCCGCTTTTTTATTTACATAAGTAGTTTTAATATTTTAAGCTTTGATAACGTTAGCCCAGCAAAAAATAAAAGCCTAGATGACGAAATTAGCTTGGCTTATCGCTTCTTCTATCGGAATGTTAGGATAATAATTATCTTTTAAAGCGTGGATAAATTTTAAAGTTTTAAAAGCATCAAACCACACTAACAATTGTTTATTAAATTGTTTTTCGTTTATCCCCTTTTGTTTATCGACAAACGCGTCAAAACCAATGGTTTTTAAAGCAAACTCAATATCATTGCTCCCTGTTTTATACCAAACTGATAAATTATCAAGATTTTGATGCAAGCTAGAGAAGTGATGCAAAAGACTTTTTAAACGCTCAAAAACGACAGGATGATAATAGTGATAACTTTGACCTTTTTCCGATAATTCGACAATTTGCTTAACAGCAGGCCCAGTGCCAAAAGGCACACGATCCGACATTCTAGCTTCTAGTCTAAGAACAGAGTTTTTTAACCAAAGTATGTCGCCAAGCTTTGCAATCTTATTTAGTAAATAAAAATCTTCACCTGCACTGCGTTTAGGGAAACCGCGAACAGTAACATACGCTTGCGCTCGGAACACTAACACACTGCCAATGGTAAAATAATTATATGAAGATTTTGCGTAACTTAATCCAGCTACATAATAGCGTAACGCCTGCTCATAAATAGCATTAGCAGATTCAATGACTTTATCGTCACAGCTATGGATAAAATTATAACAAGCCGCGACACTGGTGTGGCTTTGATTATCCATTAAGCTTGTAAAATAATTGTCAGGCAATTGAGCATCTGCATCACTAGAATGTAACCACGTTGACTTAATAACTTTTTGTTCAATCAAAGCACAGGCAACATCAGCACCAATTTTTCTAGCCAATCCAACGCCTTGTTTATTAGTTATAGGCTGCGTAAAGCGATCAATAACTAAGATAGCCGAATTACTATTATCCATGTCGACTAACGTTAAATTGTCGCTCTGCCAAGTAACTTTCCCTGTACTTAAGCCATGTTGAGCAAGCGCAGACTGCGGGTATGAGTCGGTTTCATATTCAGGTTGGTTGATCACGATAATAAGCAAAACGTTTTGATCAACTAAAGATGAGCGTATAAATGAATCAATAAAACTTGGGCTTTCTTTATAAGCTGGGATAATCAGCGTATGAGAGAAATTTTTGTGCTGAGGAAACGTGGCAAGTAAGCTCACTTCATCCTCAGCGTATTTTGTTAAGTACTTAGCAAAGTTATTCATCTAAGTTGCTTTAAAAAATATGGTTTAATTGATTTTTATCATCAATATATGGCATTTAATATCCTATAACGTGAAGTATTAAGCCAAATACAGAATCGATAATTTTTAACACCTTTAACGATTAATGTAAGGCGGCACGAAACGGTAATTTTGCGCAAATTTCCCCTTCTGCTACTAAAATTTCTTCCAAACGAAGATCAACTTCTGTTTTATCAAAATATTCATAAGCTAATTCCACAAAAAGGTTTTTATGTTTTTCTTCTGATTTTGCTATCGCCACATAAAAGTCTTTTTCTTTTCCAGCTGGTAAAGCTTGGGCTACCAATGAGAAACGTTCATGCCCTCGCGCTTCTATCACGCCAGCAACAAGCAAACGGTCCATGAAAAACACTTCTTTGCCATGACGAAACAGTGATCTAATTTCTTTGATGTACTGGTCTTTTGAATCGTTAGCCAGTTGAATGTCTTTCGCTTGCATAAGTTTGAGTACTTGCTTGAAATGGATTAACTCTTCAATCGCTAAATCTGCCATGGCTCTCACTAGCGTTTTACGATCTGGATAATGCGACAACATAGTAATTGCCATACCTGACGCCTTCTTTTCAGCAGCGGCATGATCTTTTAAAAATTCATCAAAATCTGCCATGACTGCTTCTGTCCACTCAAATGGCGTATTGTACTTCAATTCAAACATTATTTAATAAAACCTACACTTTGATCATATAAGCCGGCATTTTATCAATGAAAGCTTTTATGACAAAGTGTTAGTTAATATTTCTTTGATTAAATTCGGTTGATACTGCAAAGCAAGTGTTTAGCTCTATGCACGAACGCAGTTAATAATAAAAGCACCAACACATAAACTACCCCGCCACTACTTGATTTCTCGGGATCAACAGTTTTAGCAACTTCACTATTTGGAATTAAAGCAACGACACCTGGATCGTCAATAACACCGTTAGCGACACCATCGGCATCATTAACACCACCGTCTTCAATGGTTAAACGAATACAGACATCACCTTCATTTAACCCTGATTGATAACTAGTGTTATCAGCAAAAGGACACACGCCATTGACTAACGGGCTTGATGAAATAGAGTTATCACTATTCTCAACAAAGTTTTGCCAACCATTTTCAATCGAATATTTACGGTACACGGCATTGCTAGGAATTTCTTCAGTTAAAGGAATCGTTACTGATACTGAACGACCAAAAGGCACGATTTTATCAATGATAAAATCAAAATAGCCACCGATATGCGTCAAGTCATCAGCTGAGATCAGTTGAGTATTTTCAACTTCTAAGGCTGATAGTTGTACCCCATCCGAAAACTGTAACTTGGCAAATTTTCCAAGCCCTAAACGCAAGCCTGGCTCGGTTTCGATAATTTTAGTTTGAGCAGCATTAACATGTAAAGGTTGCATGTAAGCAATAGTAGAATTATCCATAAAAGCTGGAATGCCATCACCGTCATGGTCGGTAAATCCTTCAATGTTATCAGGGATGCCATCTAAATCCATGTCAGTAGAATCTAATCTTGCTCTTTGTTCAAATAAAGCTAAATCAATAAACTGTTGTTGACTAAGTTCACCAGTTCCACTGTCGGTAATAGTGACAGAAAACGAGATTAATTGGTGAGCATCTTCAGGTAAAACAACCGCTTCTGGGTCAATATAAACACTTAATTGATTAGCACTTATTTCAGCATTGACAAAATCGGGGATATCCCAACTCACAATATGTTTATCGGTAGTATTGGCATCATCAATGGAAAGTAGTATGTGCGCCTCACCTAAATCTTTAACAATAGAAGAAACTTGTTCTCCTTGTTGGAAAACACTAATGGTAGAAAGAGGGGCGATATTATCTTCAGAAATGAAAATAGTATGTTGCTTATTGTTAGCACTATTAACACTTGCACTAAAAGTCACGATTAATTCTTCTTGCCCTTCTTGTTGATTATCTTGTCTCAGGTAAAGCTCAACATAACCACTGACACCAGATTCAATCACGACTTTTTGTTCATCAACTTGATAATCAAAGCTATCAACATCACCACTAATACTAAAAGGGATTTCTAATGGATATTTTGGCGATTCACCGGATAGTTCGACTTGAATTTTTACCAAACTCCCTTCGGCAGAAAATTGCTGCTTAGCAAAACTCACTAAAGGAGCAAAATTCACCGCTTGCTCAACAGTAGCTATATTGCCAGCGAGATCTTCAGTACGCCAAGTGATCAAGTTTTCACCCGATTGAAAGTTGGCTACACCGTTTTCAAAACCAAGAGGCAGAATTTCACAGCAATTAGGGCCGTCTTTTCCGTCATAAGCCGTAATTTGCGTAAGAGATAATAATTTATCTAAAGTCAATTGCGTATAGGTATGCTCAGCATTAATATTTATGGCCACAGGTGTCGTCAATTCTGGCGGATAATCATCAACTAATGGGTTAGTATGATTGATCTGTTCCTCATGATTTAACACACCATCACCATCAGAGTCTAACGTCGCATCTGTTGCATTTCGAGGGTTTAGTCCGTATAAAATTTCAAATTCATCACTCATGCCATCGTTATCATCATCGGGATCGGCATTGTCACCTAAACCATCATCATCAGCATCAAAGGCTTCGTTTGGATTTAATGGTAATTCATCAATAAAGTCTAGATAGCCATCGTTATCATCATCGATATCATTGACGTTGCCGATACCATCACCATCAGTATCTAAATATTCAGTGGCATCAAACGGAAACGCATCTTCGTCATCTAAAACGCCATCATTATCGTCATCACTATCGGCATTATTACCAATCCCATCGATATCATTATCATGCCATTCAAGATTATTTAGCGGGAATAAATCTTCACTATCTAGGTAACTGTCATTATCATCATCGATATCAATATTGTTTCCTTGGCCATCGCCATCAGTGTCAACCCATTCACTGTTATCAAAGGGAAACACATCAGATGAATCTAACACACCATCATTATCATCGTCGGCATCGGCATTATCTCCAACACCATCACCATCAAAGTCGTACCATTCGAGATTATTTAATGGAAAGATATCATCTGAATCGATATAACCATCGTTGTCATCATCATTGTCAGCATTATTACCTAAACCATCGTTATCGGTATCTAACCACTCGCTACTATCAAAAACAAAATCATCATTTGAATCGATAATTCCGTCATTATCATCGTCTGCGTCGGCGTTATTTCCTAAACCATCGCGATCAAAATCATCGGTTTCATTGGGATCAAGCGGAAATAGATCATTGGCATCATTAACACCATCGCCGTCATCATCTAAATCGTCTATATTAGCGATACCATCACCGTCAGTATCGGTAGTTCTTAACATATCCAATGGCTCAGGATCATTAACATCTAAAATGCCATCACCGTCATCATCTTCATCTTCGTTATTACCACGACCATCACCGTCGGTATCAATATATTCAGATGCTCTTAAAGGAAAAGCATCATCACCATCAAGGTATCCATCCCCGTCATCGTCGGTGTCGGCATTATTGCCAATACCATCAGCATCGGTATCTAGATATTCATTCGCATCTAACGGGAAGGCATCGTTGCCATCTGCAATACCGTCATTATCATCATCATTGTCGGCATTATTACCAATACTATCGCCGTCTGTATCAATAGACTCATTAGGGTCTAACGGAAAAGCATCATCAGCATCTAAAACGGTATCGTTATCATCATCAAAATCAGCATTATTCCCGACACCATCACTGTCACTGTCTAACCATTCATCGGGGTTATCCCGAAATACATCTATGGCATCGGCAAAACCATCACCGTCATTATCACTATCTGCGTTATCGCCTAAACCATCGCCGTCAAGATCAACGCTTTCTAAATTATCGAGTGGAAATGCATCATTTGCATCTAAAACGCCGTCGTTATCATCATCAGGATCGGCATTATTACCAATTCCATCACTGTCAGTATCAACTTGTTCAAGAGGATCTTTTGGTAAATCATCATAAATATCGATAACACCATCATCATCGTCATCATTATCAGCAATATCACCAATCCCGTCACTGTCAGTATCTTCAAATTCAGAAGCATTCAGCGGAAAAGCATCAAAGATATCTAACGTTCCGTCATTGTCATCGTCGGTGTCTTCATTGTCATCAAGGCAATCGCCATCAAAATCTAACCAACGCGTGGCATCCTCAGGAAAAGGATCATGAAAATCGACAACAGGATCACCGTCATTGTTATCATCAATGTTATCGGCTATACCATCACCATCATCATCAGTATCAGCATTATTGCCGATACCGTCTAAATCAGTGTCATACCATTCGGTAATATCGTTGGGAAAGATATCAAAACTATCGTCATAACCATCACCATCGGCATCGTTTACAGGTGCAGGAACAGGACAAGCAACAGCAAAAGCAGAATGGCTATGAAAACAAATAGCGTTGATTAAGATAAAAGCAGCAATTTTGGATTTAGACGGCATAAACTTTCCTACAGTTGCATCACTGACGATATAGTTGAAATAACTTTCTTCATTATAGTTTAGAACTTTCAGGCTAAATTAATAACCAAATTGATTACCAAATTTATAGGTAAAACCAAAATAGAGGCTGGTGATATCTTCAAACTCACTAAAACTTGGATGATATCTAAAACCAACATTTACAGAGGTGTTTTTACTCATATCATAATGAACATTAAAACCAAGCATGGCATTGATATCATTTGTTTCACTAAAGTATTTTTCTTCATTTAGCTCAGGCCAAATAAATTTATTTTCAGTGAGTGCCATAGTGGCACCAAGTTGATATTCAAAAGTAAAATTTTTCATCGTTTGGTTGTACGATCTAGGTTTGTAGCGATAACTAATGATGGCATCAACAGTGTCTACTTTGAAAAACAAATCACTTTGGTTCCACTCAACTTTAACGTCGTCTAAATAACTGTATCCGACATTCCAATAAAAATTACTGCCTCTACTAATACTGTCAGAAATCGTTAATGAAATACCTTGAGTGTTAGATTCACTGCCCTGATGTAATGAAAAATTTGTTTCTATCGCTTGGCTCGGTAAAGCCATCAAGGTAGAAAGCGTTAATACTTGTAGAGATTTTACTATTAAACACTGTTTTTTTAAGGTCATATTTTTCACTCATCTGTCAATTTTATAACGAGGTTTATTAATCGAAGACAAATGCAATTATTACACCATAATTTTATCAGTGTGATAACAACAAGAGTTGTTATCACATTAAGCTACTTACTTCCTCTTTGGACTATATGGCGCTTATCGCATGATTTAACATTTGTTTAATTTGTTTAACAATATCAGCAGACATTTTAGGTTGGTAAGCTTTGATCCTAGGCGTATGAATATGACCAACCGGCAAGACCGGGTTGAGTTTATTTCGTAAAACAATACTACGGTAAGAAACTTCATTAGATAAATAGCCACCGCCACTACCTTGAACGGACACCGATCCTTTTAAATCATTTAATGACATTGCCATTATTGGTTGCTGTAAGGTGGTTTGGCGTAAAGTTGTGACTTTTCTATTATCATTAATTTTGAATTTGCCTGTTGCTTTTTGCATAGCTTTTACCGGTAAGCTAAATTCAACGAATTCATCCAACGGCAAATTATTGCCTTTAAAAATAGGAAGCAAAGGTTGTTGGGCAGTGGCACCCGTATATACATTTAAATTATCTGGCACTTTAGCACTTCTGCGTAAACCTGGGAAGCGTTCTAAATCAAAGTTATCACGTCCCATACTGATAGTGATGATCATATCAACTTGACGATAATAAGGAGCAAGTAAGGTTTCAATCATACCTTGATCAAAATCGGCAAAACGTACAGGGACAATTAAAGTTTCAATTTCCGCACTTTTACCGTCACGACTGATCACCAAATCGTCTAACGCCAACGCGGCAACCCCAGAAGGATTACTTTGATTAATGTTTCTATCAAGAAAGAATGGATCAAAGCCTGTAATAAGTATTTTTTTATCTGTCCCTTTATCAAATTTGACATCATTCTTACCACGAGAAAGCAATTCTAACTGCCACAATAAACGTTGTTGTTGCATCGGTAATAATTGTTGATATGCAGCACTTAACTGCACGGATTTTCGCATTTGTAAACGAGCCCAATATAAAGATCGGTCATCATATCGCCCTACTTCATCAAACGACTTGACCGCTTCTTGCCACAGTTTTTCACTATGACGAATAGTGATTTGGGTCAGTGCAGTTAAATTTCTGGCTTGATTGATTTGTTTGCGGTATTGCTCAACTCTGTTTGCCAATGGTTTAAATACTTGTGGCATTTGTTTTTTGGCTTTATCAATTCTTAATTCTTCAACATTAAGTAAACGTTCATCAACTTCAGTGGCCAGCACAGCAGTAGCCATAGTGATTGGCGATAAAATTAGCGTAGCAATAATAAAGCTGGTTTTTAAACAAAGTTTCATTAGGGTTATTCTCAGTAAATATGATGGTGAAATAAAAGATTTTACGTTTATTCAATTACTTGGTGTTTAACAATGATAGTAGACTCGGTTAAAAGTTAACACCCTTATAATAACAATCGACTAAAAATATTAAATCAATCTATATCCTGTTATTTGGATTAAAATTAGAGTAATAACTCTCTAGCCACTTATTTTAAAGGGTTTCCCTCATAGCCCTTTAAAAATGAGACATCAAGAAATGTAATTAAATTACAAAAAGTTCAAATTAGCGCTTGATTTTTATTTAGATGCTGTCAAAGTGTTTGCAACAGTTAAGTTCCACTTACTGTTGTTTTTGTCGTTATTATTTCCACCTTTTGAAAATAGCACGCACTTAACAACCCTTTAGCTGTCCACAATCAATTTATTATAATTGTATAAATCAAAACTATATTAAGGAGTAGCGCTTCAATGTGTTCGATATTTGGTATATTAGATATAAAATCAGGGGCTGAAATATTACGCCCAAAAGCTTTAGAATATTCTCGTTTATTACGTCACCGTGGTCCAGATTGGTCTGGCATTTATCATAATGAGAATGCGATCTTAGTGCATGAACGACTTTCTATTGTTGACACAGAACATGGTGCTCAACCTTTATATAACGCAAACAAATCCCATGTTTTAGCCGTTAATGGCGAAATTTATAACCATAAAACGCTCGCTAAAACATTAAATGTTGATTATCAATTTCAAACAGGCTCTGATTGCGAAGTGATTTTACCTTTGTATGAAGAATTTGGCGCAGAATTTGTTGACAAACTGCAAGGCATGTTTGCTTTTTGTCTTTATAACGCTGACGACAATAGCTATTTAATTGCTCGTGATCATATCGGTATTATTCCACTTTATACTGGCTATGACGCAGATGGTAATTTTTATGTTGCTTCAGAAATGAAAGCCTTAATGCCTATTTGTAAAACCGTTGAAGAATTCCCTCCGGGACATATTCTTGATAGTAAAGTTGGTAAAGTTCAAAAGTATTACAAACGTAACTGGCATAAGTACGATGCCATTAAAGATAACACCACTAGTACAACAAAAATTCGTGAAGCATTAGAAGAGTCAGTAAAAAGTCATTTAATGACAGATGTTCCATATGGTGTATTACTTTCTGGCGGGCTAGATTCATCTTTAATTTCAGCAATCACGCAAAAGTTTGCTTCACGCCGTATAGAAGACAATGACTTAGCCGAAGCTTGGTGGCCAAAAGTTCACTCTTTCGCTTGTGGTTTAGCAGGCTCACCAGATTTAATTGCAGCCCAAACTGTTGCAGATAGTATTGGAACAATTCATCACAGCGTTATTTTTACTGAGCAAGAAGGTATCGACGCACTCAAAGAAGTCATTTATCACCTTGAAACCTACGATGTCACAACAATACGTGCCTCTACCCCTATGTATCTTATGGCCCGAAAAATTAAAGCGATGGGCATAAAAATGGTGCTTTCCGGTGAAGGGGCCGACGAAATTTTTGGTGGTTACTTATACTTCCACAAAGCACCGAATGCACAAGAATTTCATGAAGAATTAAACCGTAAACTTGATCGCTTACATAAGTTTGATTGTTTGCGTGCGAACAAATCTATGTCGGCTTGGGGAATTGAAGCTCGGGTACCCTTCTTAGATAAAAACTTTATGGATGTTGCTATGCGCATTAATCCACAAGATAAAATGTGTGGCAACGGTAAAATGGAAAAAGCAATTTTACGTGAATCATTTGAAGGTTATTTACCAAAAGAAATATTATGGCGCCAAAAAGAACAATTTTCTGATGGCGTTGGTTATAACTGGATTGATGGTTTAAAAGCCTTTATCGACACACAAGTCACTGATCAACAACTTGAAAGCGCTGCATATAAATTTCCAGTAAATACACCAGACAGTAAAGAAGCATACTTTTACCGTTGTGTTTTTGAAGAGAAGTATCCATTACCAAGTGCTGCCGATTGCGTTATTGGTGGAAAATCTGTTGCTTGTAGTACTCAAGAAGCATTGGCATGGGATGAAAGCTTTAAAAACAATGCGGACCCTTCTGGTCGAGCTGTATTAAGTGTTCATAACGAAAGTTATTAAGCTACTTTATATAAAGAGAGAGATTAGGTAATTCTTCCATGTCACTTTGACTTTAAGCCTATAACTTTACAAAAAACCGATGAATATACTTATTCATCGGTTTTTTTTATAAAATATACGTTTTTTTCTGAATAACTTGTTAAATATTTCATCATTTTGTTTTAAAGTTACCTATTAGCTGTTTAATTTTCATATAGGTATTATTTTGTCTAATCGTGTCGAACCTGAAATCCCATCTATTACTTTAGATCATGATCAAGTCAAAGCCGTGAATGCTTCGCGCTCGGCTCAAACAAAAAACAGTAAACAACTAGATAAAACCACTAGCTCTGACACGAAATCATCTCCGGTAAATGTTGTTCTCACATTGATAATTTATCTCGCCTTAGCGGGTGCATCATGGTTTTTTTATCAAGAAAACTTAAAACTTCAACAATTAATTGGCGAATCTGAAAACAGGATCCAACAATTAGAAAATCAACTTTCCGCCACGGGTGAAGAAATGGGTGAATCCACCATAGCGTTAAAGGTTAAACTTGAAGCGATTAGCGAAAAAACCGAAAAGCTTTGGAGTGAAATGGATAAACTGTGGGCGTCTGCATGGCGTAAAAATCAAAGTGAAATTAAAGCTTTGCGCTCAACAAGTATCAAACAAGACACCTTAAATAAAAACCAAAGCCAACAAATCAGCCAGGCCAATTCCGCCATTGATAACGTCAGTGATAAACTTACTTCGGCAGAATTTAATATTACCGCATTAGCTGATCAAATATCGGCAGCTAATAATTTACAACCAAAAATTGCCGAATTAAACACGCTAATTTCAACGCTTGAAGAAAAGTCTTCAGGCAGAGATAACCAACAAATGGAAATTGCGACAAGTGTTAATCAACTTGAAATGTCGATAACGTTATTAATCGAACGGTTAGAAAAAATAGAAAGAGAAAACCAAGCTCAGAAAACGGTGCTTCCTAGTTTATAGTGACTTTAAAATGGAGAAGTTTAGCAATGAACTTCTCCCTGTTTAATTGAACTCTACCCTATCAAGCTCGTTTAAACGTCACTGAATAATCGGCGATGCCTTCATAAGATATAGTCGTTTCAATATCAAATGCCATTTCAACAATACCTTTAAAAGATCCTGTAATAATAGCAGCTCCTGCTTTTAACCCTATTCCTCGTTGATTCATAAAATTTACTAACCAAATTAAACCATCAACGGCGCGACTATTAGGGTGTTTACCTTCAAGTGTTCTAATGTTTTCACCTTGGGCCACTTTTATTGTTATCGTTTGTAAATTAATTGCAGTAGTTTTATCTATTTCAGGACCAAGGTAAACGCCTTGATTTAACATACAATCGGCTAAACTTTCATAAAAGCTTTGCCCTGCATCATCGGCAAAACGACTTTGCATGAGTTCAAGGGCCATATGGGCACTACCAATAGCTGCTGTTATTTCTGTTTCAGTATAGTTTGAAGGTTTAGCAGGTAAGTCTTTACCAAGCACGAAACAAATTTCAGGTTCAACACGAGCAACGAGGTTATCTTCCAATAAAGTGACTGTGGAAGAGTGTTGTTGCATATTAAAAATGGGGGCAGCAATAATTTTATCTTCGGCAGGCGGTAATAAACATTTCCAGCCTCTCACAGGCTCAATAGTCGCCATTTCATCATGTATTGCTAACGCATCTTCAATGGAATTAGGACGAATGGATTCGTCTAATCGAGGGGCTTTTACACCAAATTGACGACGATTAAGCAGTGTTTGAGCCGCTTGAGTGAAAGCTGTCATACAGACTCCATAAAATGGGTAAAATCAGAAGTTAAATAACACGTCTGATTATTTCGAATTTAACCAGATCAAGGCTTCATTTTCAGTATGAAATAGTTTTATTTCATGGCCTAATTCTGATGATTTTTGAATTGCATGTGAATGAACAATTTGACTAGCTACAACCAGCACAGCGACAGATGCATTTTTTAACTCTTCTCTAGATGCTGCATAGGTGCCAAGAATCACTTGTTCACTTTGAGTTAACTCTTTACTGACTTGCCTTGCATCAATCAGGATTTTAAATTTAGCTTGAACTTTATAATGTTCTGTACAGACCTCATGAATTGCTTGAATTCGTTCATCAAAAGTAACCGCACCAACTAAATCAATCCTAACAATGTTAGCACCTTCAATCATACCCGTTTTAAAACCCATAAACCTTCCAAAATAGACGGATAATAACCATCAGAATTTATCATTATTAAATTTAAATAGAACAATTAAAATATAGAGTAATTTCAATTAATTAACATAAGCTAATCAGATAAAAATCACAAGAATTTTATCCGTTGTTATCCAGAATAATTAATACTAAGTTAATGATTACTTGATATATAAATTAAATACAGGCCAAAAACAAATGATAAGCAGCCAGCAGGTCTAAATATTTTCCTAAATTTATTTGCTGACCAAAAGGCAAACCTTTGATGTTTATTTTCACCGACAATCAATAAGCCAATACTGACGGCGATCAATAGATAACCAAGCATGTTAAATAATAGAGGACTTTGTGTACTTTGATGATAATAAAGAAAAACACACCCGAAAATAAACCGACTTAACACCTCAAACCAATGGAAATTAGACTTTTTGCTAAATTTAATTATCGCGTCAGACCAATAATCGGGTTTAATTATCATGATGATGCTTAAACACATCATTAAGAAACCAAAGGCTGTAATAATTGTCATATCAAACTTTTAACTAAAAAGCATGTTTAAGTAAACTAAAGTATTCAAACATACTTAGTGAGAAATCCCCTTGGTTGTAAAATATATCAACGGGTAAAAAGCGTCACGAATACAATATTAATAATAGATGATGCAAGTATTAGACATGTTGGTCTATTAGTATTGAATTGCCATCGGGATCTTTAAGCGCAAAACTCGCAGGCCCGCTCTCACCATTGATAGTTTTATGAGCAATATTTAGCCCTTGCTGCTCAAATTCTTTTAATAACACTCTCACGTCAGTAAATGATTCTAATGGGTGACAGTTTTTATCCCAACCAGGGTTGAACGTCATAATATTACCTTCGAACATCCCCTGAAATAAACCAATCGTGTGATCACCATTTTTTAGGATTAACCAATGTTGAGATTGATCATCTCCAATAACTTCGAAGCCAATTTTCTGATAGAAAAGTTTTGATTCTTCAATATTTTTCACTGATAAACTGACTGAAAATGCTCCTAAATTCATAATAAACTATCCTTATAGCATGATTATGTTTAATTAAAATTGTCACGTAACTTTTTCAACTTAAAAAATAGCTTTGAATTTACAATCATTGCCATAACATACTCCTGAGCCACTTAAATATTTTCACAACAATAATCAATCGTATGGCGATTCAGACTTTAACCTTAAATAATCTAACCGTTACTTTAAGATGTTGCTATGACAATCCAGAGCAATTAATACAAAAAATTTTATTTAAACACAATTTGACTTTTTAATATTAACTTTCAAATCTATTCCTTCCTGCTCGTTTTGCTTTATAAAGCATCTTATCTGCATTATTGGTTAGTAAAAATTCATCGTTTTCTATATTTGGTAACATTACAGCTAAACCAATGCTGGCCGTCAAATATTGGTTAACCGGTGAGTTTTTATTGCTTATTTTTAAGTCTTGTATTTTTTTTAACAATTTTTGTAATAATCGACTTGCTTGTTCAATCGATAGATTCCCCCAGACAAGTACAAACTCTTCACCACCATATCTTGCACAAATATCACTAGGTCTTTTGGTGAATTCTTTCAACAATTCAGCTACCTTTATCAAACATTGATCGCCGTATTGATGGCCATAATCATCATTAAGTAATTTAAAGTGATCTAAATCTAAGATGGCTAAACAGATTGTCTTCTTTAATCGGAAACATCTTAGCCATTCTTCTTTTAGAAAATCATCAAAAGCTCTACGATTAGCTATTTGAGTGAGGCCATCTAAACTAGCCAACTTCTCTACTTCTTCTTCAGCAAGTTTTCTCTCGGTAATATTCTGATGTGATATAACAAAATAATTTCGACCATGTGTCCTAAAAGGACTAACGCGCATCATAAACCAGCGTTTTTCATCTGGACTATGGCAAGGATATTCAAGATAAAAACTGTTCTTTCGTTTGTGAATAACACTAAGGATTCCAGTGACTGCATGTGAGGCAAACTCATCACCCAAAGCCGACGCTTTCTCACACTCAGTAATATAATTTACACCACTCCAGTTTTCACCGATAAGACAGGCATTCTTATTACCAAATGCTAGCCAACTTTTATTGACAAATTGAATGTCACCTGTCTCGTCAATAGCAACAATGTGTTCTGTGATAGAATCAAGAACTAAGCTAAGAAATTCATACGAATTTTCCATATCCCCTCTTACTATCTAACAAACATCTAGAAAACATTACATACCTCTTTACTATCCTGAATCTAAAATTTAAAAGATCGTTCATTTCAATCAACAAATTTATAGACTCGAAAATTTTAATAATTATTAACAATCAATGCTTGGGTAATTAATGACTCAAAATGATAACTACTATTGATCTCATCAGAGCAAAAACTTTCCTTTATTGTTTGTGAAAACTTTCTCGTTTTAATAGCATAGTTATCCCTACCCCAAAAAACCATAGAATTTGTGCAATTCCAAATAATTCAGTAAAAATTTCAGCAGGATAAACAGTAAGAATACCAACAACCCCAACAAAAACCCCGAGAATATTTAATGTTTTATGAAATACTTTACCTTTGAGTGCAGCAATACTTAATATTAACACCCATAAGCCACCGACAATTTCATTGCCTCCTCCGATTCCTTCAACAACATAAGAAATGGTCCGCCAAATAATTAAAGCTTGTTCGGGATCATTCTCTGATAGTTTTAAGACAGCAGATAAACCTATATTTGCAATCATCCCGCTAGCTATCACTAAACCCACCCAAATAATGCCAAATATCGCTGAAACTTTTGAAAGCGTCAGGCTACTCAATTTTAACCGTTCATAAACAGCTAACACTACAACAGCCAAAAATATGCCAAACAGTACATACATAATAAAATTAACTACTGAAAAGATGATTTGATTTTCTGCAAGAAATGTAAATTGCTGCCCAGCATCCGCACCTGTAGGAAAACTCCAAAAGACACCAAAAAAAACGAAAGCCGATATGTAAATACAAGCTTCAAGAAGCGCCGTGACTCCACCTGCTTTTTGTAATTTATTCATTATTACCCTGTTAACTTTATTGACTATAGAAACAAAAAATTATCATATTAATTAAATATTTACGACCTTAACTTATTACGTAACTTGTAACAGAAATTAACATTCCACTATAAAAAAAAAGTTATCCATGAAAGTCATTCTATTAAATCAGTTAGTTATGATTATGTCTGCCATTTATAAAAATTCAATTTAACCGCTGAAGGGCTAAATAAACCATGGGTTGATGAATTTCGCTGAAGTAGCGCTTTGAGCTAAATAAGAGTTTTGCTGAACACCCCTGAATAGACAAAAAAACAATAAGAAAAAAGCTAAAAATGGATAAATAAAGCGTATATTTATTCGATCTTATTTTTATGACCATAATTATCACTTACATAATCACTGTTGAAATTGGCATCAATTTGTAACGATTTACTAAACGTTTTGCTCGCTAACTCACTATCCCCTTTCGATAAATAGGCAAACGCAAGGCTGTCGTAAACTTGAGAGGCATTAGGAAATAAAGAAATCAAATAATCAAACATATCAAACGCCTCTGCCCATGATTCTGTACTAAGTAATTCCATCCCTAATTCATTGATTGTACGACCGATAAACTGCGTATACCCGTTATCAATATAGGCCTTTTTGAAATGCTCAGTGAATTGTAGTTTTCCTTCATCTTGGTAATACTTGTAAGCAAAGTTTTTTTCTAAAGGCTTAATCGGTTCATACTTTCCCGTTTTAAGAAACGATAGAATTCGACCAGAAATAAGTTCGGCGACTAGTTTATCAGTGTTTGCCAGTACAACAATTTCATAGCCATTATCTAAATTGGCTTCCACTGCTGCGCTGACACCAAGTCCTCCGCCATATGCGCGCCAATGTGATTTATCCATTGCAAATACTTTGCGATTAACAGCAGATGAGTTACTCAATAACTTATCAGAATAAAAAAGCGCTCGATAAAACCGTTGCACATCGTCAACCGTTGATTCAATCCCTCCATCTGGACTTGGATGCTCTGTAATGCCAACTTTCCTCAACACGTTATCATATTGGTAGGTATATCGTATCGACTGATGTTTGAAAGAATTACGAGGCTTAAAGGTCGTTGATTTCATACCAACTTTATTGAAGATGTTGTTTGTTAAAAGATATTCGAAGGATTTTCCCGTTAATTTTTCTATAATAGCTCCCAGCACCACATAACCGTAGTTCGAATATTGATGATCAGTGCCAGGTTTGAATAAAAGGGGTTTATCTAATAACAGCGTTAACTTCTTGTCTATCGTATCAAATGCAAGTTGATCCTGACGATATTCGGCGACAAAAATATCAGCAAAGCCAGCGCTGTGGTTTAATAAGTGCTCAATAGTGATTTTATCAGCATGAACTTGTTGAAATCCTAATTGAAAAGAAACGAGTGTGTCGTTTAACTTTAACTTACCAGTTTCAACCTGCTGTAATATCAGAACTTTAGTAAAGTCTTTCATGATTGAACCAAGATTATAACGGCTTTGTGCATTATTCTTAATTTTGTTTTCAATATCTTGAAAGCCATAAGATGAAGAAAACACCTCTTCATCATGCTGAGTAATTCGAAGGCTACCCGAAAACCAACCCATCTGATGGTATTGCAATGCAATGTCGTTTGCTACACTGGCAAGTTTACTGTGCGTAGCATCTTCTTTCCCCTTATTACTAGAAGCTAACGAACAACTAGCAAAAAATAGCAGAAAAACTATCACTAAACTTCGAGCCATTGGTTTAACTCCTTTTAGAAAAAACGCCGCATTAACCGGATGAAAATCGTAGGCTAAAATTGCGCGGAACAAACGAAAGCCAACTGTTTTTTCCTTGTTTATTAGCTTGTTATGTGAATTCTACTCGTGGTATTTGCGAATAATAGCAACTTTACCGTTTTCCATTTCTAACACTTCCATCATAGTTTGAGTATAAGCCAGAGGCTGCTTACTTTCAGGGTGAATACCTTTAGCGCTGTTCTTATACCTGATTGCAATAGCTGAGTTATTAAAAATGAATACATCAAGTAACTCGGCATTATATTCAGTATGAGCACCTAAATAAAATAGCATTCCTTTTCGCATTGCTTCCTTTCCATCAGGCAACCTTGAGTCATCTGTTACCCATGGTAAATGAGAATGCCCAACATCATCAGTAAGTAAGGAAAAATAGTTTTCTAGATCATCTTTCGTAGCATTTGGTGCTTGAGTTGCGACCATAGCTTTAAAGTAGGTTTGAGCAAATTCATCTAGGTCAATTTCGCTTGCTGAAACAGATAAACTAAAAGTAAAAGTAAATATTAAAAGTAATCCTTTCATTGATACTCCTTAGTGGATAATTCACATAACGTTTTGTTAAGCGGAAAATAATGGTTCGCTAAAATTAGCGAAGCAATGGCCAACTGTTATTTTTCCGTTTAAGGAACTTATTACATTTTTTATACCGCTGTAAAGTTTACAGCGTGGACATTGGTTAAATTTATTTGTTGTTTCGCGTGCCAAAGATCGTAGTTATCTTGCATTGCTAACCAACTCTCGGAAGTTCTACCTATTGCTTTTGACAAGCGAAGTGCCATTTCTGGTGAGATAGCACTTTGCCTTTAAGAACTCGGTTTAAAGTAGATGATGCAACATCTAATTGTTTAGCTAAATAACGACAGCTAAAACCTGCAGGCTCTAGATATACATCGTAGATGAACTCGCCTGGGTGCGGTGGGTTATGTATAGTCATTAGTGATAGTCCTCATCATTGAGAATGTATGCATTACCATCGATGAACTCAAAAGTAATGCGCCAGTTTCCATTTACAGTAATAGACTAAATCCCGTCATGCTCCCCTTTGACAGGGTGCAATTTACGACCGGGTAAATTGATATCTTCAATTTCTTGTGCGGTATCTATTGCACTAAGTTGCATGCGCAGTTTGCGTTGATGCTTGGCCTGAATTCCAGATACACTTCCTGTTTGGAAGTATTTTTTAAGGCCTTTATGTTTGAAAGATTTAATCATGACACAAGTATAGCGCGATGCGCATCACTCATCGATAAAAATATAACGCCTTACTAATGGGCGCATAAATACTTGGATAAAATTTGCATCGCAGGAGCAAAAGCCAAGTGTTTTGCGTCCTTTTAAGTAACTTATTAGCTGCCGCTTGGACTAGTAGTGATATCGACATGATATTATTGTTAAATATGAATCTGATACTGTATACACTAGACGGTTAGTTTCATCTATTCGCCTAGACCAAAAGCCTGACAAGTTCTCTTTTAATGGCTCTGGCTTACCAATGCCTTCAAATGGTGAACGCTGACAATCACTAATTAACTTATTAACACGTTTTAACGTCTTTTTATTTTGTCCTTGCCAATAAACATAATCATTCCAAGCTTCATCTGTCCATGCAAGTTGCCTAGTCATCTACGAGATCTCGGCATTGAAATTTACCTGAATTATATTGTTCTATGGATTTTGACAAATGCGCAGCGTTAGCTGGTGATTTTAATAAATGAACCGTTTCCATTAAACTATTGTAATGCTCCATCGACATTACTACTGCATCTTCTGCGTCTCTTCGTGTGATAACGGTATAATCCACGTCATTTACGACATGATCTAAAACAGATTTAAGCCCATTTCGAGCTTCAGTGAACGATACTATACGCATAAAACACCTCATTAGTTGTACATTTAATAAGACAAGTCTAACCAACTAATTATACATGTGCAATATTAAGGACAACTCCTGAGCTTAAAAGGCAGCTAACGCCCATTTAAGGGGCTGATAATAGTTTGCTAGAATAGTGAAGCAAAGCGGAACCGAGCAAGCTATTAGCAGTCCCGTTACTGTAATGGCTTATTATATGCAACTACTTATATGTCACTATATAAGCACTGCCTCTACATAATGTGTGAGTATTACAACTAGCATTCCTACTCACAATGCATGAATCAAAAACTAATCCATTACCGCCAAGTTTTTGAGTTTTAACCTTCAAAGAAGAAATAAATGATTTCTTACTTGGAATATTTTCTCGAAAGTCTACTTGGCAATACTGTGCTTCGACATAACCCAATTGTTTAGCTCTTAATTCCCAAACTTCATTATTCGTATAACTTTTTACAACGCTTTTCCTAATTGAGTTTTCGATTCCTTTCCCTCCAGCATAATATGTTGAGGAAGAACAACCAAATAGAATAAATAAGATAATAAAATAGATGAACTTCATGCGATCTCCATATTGCATATAACGCCCAAATAAGGGGCTGATTAATAGTTGGCTAAAATAGTGAGGAACGAACGAAAGCCAACTGTTACGTGTCCTTATTTATTAGCTTGTTATATATATTTTTCACCAATATGTTCGATTTAATATACGAGACAATAATATTGCAACTTAAAGAGATAAAACCAGATAAGCATATAAAAATGACACCTACACCAAAAAATTGTGAAGGTGGATAAGGTAAAAAATAATTTAAAAATAATATCTGGCTTAATACAACTGCCAAATATACCAACGAAATGCACCCAAAATATACCAATGAAAAATATTTTGTGCTTAACAAACCAGTAACTACACCAATTAATATTAGGGAAATTAAATAATACAAACTTCCAGAATCCCAAGGTTCAATTTTACCTGTAATTTCAGGCGAAAAAAACCAGATCATAAAACCCAAGAAAAATGGCAATATAAAACTTATGAGCAAATCCTTTTTAATATGCAGAACATCCGAATGTATATAACGCCGTTTTAAGCGGCAATAAAACAGTTTGGCTAAAATTAGCGAAGAATGAGCAAAAAGCCAACTGTTATTTGTCCTTTTGAGTCTCTTGTATGGATAATACCCCCATCTTTTTTATTCTTTTTAAAA
>NZ_BAABWW010000014.1:0-68667 GCF_040362795.1 Thalassotalea sp. SU-HH00458
ATAACGGTTAGAAATTAATTCAAATGATCAAAGTCGCAAAGTAAGAATTCGTTATTGTTAATGATGACAATGAATTTTAAGCAAAGAAAAAGGGCGATACTCATGTATCGCCCTTAATGTGGCTCCTCAACCTGGACTTGAACCAGGGACAAACGCATTTTTTATCAAGAGTACAGTCCGTTGCGCATTATAGGAACTGATGTATTGGTCTAATTATGGGTTATACAGACGAAAAAAAACCACGTTTAGTTAAAAACGTGGTTTTAATGTGGCTCCTCAACCTGGACTTGAACCAGGGACAAACGGATTAACAGTCCGTTGCTCTACCAACTGAGCTATTGAGGAATAAACTTTTTAAACTTCTGTTTATTATGAAGTTAAAGTAACCGTAGTTAAACCATTACTTATATAATGTGGCTCCTCAACCTGGACTTGAACCAGGGACAAACGGATTAACAGTCCGTTGCTCTACCAACTGAGCTATTGAGGAATAACAGTGTTGAAACATTCATTTGTTTGCAACTCGTTAACGGGGCGGAATATTAATAGCACCTAGCCGAGCTGTCAACACAAAATTTAGAAAAAAATCATTTAATTGTTCGTTTGCTTATTTTACGTTCAAGCTGTTGTTAATAACACCGCTTGTTGTTCGTTCCTTATTCAATTAATTGTAATTAAATATTTTTATTTAGTTATCCACTTTTTCTGTGGATAACTATGTTAGTGAAAGTGTAATAAAACGTGATTTAGGGTTATTCAAGCCATTACGCAATAAATGGAAGTTTTTATTGGTCTCGGTAGAGCCCTCGTAAAATATGGGGTGTAAGAGGTTAAGTTTATAAAACAATCATTAGTGAACGTTTTTTGTTCAAGCGATAATTAAGCACAATTTATGTGAATTATTTTAACGTATAAGTGTGAGATTTATTTAAGCAATAAAAAATAAACATGAATTATTCTTTTAAAAACTCAACACGCGACGAAATTAAATATTTCAATAGCGACTCTACTAAGTATCTTTTACAATAAGTCTCGCTTTAGTACCGCTACTCATGAAATTACTTATCGACTATGACAAATAAGAAAAATAACCATCAAATTGATTTATTAGTAGATCCGGTTGGTCAAACGCTCAAGCAAATGACGATACCAATGATTTACGGCATGATTTTATTAATGACATTTAATTTGGTTGATACTTTCTTTGTTGGTTTACTTGGTACACAGCCACTTGCTGCGATTAGCTTCACTTTTCCCATTACGTTTACAGTTATCAGTTTAACAATCGGGCTAGGCATAGGTACATCAGCGGTAATTGCTCGCTCTTTAGGAAAAGGTGATCATAAATTTGCAAAGTGTTCGGGTACTTCTGCACTTATTTTAGGGGCTTTTGTTGTTGGTTTATTGTCGTTTAGTGGCTATCTATACAGTGACGAAATATTTACTTTATTAGGGGCTAGTGAAGATTTATTACCTATCATTCGCGACTATACCGATTTTTGGTTTTTAGGCAGTATATTTTTAATTGGTCCCATGCTGGGCAATTCAATCCTACGCGCAAGTGGTGATACAAAAACGCCAAGTATCGTGATGGGGGTTGGCGGAATAATCAATGCGATTTTAGATCCTATTTTTATTTTTGGCTTTGGTCCTATTGAGGCAATGGGGATAAAAGGCGCGGCTATTGCAACACTAGTTTCTTGGGTCGTTGGAACTGGATTTATTTTATATATTGTCGGTGTCAAACGGCAATTAATTCACACTTCTTTGATTTTTATTAAAACGTTTGCGCAATCTAGTAAAGCGATTTTACATATAGGCTTACCTGCTGCGGGGGCAAATATGTTAACGCCAATTGCTGCCGCTGTATTGACCGCAATTGCTGCCACTTATGGAGAGTCGGCAGTGGCGGCTTTTGGTGTAGGTTCGAGAATAGAGTCTATTGCTTGTTTAGTTGTATTAGCAATGTCGATGACGTTACCGCCATTTATTAGTCAAAACTTAGGGGCGGGTAATATGCAACGTGTAAAGGAAGGATACTTAACTTCGGTTAAGTTTGTCATGATCTGGCAAGTTTTTATCTATGCCTTGTTAGTGATCACCGCTCCTTGGATTGCCGATGCTTTTTCGAAAGAGCAATCTGTGGCTGATATTATCACGTTATTTATTTATATTTTACCGCTAGGTTATGGTCTACAAGGGATTATTATATTAACTAACTCATCTTTTAATGCCTTACATAAACCTATGGTGGCATTATGGTTGAGTATCGTTCGATTATTTGTTTGTTATGTACCATTAGCGTATTTAGGTAGTGAGCTATACGGTATTCATGGTTTTTTCATTGGAGGAGTTCTCGGTAATATGGTGATGGCGTTGATCTCATATCGTTTATTTGCAAAACAGTTTCAATTAACTGAAATGGATATTAAGGTTGCTTCATCATGAAAAACATGAAATTAGTGTCTGACTATACACCAAGTGGTGACCAACCGAGTGCTATAAATAAACTTATGGATGGTATAGAGTCTGGTTTAGCTCATCAAACCTTATTAGGGGTAACTGGCTCAGGGAAAACATTTACCGTAGCCAATGTGATTGAAAAACTAAATCGTCCGACCATGATGCTCGCACCTAACAAAACTTTAGCGGCACAGCTCTATGGTGAAATGAAAGAGTTCTTTCCTGATAATGCCGTTGAATATTTTGTTTCTTATTATGATTATTATCAACCTGAAGCTTATGTACCCACCACCGACACTTTTATCGAAAAAGATGCGTCAATTAATGAGCATATCGAACAAATGCGTCTATCGGCCACTAAAGCCTTACTTGAGCGTAAAGATGTCATTATTATTGCCTCCGTTTCAGCTATTTATGGTTTAGGTGATCCAGACTCGTATTTAAAAATGATGTTGCATTTAAGGCAAGGCGATATTATTAATCAGCGTGATATCCTTCGACGGTTAGCCGAGTTACAGTACACACGAAATGATGTCGCTTTTGCTCGTGCTACTTATCGCGTTCGAGGTGATGTGATTGATATATTTCCTGCAGAATCAGACCGACTTGCTTTACGGGTGGAGTTATTTGACGAAGAAATTGAACGTATTAGTCAATTTGACCCATTAACAGGGCAGGTAGAACGCACATTAGCACGAGTGACTGTTTATCCTAAAACCCACTATGCGACCCCTCGTGAGAAAATATTAGCCGCCGTTGAAAATATTAAAATAGAATTAAAAGATCGCTCAGCTCAATTAAAAGAACTCAATAAATTAGTTGAAGAACAGCGTGTTGTTCAACGTACCCAGTTTGACATTGAAATGATGACTGAACTTGGTTACTGCTCAGGTATTGAAAACTATTCACGATATTTATCAGGTCGCGAGCCTGGTGAAGCACCGCCTACATTATTCGATTATTTACCCGATGACGGTTTACTGATTATTGATGAATCTCATGTCACAGTACCGCAAATTGGTGCTATGTATAAAGGTGATAGATCCCGAAAAGAAAATTTAGTTGAATATGGTTTTAGATTACCTTCGGCGCTTGATAATAGGCCGATGAAATTTGAAGAATTTGAATCTCTTGCGCCGCAAACTATATATGTGTCGGCCACGCCTAGTCATTATGAATTAGAAAAGTCTGCTGGAGAAATTGCTGAACAGGTAGTGAGACCAACAGGCTTATTAGACCCTATTATTGAAGTACGTCCTGTTGACACGCAAGTTGATGACTTATTGTCAGAAATAAATAAGCGTGTGGCGATTGGCGAGCGTGTGATAGCAACAACATTAACTAAACGTATGTCTGAAGATTTAGCCGATTATTTAGATGAACATAATATTAAATCACGATATTTACATTCAGATATTGATACCGTTGAGCGTGTCGAAATTATACGAGACTTTCGCTTAGGCCATTTTGATGTCTTAGTGGGAATCAATTTATTACGTGAAGGTCTTGATATGCCTGAAGTATCATTAGTCGCCATTTTAGACGCAGATAAAGAAGGCTTTTTACGTTCAGAGCGCTCACTTATTCAAACCATAGGTCGTGCTGCTCGGAATATCAACGGTCGGGCAATTTTATATGCCGACAGGATCACCGGCTCAATGAAAAAGGCAATTGATGAAACAGAAAGGCGTCGCTTAAAACAACAAAGTTACAATGAAACGCATAATATTACGCCAAAAGGTGTTAGTCGCAAAATCAATGATGTGATGGATGTTGGTCATCGTCCAGAAGAAGCACTGATTCGCAATAAAAATCGTGCTGCTGAGCCTGATGCGAAATATGAGGCCATGTCGGTTGCTGATATTGATAAGAAAGTAGCACAATTAGAAAAAACCATGTTTGATCATGCTCAAAACTTAGAGTTTGAACAAGCGGCGGCAGTACGCGATGAAATAAATAAATTACGCCAACAACAATTGTCGGCGTAATCTTTATCTTTGAGTAAATTCACTTAAGTTCGAAAATGGTGTAATGACCGATAATGTTGGCAATGCCATCACGATTACAATGGGTTAATTGACTAATATCTTCGATTATCTTATCTTGAACATCGACAGGAAAAAGCATTAATTGCTCCATATACAAATGGGCTTGTAGTTCATTATTTGCGTTCATAAATTCTGCGATACGATTTGCGTGATTAATCCAAATAGCACTCATAGACATCATCCTCATAGTAAACCAGCCCAGGCAAACTATGCACTGGATCAGTAAATTAAGTTTAGGTCAATAATTGAGTGTTTTTTATACAAAAATATTCTAAAAATAAATGTTGCGGTAAGAACTAATCTATAAATTTTTAACTATCTGTTATCTGGTATTTTTCTAATCGATATAAAAAAGCTTTGTATGACATTTTTAGGTATTTAGCGGCCTTTGTTCGATTTCCTTGGTGTTTTTTTAATGTTGCAGCTAAACAAAAACGCTCAAAATTCTCCCAGTTAAAGCCTTCACTTGGTAAAGTAAAGTCAGGTAAATTACTATTATTTGATGTTAAAACATTAAAGTTATGGGTTAACTCTTGTTCATCATCAAGTAGTACAAAACG
Organism: Thalassotalea sp. SU-HH00458; assembly: GCF_040362795.1. Classification (NCBI taxonomy): domain Bacteria; kingdom Pseudomonadati; phylum Pseudomonadota; class Gammaproteobacteria; order Alteromonadales; family Colwelliaceae; genus Thalassotalea; species Thalassotalea sp. SU-HH00458. Next base: position 5,072 of record NZ_BAABWW010000014.1, read on the forward strand.
TTCTATTCTGTTTGATAACTCTCTGACATTGCCCGGCCAATGATATTCTAACAGCTGTCGATATAATTCAGCGGTTAATGTTGGCGCTTTACAACAGTGTTGTTTCGAATGAGTTTGAATAAAATGGTCGGCAAGTAATGCGATATCTTGCTGGCGCTCTCTTAATGGCGGCATTTTTATAGGTACAACATTAAGTCGGTAATATAAATCTTCGCGAAAGTTCCCTTTGATAACTTCTTGCTCTAAATCTCTATGAGTAGCGGCAATCACTCTAACATTCAGCGATATTTCTTCATTACTGCCTAAGCGAGTAATACAAGCTTCTTGTAAAAATCGTAATAGATGGGCTTGTAAAGAAAGTGATAATTCACCTATCTCATCAAGAAAAATAGTGCCGTTATTAGCGGCTTCAAATCGACCTATCTTAGTTGAATTAGCACCTGTATATGCACCTTTTTCGGCACCAAATAACTCGGCTTCTGCAATAGATTCAGCAATTGCACCACAGTTAATGGCAATAAATGCTTGGCTTTTACGGTTTGAGTTTTCATGAAGCGCGCGAGCAGCGAGCTCTTTACCTGTACCACTTTCTCCTAAAATCAATACCGTTGCATTGGTCGAAGATATTTTATCAATACGTTGATATACCGACTGCATCTCAGGTGTTTTACCAACTAAACCTATTAATTGTTTTTGTTCACTCAGTTGAGCGGTTAGTAACTTGTTTTCACCACGTAGATTTTTAGCTTTTAATGCTTTGTCGATGGTTAATAAAAGTTCTTGTCGTTTAAACGGTTTAGGCAAATAATCGTCAGCGCCATTTTGTAATGCTTCAACCGCATGATTAATAGTGCCGTAGGCTGTTGCAATTATAAAGCCTAAGTCTGGAAAGTTTTTACGGGTATAGTTTAATAAGTCTAACCCTGATAATTCTCCAAGTTTCCAATCAGAAAAAACGACATCAAACTTATCATCTTTGAGTGATAATATCGCTTTTTCTACACAGTCAGCTGACATTACTTGAAAATGACTAATGGTTAGAATTTCACAAATAAGTGAGCGTTGCTCAGGATCATCTTCAACCACTAAAATTTTGGCGGAATGTTGATTATTCATTTTTATTGTTCACTTATCGTTGTGTTTTCATTGGGTATCGTATTTGGTATGGTAAAGCTTGCTTGTGCAGAGCAACCTTCTATTCTACCATTTTTACCTTTGATATTGCTAAGGGTTAAGGTGCCTTGATAATGTAAAGATATTAACCGTTTAGCGATATATAACCCCATACCCGCACCTTCGGGCTTAGTTGAAACATGAGGTTGAAATAGCTGTTTCTTAATGTGTTTATCTAAACCCATACCATTATCATTAATAGTCACGTTAAGGAGGCTATTGATTAGTTTCGCATTAATATATACGGTAGCGTTTTCATGACTAGCTTCACAAGCGTTATTGATCAATGTGTGTAATATACTTCTGATCTCAGATTCAGAACCGATTATATTTAAGCTTTGTTCAATGTCTATTTCAAAATGTATTTTTTTACTTGTACAAGATTTGTATTCTAAAATTATATCTTGAACTACACCTAAAATAGGCACGTTTTCCTCCCGCTTTATTCCTGTCGTTGTTAGAGATAATAATGCCTTAATACTTTTATCGATATTTTCAATCTTTTGCTGAATGGTGTGAATTAAGTTCTCTTTTTGCGACTGCACAAGTGATTGGTCAGATAGTTGCTCTATTGACAGACCAATTGTATGAATAGGGTTACGTAACGCGTGTGCTAAACCTCTACTAACTTCACCTAATTCTGCTAAATGAGCTATTTCTTTGTGATGTTTTTCAGCTTGAGACAGCTGTGATAAACGCACGACCATTAAGTTAAAATGGCGAATGGTATCTCTAATTTCTTTTACACCTTTATCCTCAACTTGAAAATGATAATCACCTTTCTCTAATAAACTAAAACCGTTAGAAAGTTTTTTTAACGGTTTATTAAATTTTGTACTGAGCCAATAGGCGAAAATAAGACCTAGTATGCCAATGATAATTAAGGTCAGTTGAATTTTTTCAAAAAGCACTTTACTGCTAGGGGATATAGATTTACTTGTTATCCAAGTGTGACTAACCGTTTTAGGGGATGTCGATGTGCCATTGTTATCGGTAGCGTTATGTTTGAGTATTTTGGCTTTTTCTTCATGTATATTAGCCACTAAAGCTTTAAATTCTCGTGTTAATATTTTTCTATCTAACTCACTCGATTGATTGTCAACATTACTGTCATGCTTTTGTGGTTTAGCTAATTCAACTTCTATCTCTGTTAATAGTTCATTACTATCAACCGAAAAAATATCAATATTTTTATTGATCACTTTTACTTTTTCTTCGTCGTCAATAGTATGCTTGATGATAACTGACGGAGATTGTTGAGCATCGAGCTTTTCTACGGCTAACTCTATTATTTGATCGCTATAGTGTCTGGCTTGAAAGTCTACCTCGCTGGCTAAGTTTTTTTCAATCCAATTAACCACGACGAGTTGAGTGATAGTCAGCAGGGTGATTAAACAACCAATTAAAATAAATAGATAATTTCGTAAAGACATAGAACCTCAAAAGAACACAGGAATAAAAAAATTACTTCATTTATTTCAAATTACTACAAGTATAATGCCAAGATATGAATAAGATTAAAATCAATAAAAACAGAAAGTTAAATAAGTAGTTTCGTTACTTTGGAAATTATTCCCGATATAAGGAAATAACAGTCCTGATATCGGTAATTTTAATCGTGGTTATTAAATAGTTTTAGTAAGGTTTTATTTATGTTGTTGAAATTATTATTAAATTAAATTTTGGTATAAATGTAGCAATAACGTAATAGCAAACAAATAACTATTTATCATTTATTCTTTCAATATTTAAATGAATTAAATTAAAGAGAACACAAAATAATAAAAGGAAATACTATGAAAAATTACTTCAACAAAACATCACTCGCGTTAGCTTTTTCATTATTGGGTGCGGCAAGTAGTATGTCAGCTATTGCAATGAACACCACTGACAAACATCAAATACATGAAGTGGAAGTTATCGCTGACAATAGCGAAGAAGTAAAGATTTTGGTCAATATTGATGGTGATGTGACAGATGTGAAACTGCCAAAGTCCGCATTAAGCGATAGAGCGCAACTAGAAGCTGCATTAACTGACTTACCTGTTGAGTTGAGAGAGAAACTATTAAATGACTTAGGTAGTATTCACTTAGATGACAAAATGGTAAAAATTGATAAGCAAGATCATAGTAGTGATTTATCATGGAATAGTGATTCTGAAAGTGAGCACGTGATTGTTTTACATACCGAGATGGAAGGGAGTAATGAGAATATTGCTAACAAACTGATCAAAGAATTTAAGCATGTTTCAGCTGACGGTAGTATGGAGAAAGTCTTTAAAATAAAACATGACGGCAAACTAAATGCAGAGACCCTGTAACATATTTTGTGTAACTGCCTGGGTTAAATAACATCTTTCAAGCGGTCTTCGAATTCAATCATAAATCGATTCAAGGCCGTTTTCCAATTTCTTATTGGCATCGTCCATTTTTTTGATGCTTGCTCAATGGCTAGGTAAATAACTTTTCTTGCAGAATCATCATGAGGAAACAGCTTACGTTTCTTGATAGCTTTACGAATGACGCTATTGAGTGACTCTATCGCATTGGTGGTGTAAATAGCCTTGCGAATATCTTCAGGGTAGTTAAACAGTGTACTGACATTTTGCCAGTTATTACGCCATGAGCGAGATATACTCGGATATTTACCGTCCCAGCGTTGTTCAAATTGCTCTAGCGATAACAAGGCTTGCTCTTCGGTGATGGATTGATAAATTTGCTTTAAATCCGCTGTGATCGCTTTGTAGTCTTTCCAAGGTACGAACTTCAGTGAGTTACGCACCATATGGACAATACAGAGCTGTATTTGGGTCTCTGGATAAACCGTATTAATCGCATCAGGAAAGCCTTTTAAACCATCAACACAAGCGATGAGGATATCTTTTACACCACGGTTTTGCAGTTCAGTTAATACATTAAGCCAGAACTTTGCGCCTTCATTTTCTGATATCCACATGCCAAGTAATTCTTTATGGCCTTCAATATTAACGCCTAGCGCGAGATAAATGGCTTTGTTGATGACTTGCTTATCTTGTCGGATTTTTACCACTAAGCAATCGAGGTAAACAATGGGATAAACCGTATCTAAAGGCCTGGCTTGCCATTCAACGACTTGTTCAATCACCGCATTAGTGACCCGAGAAACCAGGGTTGGTGAAACATCAGCATCGTACATTTCTTTGAAGGTGGCGACGATATCTCGGGTGGTCATGCCCTTGGAATACAGATATAAAATCTTATCGTCCATCGAGGTAAAGCGGGTTTGGTTTTTCTTAACCAGCAGCGGCTCAAAGCTGGCATCTCTATCGCGCGGCGCGTCTAAATCGACTTCACCATCTTCAGTTCTAATGGTTTTAGACGAAAAGCCGTTACGGTAATTTTCTTTTGTGGATTGTTCATGGCGAGCATAACCTAGGTGTTCGTCGAGTTCAGCATTGAGCGCCGCCTCGACAGTCACTTTCGTTAGCATTTTACGAAAGTCAGTTAAGTCTGCTTCGGTTTTAATTGATTTGGCAGCTTGCTTAGCAAACGCTTCAAGTTCTTTTTTATTCATGATTGCCTATCCTAAACCCTGTATGGGTATTAATAATAGGCAATTACACAGATTTAGTTACAGGGTCAATGCAGATAGTGTTATTCGTTTACTTAGTCATGGTGATTTTAGCCCCGAAGATTTAGACAAGATTCAACAAGCACTAGACGCTAAAAGGTAGCAATTTAAATTGCTGCTTAGATCTGAGCTACTACTTTTCAAAATAATTTTTAAAAAGTAGTAGCGCTTAAAACGAAAACTTAACGACTATAACAACATGGCAATTACGTTATCGTGATTTAGCTATTCTATTAAATTATAAATGCTGTTGAGTGTTGTGTAACAACTCATCTAAATCTTGTTGTAATTGTTTTAGTTCTATTTTTGTTAAACCAGTCAGCATTAATAACTTTGCAGGAATAAATTTCGCTTTGTTTTTGATTTCTTTCCCGTGAGCGGTTAATTCAATTGCAACAGATCGCTCATCAGTTTTACTTCTGGTTCGCTTGATTAACCCTAATTTTTCCATGCGTTTTAACAACGGGGATAAAGTTCCTGAATCTAATTCTAAGATTGCGCCAATATCTTTAATTGATTTTGCTTGTTCATCTTGCCATAAAACTAACATCACCAAATATTGAGGGTAGGTTAAGCCGGCCTCTTTTAATAACGGTGCATAAAGTCGAGTGATAGATTTGTTGAGTTTATATAATCGAAAACACAGTTGGTTCTCGATATGTAACTGCTCATTCATTATCAGAAATTACTTATAATAACGTTTCAATATCAGCGACTAAGGATTCAGGTTTGGTCATAGGGGCGAATCGCTTAATCACTTCGCCATTTTTATTGACTAAAAATTTAGTAAAATTCCATTTGATCCCTGTTGAACCTAAAATACCTGGTGCCGCTTGTTTTAAATAGTTAAATAAGGGATGAGCTTGCTCACCATTTACGGCTATTTTACTGAATAAGTTAAAACTAATATTAAAGTTGAGATCGCAAAAATTCTTAATTTCAGCATCACTGCCTTTTTCTTGTTGCTTAAATTGATTACAAGGAAATGCTAAAACGGCTAGACCACGATCTTTATAGTCAGTATAGAGTTTTTGTAAACCTTCATATTGAGGGGTAAAGCCACAAGCGCTCGCAGTATTAACAATCAAAACAACCTGATCTTTAAATTGTTCCATTGATATATCTTTACCGGTATGGTCTTTGGCAGAAAATTGATAGAAATTTGGATTATTAAGTTCGGTTGTCATCGTCAACTCTGTGTTGTTTGCAATTATATTGTGCACAATGTAATTGTTTTTTCCTATTTGATCAAGTTAATGTTTTATTAAGACTACTGTTATATATTGAATTTACGTAGAATATTACAATCACTTTCGATTAGGAGTAAACAATGAACAAAGTCGCCTTTATTGGTTTAGGTGTAATGGGGTACCCAATGGCAGGACATTTAGCCAAGGCGGGTTTTGACGTTTGTGTTTATAATCGCACCCAAGCAAAAGCTCAAAAGTGGGTTGAAGAGTTTGGTGGTCGTGCTGCTGAAACACCGAAATTAGCGGCGAAAAATTGTGACATTGTTTTTACCTGTGTAGGCAATGATCACGACGTACGAAGCGTTATTCTTGGTGAAGATGGCGTAATTTCAGGGTTAACTGAAGAGACTATTTTAGTCGATCACACGACAGCCTCAGCTGAGTTAGCACGTGAGTTATCTTCAATAGCACAAAAGCAAAATATTCATTTTATTGATGCACCGGTTTCAGGTGGTCAAGCGGGTGCTGAAAACGGTGTTTTAACTGTGATGTGTGGTGGTGAACAATCCGTATTTTTAAAAATACAACCTGTTATGGCGGCATATGCACAATTTAGCCAATTAATGGGGGAAGTGGGCTCTGGCCAATTAGCCAAGATGGTGAATCAAATTTGTTTTGTAAATACGGTTCAAGGCTTAGCAGAAGGATTAAATTTTGCTCAAAAAGCGGGTTTAGATACTAACAAATTACTTGAAACTATTTCAAAAGGTGCGGCAGGCTCTTGGCAGATGGATAATCGCGGTGTGACTATGTGTGATCGTGAATTTGACTTTGGTTTTGCCGTTGATTGGTTAAGAAAAGATTTAGGGATGGCATTTGAAGAAGCCGAAAAAATTGGCGCCGACTTAACGATTACCAAACAACTGGATGGTTATTATGAAGAAGTACAAGCTATGGGGGGCAATCGTTGGGATACATCGAGTTTGATCGCTCGATTTAAAAAATAAGTCCTATCAAAATAGCTAACGAAATCAATGATAACTAAGGTTATATTGTCAATTGTTTAGCTTTTATTCTGCTTAGAGAAAAATAACTGAAACAACAAAAGCGCTTTAATTAGCGTTTTGTTGTTGGATATTAAATCGTACTTTGCCCATTAGTAATTAGACGATTAAAAGGTTAGCTGTCTTTTAAATCGTCACTAACCATCATCAATTTCTATTTTTGTACAAAAAAATAAAAATCTCTATTTTTACTCGAATAATGCAGTAAATAGGCTAAATTTATATTTTAAGGACAGTTCTATTTATGGAGCATTAATGAATATTGTTGACAGTCATTTAACGGTAAATAAAAAAATCATATCAAAGCGTGAAAATAGGTTTCCGGTGATTGAGTGGTCATTGAATATAACAACCCAACAATTTAGCTACGATCAACATGCATTTCGATCAGTATTTCAATATTCCCAACCGATAGTCACTGTGTCAGAACTTATGACTTTACTCACCTATGAGATGCGTGAGAAAGCCAAACAAGTGTTTCGCTCGGTGTTAACTACAGGGAAGAGTCAGCATTTTACTTGTTGCTTAATGTTTAGCAGTGAAGAATTTGTTTATGTCGTATTTACCCTTAACTTAGCTAAAGCGAATGTGGTTAAAGGAACTATGCAACCTTTAATGAAGTTTGCCAACCATATGGAAATAGCTAATATTTTTCAAAGCTTATTCGAAAATGAGCATCATGGTATTTTACTGACCGACAGTGAATCTAAGATTTTGGTTTGTAATTCCTATTTTGAAAAGCAGATGGGTGTCAAACGTGGCGAACTGATAGGCAAGCATACTCGTAGTTTTAATGCAGGAAGGCACTCGGAAGAATTTTATCAAAATATGTGGTCAAAAATTCACAATGATGGCCACTGGTCCGGGGTTATATTAAATCGACACCCTAATGGAGAAGTATTTCCTCATGAATTGACGATTCAAAAAATATCACCCGTTAAAGATAAAATTTTCTATTTAGGCTTAACTGTTGATTTAAAACAACAACTTTCAAGGTTGATGGATACTGAATTAGGTGGAATTGATTTATTAACTAAACAGCCGACTAAAGAAAAATTTCTTACTGAACTTTCAATGTTTTGCCAAAAAACGGGCCATCATAGCGGTAAAATTGTGTTAGTTGTTAAACCCAAATTCACGGAAGAAAATTTTCATCAAAACTTAGTAGAGCTTTCTGATTCGTTATTGCATGTTCGACTAGCACAAGTAACAGGTTATTTGGAAAAAGGGGTTTTTGCTATTTGTACCGAATATCATTTTGAACACAATAATGAGCAATCACGAGCCATTCGGTCGGCAATTAGGTATTTATTTCAAGATATTAAATTTCATGCAAGTAAAGCTATACATGAAGCTTTAGTGAAAGGAAAAATAGGCGTTTCAGTTTTAGGTTTAGATAGTCAATCACCTGAAGAACTCTTGTCAAATTCAACAGAAGCAATGGTAGAGGGCCATGCTGGAGAAGGCAAACATCTCAATTTTTATTTTAAATCTATACACGATGAAATAAATCGCAAGAAGCAATTAGAACTATTTGTTTCAGACGTTATAAAGAAAAAGCTACTTTCAGTGCATTATCAACCTATTGTTAATTGTAAAACTGGCGAGTTAGTTAAATTTGAAGCTTTATGTCGTTTTCCTAAATCACCTGTTACTAAAGCTAATATTGAGGAAATGATCACTATAGCTGAGGATATCGACCTAATTGCTGATTTGGACCATTGTATCAGTACTAATGCATTAAAAGACTTAAATAAGTTACACGAAAAATATGGTGAACAAATAGGTTTAACTATTAATTGCTCCCTTAATACGAAACAAGATATTACGGAAGTTTTAGCAAAATTGGCTCAACAAATTTTAGCTTATGTTCATACCCCTGGCCAAATCACGATAGAATTAACAGAAAGTGCCTACTTTGATAGCCAATATAAACAATCTAATATTCTTAATGATCTACATAAAATAGGCGTTAATATTGCGATTGATGATTTTGGAACCGGATACTCATCATTTAGTTATTTAACCGGCGGTTTATTTAACATATTAAAAATAGATAAAATTTTTGTAACGGATATTCATCAAGACAGAAATAAATATAATATTGTCAAAATGATCACCGGACTTTCCCATACTTTAGGCGTGAAAGTTATTGCTGAAGGTGTCGAAAATGAAGATGAACTTTTTGTGCTACAAACTTTACAGGTAGATTATATTCAAGGCTATTTATTTGCAAAGCCCAAAGCTTTATCGGATCTTGATCATCCCGACTATTTTGTGAAAAAATTCAACCAAGTTATGCAATTGAATAACAATAATAATCAACTTGAGCGTTTTTCATCAATCATTAAAACTCAAATAGATAAATTATTACCTAATGATCATTTAGTCAAAACTTATGATTACTTTAATCAAAATCCTAAGCATGTACTCCCTGTTATTTTTAAGAAAAAATGTCTAGGGCTGGTAAGTGTCTCCGAAATTAATTTACATATTTCACCGACTATGGGCACAGATGCTGAAACCACACAAGAATCTAAAAAATGGAAAAAACCCATTAGTCAGTTGATGAACGTTGAATTTACCAAACTGTTAAATACTATTGTCGTCGATAATTTAGCAGCTTTGATTAAGGACAATCCGAATTTCCCGTGGGTAATTGTTGATGATAAAGAGCACTTTGTTGGGATGATTTTTAAAACAGATATTTTTAATTATTTGATCGAAGAAAATAGCCAGTAGCCGATTAGTCAGTAGCGATTCATTTTTCACTGAAAGTTCGGGTAATAGTTTAGGGGTTAGCTTTGAATATATTGATACAAAGCTTTTAACACCGCCATTTTACTTTGGTTATTCTCATGCTCATGCACTAAGTTTTCAATTTTTATCATAAACTCATCAGCACTTAATAAACCTTTGCCACCAAATTGAATTTTATTTTGGCAATACTGTTGCCATTTTTGTTGTTCTTCATTGGTTAAAGTCAAAGGATAGTTTCTGGCTCTATATCTGAATAATAAAATTGGTAATCGTTCATCTTGAAAAGTAAAAGGGTGGCTTGATAGCTGTTCGGGTGGCAACTGGTGTAAAATTTCCATTTGTGCTTTATCCGCATGAGAGAAAAAGTTTCCACCATATAAGGCTTGTTCAGCATCGATGTTTTCATCATCAAAATCATCAGCAGCAAAAACTTCAGTTAATTTATCTCGTATTTCTAAATGTTCTTTCAGTAACGTTAAATTCGCTAAACAACGTTCTCTAGGAATTGACAACCGTGCCGCGTTCTCCGGCAAAAGGGTTTTCGCAGGTGCGACAATCGGGCATTTATTGATATGAATGAGTTTCACCGGAATAGGGCTTTCATCTTCGGCTAATTCATCATGACGAGTATATAAACGTGATTTAATTTCTTCGGCGCTTAAATTAAATAATGGCGTAGGGTCTTGAGCTAAATCAATACAGATTACCGCATTTTTATTAACCGGATGATAAGCTACGGGTGAAAACCAACTCGTGCAACCATGTACGGAAGATATTTTACTGGAAGTATGTACAACCGGTGTCATGTTATAAACATCAAGTAATTCGGCAACTTGTTTTTTGTTTTTTAAATTGAAAACGAACTCATACAATTTTGGCTGTTTTTCTTTTATCAGTTTCGCCATGGCAATGGTGGCGTACACATCACTCATCGCATCATGAGCTGACTCATGACTGATCCCATTAGCTGCTGTGAGTAATTCCAGCCTAAAACTGACAACTTCTTCGCCGTCACGCTCAACGGTTGGCCATTGAATACCTTCTGGACGTAATGCATAACATGCCCGCACTAAATCGATAATGTCCCAACGACTATTGCCATTTTGCCATTCACGCGCGTAAGGATCATAAAAATTACGATAGAGCAGATATCGTGTTACTTCGTCATCAAAACGAATATTATTGTAGCCGGCAACACAGGTATTAGGTTGTGAAAATAGTGAATGAATGCGATCGGCAAATGCTGCTTCTGTTAATCCTTCAGCTAATGCTTTTTGTGGAGTGATCCCTGTGACTAAACAAGCTTCAGGGTTTGGCAGATAATCTTGTGGTGGTTGACAGTAAAACATCTCAGGTTCCCCTATGATGTTTAAATCAAGATCAGTACGAATACCAGCAAATTGAGAGGGCTTATCTAACTTAGGTGAAATCCCCCATGTCTCATAATCGTGCCAAAGGATTGTTGGTTGGTTACTTGTCAATTTGTTGCCTATTTACGTACTCATTTATTGGAAAACATTATCAAGGTAAGTTGGAAGCTAAACAACTGTTTTTTATCAATAGTAACCGTTTGGTTATTTACTTATTGTCAGATTTAACTTTAGTAAAATGTATTCCTATTTTATTTGGCTTTATTTGCGATTGCTAAGGCGTTATTTTCTATCAAGTATTGGAATACAAAATACTTCGCATTTAGCAATTACTGCAATTATAGTCTCTTGGAGAAAAAATAAGCTTTATTTCGATTGAATATGCACAGTCGTGACTGATTGGTTACTTAGCGCTAATTTTTTACGTTTCGTCGTAATTTGCCAGAAATCTTCAACTTTTTAATTCGATAAACAGTATATTTAGCATTAATAAATCAGTTCAATAAGTTAAAGGATATAGAATGAAGTTGTTTTGGTACTCATTATGGTTGTTTGTTTTTTTCACCGTAAGCCAAGTTTCTGCACAATCAACAGGCGCAAAAAGCGCAGCAAACGTCATCACGTTGCCAATTAGTTTTGAAAATATAACTAGTCGTGTTGAAGCGGTTGGAACAGCCGAAGCTATTCGCTCTGTTGTGTTATATCCGGCAGTCGCTGATAAAGTTACCGAAGTTAATTTTGTGCCAGGACAACGGGTAGAAGAGCGTGAAGTGTTATTACGTTTAGATTCACGTCGTCAAAAAGTAGCGTTAGAACGTGTCACTATTCAACTTGCTGATGCAGAACGTACAGTAATGCGTTTAATTGAAAGTCGCAAAAAAGAAGCCATTGCGCAAAGTGCGTTAGATGATGCGATAACAGCACGTGATTTATTAAAAGTGCAATTAATAGAAGTTAAAACCGAACTCGAAGATAGGGTCGTAAGAGCGCCATTTTCAGGTGTAGTGGGGTTAACTGATGTAGAACCGGGTGATCGAATAGGTTTACAAACTCCGATCACTACTATCGATAACCGTGAAAGACTGCTGATTAATTTTGATGCACCAGAAACTGCGTTGCCTATGTTACAAGGAAAATCTACGGTTGAATTAGAACCTTGGCAAGCACGAGGAACGAGAATCAATGCACAAATAATAGAAGTGGATTCTAGAATTAACTTAACTAACCGTAGTATTCGAGTTAGAGCACTGTTAGATAATATTGATGATGTTTATCGTCCAGGGATGAGTTTTCGAGTGATCATGCAAATGTTTGGTGAAGCTTATGCGGTTGTCCCTGAAGCCGCATTAATGTGGGGTGCCACTAGTGCTTATGTTTGGATAGTAGAAGACGGAAAAGCCAAAAAAATTGATGTACACATTCAACAACGTTTAACAGGACGCTTATTATTGTCTGGTGAGTTGAAAACTAATGATCAATTAATTGTTGAGGGTGTGCAAAGTTTACGAGAAGGGCAAACGGTTAACGCTGTTATGTCAAAAGGTGAAAGCTTATGAGTCAACCTTTAGTGCAAAATGATTTACCTTCGTTATCTATTCGTCGGCCTGTTTTAATTGTCGTTTTAAATTTATTGATCATCATTGCTGGTTTAGCCGCATTTAATGCGATCGAAGTACGTGAGTTACCGGATGTAGATCGTCCTATCGTGTCAGTAACTGCACATTTTCCTGGGGGCTCGCCAGAAACAGTTGATACCGAAGTGACCAGTAAACTGGAAGGGGCCGTTGCTCGGGTCAGCGGTGTTAAGTCAATAAATGCGAACAGCGAAGAAGGCAATGCTCGGGTACGTGTTGAGTTTCGACCGGGTATTAACTTAGATGATGCCGCTAATGAGATCCGTGAGTCGGTAAGTCGAGTACAGCGTGAATTACCTGATACGGTTGAACGTTTGGCTATTATCAAGGCCGATAACGATGCACAATCTGTCGTCAGTATTGCGGTGTCTAGTACAACATTAGATTTGGAAAGTTTAACAGAACGGGTAGAAATTGATTTAGCGCCGCTGTTTTTAAGTATTCCAGGGGTAGCCGATGTACGCTTAAACGGTGACCGAGAACGAGTGTTACGTGTCCTTTTAGATCCACTACGCTTAACCAGTTTTAATTTATCGATTACTGACGTTGCGGCTGCACTTCGCCAAGCGCCTTTCGATGTTCCTGCCGGTAGTATGAAATCAACTGACCAACAGTTAATTGTCCGCGCGGATGCGACTTCTATCTCTGCAGAAGAAGTTGCCGATATTATTATTCGCAATAATACTCGTATCGGTGATGTTGCCACAGTATTTTTCGGCCCTGCTGACGCCAATAGTATGGTTAGACTTGATGGAAGACCAGTGATAGGTTTAGGGGTCATTCGACAAGCTCGGTCTAATACCATTGAAATTTCAGATGAGGTCCTTGCTTTAGTCAAACAAGTTGAAAATCGATTTCCGAATCTTCAAATGCAAGTCACTTCAGATGATGCTGAATTTATTCGTGGCTCAGTACAAGAAGTGATCACTTCACTGCTACTGACCATCATTTTAGTTATTGCAACTTTATGGTTATTTATTGGCTCAGGAAGAGCGACTATTGTACCCGCGTTATCAATACCAGTATCACTTATTGGCGCCTTAGCTGCGATATGGCTAATGGGCTTTTCAATCAATATTTTAACCTTATTGGCTCTTGTATTAGCAACGGGGTTAATTGTTGATGATGCAATTGTTGTTACCGAAAATATACAGCGAAGACGTAGTTTAGGCTTAGGAGCAAGAGCCTCAGCTGTGATAGGTACGCGAGAAGTTTTCTTTGCCGTAGTTGCGACGACCGCTGTACTTGTTGCTGTATTTGTCCCCATTGCTTTTTTACCTTCTACAGCCGGTCGATTATTTCGAGAGTTTGGTGGTGTACTGGCTATTTCAGTGATCATTTCATCTTTTGTTGCCTTATCTTTAGTACCTGCAATTACTGCACGGTTGCCTGTTAAAGAAAATAATCACAATCGATTAGCCCGTGTCGGTAACCTCATTTTAGGTTGGTATCAACGCTCTTTACATTTTGCCCTCGATAAAGCTTGGTTTGTTTTTATCGCCAGTTTAGTGGCAGCATTATCCGCTATCAGCATTTATAGCTTTTTGGATAATGAATTAATGCCTTCTGAAGATAGGGGAAGTATTCGCATTTTTGCCCGAGGTCCAGATGGGGTTGGTTTAAACTTTATGGATCGCCAAGCAGATAAAATGGAAGAAATACTGCTGCCTTACGTCCAAGGTGGAAATATTGATTCTATTTATACTGTCGTTGGACAATGGGATCCTAACATTGCATTTGTCACTGTTCCGTTAAAGAACTGGGATGAACGCTCACGCTCTCAGCAAGAAATTATTGAAGAAATTCGAGGGCCATTATCAAAAATTCCTGGTGCACCTGCACGTGCTTTTGGTTCAAATAGTCTTAATTTACGTGGCCAAGGTGGGGGGCTTGAGTTTGCTTTAACAGGGCAAGACTATGATAACATTTTTATTGCTGCGCAAAACTTTTCTAAAATCATTCAGCAAGAATTGCCTGAACTTGGTATGCCAAGAATTTCTTATCAGCCAAGTCAGCCACAACTTAGAGTGAATATAGACAGACGAAGAGCTAAAGAGTTGGGCGTACCTTTGTCAGATATTTCCTCCACTTTACGGGTTGCAATAAACGGAGATGATATTGCTGATTTAAATGTGGGGGATCAGGCTATTCCTATTATATTACAAGCGCAAAGCCAGCAAATAAAAGATCCCACGGATCTCGCAAATTTATATGTAGGTTCAAGTAACGGAACCTTAGTGCCTTTATCGAGTTTAGCTAATATTTCTGAAGAAGGTGTCGCAGCCGAACTTCAACGCCAAGCTCAACGTCGGGCTATTGAGATGGAAATGGAATTACCAGAAGATATCCCCTTACAACAAGTGGTAGAAAAACTGCGCACTTTAGGGGAAGAAAACCTGCCAAGTAATATAGGTTTGATCTTTTTGGGCGAGGCCTTAACTTTTGAAGAAACGGCTCGAGATGTCACCATTACTTATGTGCTTGCGTTTGTGATTGTTTTATTGGTACTCGCAGCACAATTTGAAAGTATGAATAGTGCGGTTGTGGTTATGTCTACCGTGCCTTTTGGTATTGCTGCAGCTTTGTTTGCGTTATTTCTAACGGGAACATCAATTAATATTTATTCACAAATTGGTTTAGTGATGTTAATTGGACTGTTGGCAAAAAATGCTATTTTATTAGTTGAGTTTGCCGATCAATTACGAGATCAAGGACACAGTGTACGAAAAGCAGTAGAAGAGGCGGCGAGCATTCGCTTGCGTCCCATTACTATGACGTTATTATCTACATTACTTGGCTCATTACCGCTGATTCTATCAAGTGGTGCAGGGGCAGAAGCACGTAACGCAATTGGTTGGGTTGTCTTTGGTGGTTTAGGTATAGCTGTTGTTTTTACACTTTACTTAACACCAGTACTTTATTTGGCACTCGCACGTTTTACTAAGCCAAGAGCCGATGAAGCTAAACGACTTGAATCAGAATTAGATGAGGCTGAAAAACTTACGAATTTATCGTGATTCGTTAATCATCACTCAATTTGTTATAGAGTCATACTTTATCAAGGCGCGAATTTTCAGCGCCTTTTTATTTTAAACAACGAAAGAGTACGTATTTTCAAACAGGATCGCGAAACGGTTCTTGTTAGATAAACAGAACAATGAAAGATTTAAGAAGAAAATGGTACGTCCGAGTGAATTCGAATCACCGACCTCATCCATGTCAAGGATGTAAATTACTGTTTCTCCTTATATCTATCTTATGCTCATTATTACTGTAACTCCTTTAAAAACAATAGGTTCAAGTGTTTCTTGTATCTGGTTGTTGCTCTCTTAATATCCTTGTGTATAATCTTTTGTGTACACAGGTGAGTACATATTTGACCTGTACCATTTATGAAAAGGAGTCAAGAATGGCACTTACAGTTAAGCAATTGGATGCAATTAAACCCACCGGTAAAAGATTTGAAGTATCAGATAAAGATGGTTTAAGTGTTCGTGTTTCTGCAACAGGTAAAAAAACATTCCAATATCGTTATCGTAAAAATGGCAAGCAACAACGCCATGATTATGGTGATTATGGAGCAGGGAAGAACCAACTTACTTTAGCGAAGGCTAGGGAAGTTCATTACAAAACTAAAAATGAAATATCAGATGGCTTTTACCCAAATCAATTAAACACTGGTTCAAAAGAGATCAAAACAGTTAAAGATATCTTTGATTCTTGGTATGAGATCTATTGTGTAAAAAATAGAAAGAATCCTGAATATGCACGAGATTTAATTGCTGCTGACATTACGCCTCAAATTGGTCACATTAAACCTTCAAAATTAACTAAGGCACATTTTAGAGATCTACTTGATATCATCATTGAACGCGGTTCTATGACTCAAGCTGAAAAGTGTAGGGCGATATGTAAGCAAGTGTGCAAATGGGCAGCTGAGCGTGATTACATCTTAAGCAACCCATTACAGGAATTCTCAGCTAGTGCAATCGGTTATAAATACAAACCTAGTGATCGATTTCTAAATGATGAAGAAATTGGAATTGTTTGGAATGGGTTAGATCTTTCTGGAATGGAAACTCCAACGATAAATGCATTGAAAATTATGATGCTAACAGGTTTAAGGCGCTCAGAGCCGTACTTAGCCAAACTCTCTGAAATTGACTTTAAAAATAAAGTTTGGAAAATCCCAAAAGAAAACAATAAAAGTGATCGCGCAAACGAAATTATGCTTTCTAGCCTTTTAATAGAGGTACTAGAAAATCAAATTGCTTACTGTGAAAGTATTGGTGGTAGCACTTGGTTATTTCCTTCAATAAAAGATACAGCAAAGCATATTGATTCAAATTCAGCGACTAGGGCGGTTAAGCGGCATTGTGATCGTAATCACTGGGTTAATGAAGAAGGTGGATCAATACCTGATTGGACTCCACATGCATTGAGACATACATTTGAAACCAAACTCACAGAAATTGGCATTGAATATATTGTAATGAAAAGAATGATAAATCACGCGATCGGTGGTATGTCAGATATTTATAATCATGCCCAATTAAATGATAAAAAGTTAGAAGCTATGGAAAAGTGGTCAGATAAAATTAGAGGGTGTATTAATGGATGAAGCAAATATCACTTCAATAGATGATGTAATTGATAGTTCAATGAATCCTATAGGCTTGATGAATAAATTTGTAAAGGAAAATGATTCAGGACAAGTAAGTGATTTAGTTATCAACGAATTATCAAATGTTTTTAATAAGTTTCTGGATGAGTTAAAAACTACCGAATTATCAAAGAAAGATCGTAAACGTGATTTAGGTAACTTATTTGTTAAACATTTCGAAGGTAGCCTAAAGGTTGGTTCACATAATCTATCTTGGGATGTAAAAATGAGAGTCGAAATTGATGCGGTAATTTATTATAAAGTTAATTATAAAAAGGAACTTATGAACTCAAAATTAGTAAAAGACGATATTGTTAAATTATTTTACCCAAAATACAGGATTTTAGGAAATATCAAATCTTTTGAAAATTGTTTGAGTCATTGGAGTGACCATGTTGATTCACTTTTATCTAATAGTGAGTCATATAGTTTTCATGTTAGGAATATGAAAAACAGATTAGGCTTAAGCTTCTGAATTGCATGTACTAAATTAAAGGAGGATTGAATAGGGCGATAGTAAACAAATTTGTTTGTACGATTATAACCAGTAACACCAATAAATTACTGGAGCTAAACATGCAAACAATCAAAACAAAACTAGCCTCATCACTTAATCAGTTATTAGATGAGAAACAAGCTGCGCTACTACTAGGTACAGCTACACCTTCACTTAGAAAATCTAGATGCACAGGAGTGCTTTTTGGTATTCCTGCCCCTCAATATTTAAAACTTGGTCGTTCAATCAGATATAAAACTTCAGTTTTAAATTCTTGGTTAGATGCTTTAGAAAAGCATTCTGTTAACCCAGCACAAGAGGCTTAATCATGAAAAACCAAAACATTAAAGAAAGCCGAGCAGACAGAATTTTAAAACACTTATGTTCTCAGCAAGGAAGAATTGACGCTGAAATTCAAGGTCATTTATTACCTAGAGTTAATAACCTTTTGAAAGTTAATGATATGGAACTAATAAAAGAACAATTATTTTTATTGGTCGCTGGTTTAGAAGATTTAGCCGAAATAAATATTCCACAGGGAGAATAGCATGAACCGTTTAACATATTTTTTACAGCTTATGGGTAAGTCAAAATATTACTCAGGTAGTCAATGCAATGAATGTGGTTCTATCCCTATGTTGCTCAATGAATATCATTATTTAGGTTATGAGTTCTTAAATATGTGTCATAGCAAACATTGCCCTAGTAATAAAAGATCTAGTGTAAAAGGTTTATCAATAAAAATGATAGATCTATTTGAAGAATTCAGAATATTTGATGGCGACTATGTTTCATTTCAAATGACCAGTGAAAGAGAATACAACCTTTGTTTGAAATTTTTGTATGAAATAAATCATACCTATGAATGTATAGATCGAAGGTTTTTTAAAATTAGATCTAATATCACAAGAACTCAATGGTATGAGTATCTCTATAAAGTAAATTCATAACCTTTTACTTTTAACTTTTATCTAAGGGGCTTTGCCCCTCTCTTAAACCTATATTTTGTAAAGTGGTCTTACATACAATGAATATTACTGAAAACGGCAGATTAAATGAGTTAAATAGTCGCTGGGCTTCATCAAATCTAGATTTAACCGAACATCCATATTTATTAAATAAAAGGATGATTGAACCCAAGTTATTAGCTGATTTCGGTGTTAGGGAAAATTATAAAGATTTAATTTATCCATTAAGGACATTAACCAGTAATGATCCTATTCAGTATCAAATAATAGATTCATTAGGTGATAAAAAATTACATTGTTCATCTGATGGTCAAGCTGTATTTCAAGTATTTGGCAACTTAGAAAAAGCAAAGAAGATCATTATTGCTGAAAGCTTAACAAAAGCAGCTGCTATATATCAGGTGGTTAGTATTGAAGATCACAGTATAGCTGTAATTAATGCTGTTAGTAGTGGCGGTATGGTTAAGTGTGCTAAACAATTAAGCAGACTATTTGACGTAATTATTGCTGCTGATAATGATAGTCATAAAACTGAGAAAGACGCGCCTAAAGGCATCTTAAAACAAGTGTTTAACGTTGCAACAGAGCTAAACTTAAAGGTTTGTATTCCAATAAAAGCGTTTAAAGATTGGGATGATTGGTTAGGGGCAAGTAATTTTGCTCATAGTGAAATATGGGAATGCATAAAGGGTGCAGAGCAACTAAACGTAATAACAACAGTCGTACAAAACTTAACGGAGTGGGCAGAGAAAAATCCAATATCTGAATTATTAAATAACCCAATACAACCACGCGATTTCTTATTTGAAAATCGATATGTACCAAAAGGAAAAGTCACAATTTGTCCTGCTGCTAATGGCACAGGAAAAACATTTTTAATGACTCAAATAGCTATTCAAGCAGCTCTTGGTCAATGTTTTATGTATGACAGAAATGATCGTAAATTTTTTAATCCATTAAAGCCATATAAGGTGTTAATTTTATCATTTGAAGATGATAGACAAGCCTTCCTTGAAAGAATTCATGCAACTATAGATCACTTTCCTGTTTTATCTAAAAATAAAAAGGAAATATTAAAGACGCTAGGCAACCAAATAGAAATATTAGAACTGCCAGCGATCTCACCTAACCCACTGTTAACTTGTTTAGATAGTATTACTAATAAGGTCGAACCTGATCAAATGTATTCACAGGTTGTTGACCTAATTATAACGCATGGCTATGAATTAGTTTTTGTTGACCCTTTTCACTACTCCACAGCAGCGAGTGAGAACGATAACAATCAAATGGGGCAGTTAATGAGACATATGACAAATATTGCAGCAAATACAAATGCAGGCATGTTCTTTTTTAGCCATACCACTGATAGCGATCCTCTGAGAAATAGAGGGGCAACATCTATTGCTGATCGTTGCCGTCAATTATTCAAAGTTGCTACTGTTGACCGTTTAAAAACATCAAATAATCAAATATGTAAAAGTTTAGCCAAGTCTATTATTAATAAACTCTCAGACAGTGAAAATTATAAAAGTGTACTGTGGTTCAAGATGGATAAAAATACCCATGGTAAAGAAGATCCTAAACCTTGGATTCTAAAGCGCCACTCAGATGGTGTTATTTCACCTATTAGTATTATAGGGATGGATAAAGTGAATGATGATTCAATTATTATCGAATATATAGAATCATGTGAAGGTAGTTTTGCCAGCAAGCGAATGATAGAAATTGATTTAAATGAAAAACTAACAATATCTCAGGCATCTATTAAGAATAAATTACAAGCTATGGTAGATAAGCGATTACTAAGAATTTGTGAGATTGATGAAATTAGAAAAATCATTGATAACCCAAAATCAAATGCGACTTGGTATGCTGTTTTAGATGAATGAAAAACTGGGCAACTAAAAACTGGGCTGCCCACTTGGGCAATTGTAAAATCATTTCATACTTCAATCATAGCCATATAAATCACACTCTCCAGTCAATCATTTAAAACAGGGCAATTTAAAAACTGGGCAATGATATGCCCAACTCTGAAAGCCTTATTCTATATGGTCTACATTAAAACTGGGCAAGTGGGCAAATCTATATAAGAAATATATATATTTGCTATTGGGCAATAATATATTTAACTAATTACTTAATTCGTGCCATAAATGTGGCAACGAATGTTAATTAAAAATATTATTTAAGGGGATTAGTATTTTATTTAAAATTATAAAATGGTTATTTTCAAACGAGTCAGACAAAAGAATCAGTAACCAATCACCTGTAATTAATCAATTAAACAAGCATAGCCCAGTTAAAGTATTTCTTGGAAAGTATTCTCATTCTTATGAGTTTGTAGAAAAAATTATGCGTAATGCATATAAAATTGATAATTATTGGGAACGAGGAGGTATAGGGTTTTATTGTAGTGATCCTAAGATTAATGCATCCAAAGAACAAATAGATCTTCTCATTAGAGAAGGAATGTATCCATCATCAACTTTAACAATGGGGCAAGCGTCTGATTTATTATCTTGTATTTTCGAAGCTTCAATTAATAGGTTTAATGAGGACTTTATTGAGAAGGAAAATATAAAAGACTTACCTGAATATCAAATTGACTTAATAATAATGGAGTTAGAAAAGAAAAATTAATTAATAATCCTTGTTAAATTTTATCCCAAAACTCTTGACTAAGTTGATTTGTAGATACGTTTAATAAACTAGTGCCTCTACTTTGAGGATCTAACTTTAATTTTGTTAAATAAGCTCTGATATTATTCTGAGCATCTTTTAGCATATTGACAGCAGGATTAGCCTTTCGACTTACTGCACCAGTTCTATAAGCTTCTGATTCAATAATTAATCCATTCGTTGCAATATCAGAAGTAGCAAAATCTACAATTGCTAAGTTCATAGCTAGACCGCCAATAGCGAATTCGTCACCAGCAACTATAACTTGATTAGCTTCACTCATTCGTTTAACAATCTGATTGAAGTAATTAATTTGTAAGTCACTACGAATAAAATCAGGCTTTTCTATAGCATTATTCATTTATAAACCTTGTGCTCATAAAAATTTGAGAGGAATTTACTCGCTTTTTGGGGAGACGGGGATTCTTAGCCTTTACCAAACTCATGATTAACATGCCCCCCTTTTAATTTCTTATCTAATACTGTTTTACATTGGTTACACAGAGCAACGTGATTAGACGTTTCCCAATAAGTTAATTCATTGATGGTTAAAGGGATAATATGATGTACATGTGCTGCTGGCTCATCTAAATCAAAGTCTTTGCAACGTATACATAATGGATTATCGAACAAATACTGATGGCAGTATGTTAGCCAAGCATTAAGGTCGTTAGCTTGGCGTTTCATTAGTCTTTTCCTTAACTGCTTCAACTTGGTTCATCCAACTAGGTGTTAATACATCATCACCATTTATAACAGGTGAAAGACCCATCATTGATCTGCATTCGTTTATCGAATAGATTCCTGCTCTCAACCCTAAATCAAAATTTTTCATACGTTGTTCAGGGCTTGCTCGATAAACAGATGAAGTATCAAATTGAAGTTGAACCATATTCTTGTTGCGGTGAGGTATCAGCTTTGAACTCATAGCAAGTTCAATATTAGAGATCAGTGGTTTAATACAGTTATTTAAAAACTGCCTTTGTAGTTGGTCATAGTCACCAGTCTCACCAGTGATTAATGCTTTAGGTACTGTGAACATGGCGCAAATTTGCTGAACTGAAAAGCAACGCTGTTCTATAAACTGACTATCTAAGTTTGATACATTAACGCTGCTAAGTTTTAAGCCATTTTCAAGTAAAGGAACAGATCCTGTTTTATGCTGACCTTGGTACATGCCTTTAAATTCTTCTTTTAGTCTAGTTGCAGCACTTCTATCTTGAAATACGCTATCAGTCTCTAATACTACAGATGGTCTGAAAGCATTTTTTGCTTGGCTATTTGCTGTTATATCTTGACTTAAGCCTTCACCAACAACATCACGACAAACACTAATAATTGATCGTCCTGTCATGTTATCGAGTGAATTGAGGCGAACATGGATCATTTCATCCTCAGTTAAGGGGATTTCTTTACCATGATTAGTTGCTACATAACCAAGTCTATTTTTGGGTAATACTTTAACTTGAACACTATCGCTTTGATGAGGTATTAATTCACTTACTGAGCCACGATGATCAAAAATAATTTGTATATATCCGTCACCGCGCAATAGTGCTTGTGATACTAGGTGGTATTTCAAGTCATAAGCAGTAATTGAATTAGTTGAATAACGGTTTAATAAGCTATCAAGATTGGTATTGGTTTGACGTTCTTGTCCTTTGTCTGACACGTTAAAGGCGTGTACATTCATACTTGCAATCGTACCTGATATAAGACCCACACAAGACGATACAGTAGCCAGTTTTTCAGATGTTGAAGCATTAACTGTAACACCTGAGAATGTATTAACTTGTGAACTTATCAATTGATCTAACGTTAAACTACGTTCTTCTTTCTTTTTAAAGGGATTCCACATTTTATATCACCTCTAATAATGCAAGTTCAGCTTCTAATAAACTGGTACTTTGAATTTTATTAGCCTTACTTAAGGCTCGTTCACTAATAACAACATTTGTATCTAAATAGGCAGGATCACTTGTAACAGTAACTTCTTTTAAGCTGGCTTTTGTTATTGTTCTTAATGCTGGTTCTTGGTTGTAATCCCACTCATCATTTTCAACGATAAAGCCAAAAGACATACCTGAAATGTCACCACGTTGAACTAACTCAGCAAGATCATTACCCATACTAGTGTTAGGTAAGTCAATTTCAGCTTCAATACCTCTAATAGAGTCATTTAAACGTAACGTGTTACTTGTCGTTCTTCCAATTAAGTGTTGTTTATCATGCTCATACAGCGCTTTTACGTCACCACTCAAATCAAAAGCATTAGGGCTTATCATTTCGATAAACCCCATATCTTGTGAACGTGAGTTATAGGGAATAGCCAGTGCTTTTAAAGTTTTACCTTTAGCAGATAGACCTGTTACAGCTCTACGTTCAATGGTCATGATTTATCCTTAAGCTGCTTTTTTAAGGATTTTGACAGCGCGATCATTTACTAAGCCACCGCCTACATAACGAGAAGCATGCATTTTGACAAAGCCTGGCTGGGTAATGTTATCTTTGATTAAACGTGTGCCTGTTGTGCCATCAATGATGTAATAAGCTTTTGTTAGATCGGCAAATACAACTTCATCACCAACTTGATCTGTAATTTCTACAGGCTTACCAAGTAGTAAATCTGGCTGTCCTTCAGTTAATGCAGATTTCCAAATAAAGTTACCATCACCATCTTTAATTTTACGTAATGAAAGCGCCATAGCATCAGACATATACCACTTGCAGCCTTTACGATAAGCAACTGCAACACTATGTTGAAATGTCACTAAATCATCAAAATCAATTACGCCACTTGCTGCACTAGTTAGTTCCTGAATTTCACCAAATGCGCGTGTACCATCAATATCAGTAGATCTTGCATAAGTTAAAATACCTTTAGCTTTCTTAACGCCATCACCATTCCAAAATGCTGTTTCTTCTTTTAATGATGATTCAGCAGTAACTTCAGAAGATAACCAGCTAGATACATCAAAATCAGACCAATCTAGTAACTCTTGTGTAGTTTTCGGGTAGGCATAAAGAGAATTTAACGCAATTTCAACTTCTTCTAACTTGCTCGTATTGGTCTCATTACGTGTATCTGATTCTGCTGCCCAATCAGTAGTAGTTCCACCAACTGAAACAAGCTTTTTATATGACTTACTAGAGCAGGGTTTTACAGTCGCATTTTTACGAAATACTGATTCTTCACGTAGTAACACTTCAATGCTTTTATCTAAGGTTGGGATAACCGTATATCCACCATCAGTATTAACGCCAACCGATAGAGAACGAATATCACCTGTTTGAACAAAAGCACGTAACTCTGTGTTGCTTGGCTTGTCGTTTGAACGTTGTTCAACAGTTTCACCAATTAAAGCTCGTTCTTCTGCGGCTGTAACTTCTGCCAATTCGATATGACTATTGATATCAGCTATTTGTGAATTAATAGATTTAGCTTGTTTGGATTCATCAGGGCTTAATGTACGTTTTTCTGTTTTAGCTTTCGCTAAAATAGTTTTTGATTGTTCAACTAGTTCAGCTTTTTGCTGGCGAAGTTCAAGTAATTTTTTCATCATGTCCTACCTTTTTAATATTGAATAAATATGCACTTAACTATGCTTATTATGCATATATATTCACAATATAGTAGTATTAATGAATTAATATTTACTTTTTCTGTTTTTTTATGCTAGTTTAACTATTGAAAGTCTATCCAGCTTTCAATATTTCATTATTCTCCTTGTTTAAATATGAATTGCCCTTTATGAGGCCACGCATAAAGGGCTTTTTTTTATATTTGTACTATTCTTATATTGCAAACTAAATGGAGATAGACTCATGGATGAAAATTACCCACCAAAAATTCTTGTAAGAACTTGGCTAAAACTAATAGAATCGGACGACATCACATCTATTCGTAGAAATTTACTAGAAGCAAATTTAGTTAATATATTTGGTTCTGTTGTATTAGCCGAGATATACCTTAATGAGCAAACTTTTTGATCCACGTAAAAGCTTCTTTGAATTATCTATTGTTAGAGCTACTGCCCTTATTATTATTGGTCTCTCATTTATATTGCTTGGGGGTGGGTTATGGGGAGAAGGATATAGCTTTGCTTTGAATGGTATAGCCTATAATACCTTTATAAATGACTTCAAGTTACCAATTTCTATATTAGCGTTACTTATTCCTTTCGGTGCTTTGTATGCTGCACAACATCGTTCAGAAATATCTATTGTCCAAATTGAAGCGACAGAATCACAAAACAACTTTGCAAATTACTATAAGCACCTTGAAGAATTTAAAGAGGTGCTAAAAGAACATCAATATACAGAAAAGTTTAACAATCATAGAAAATTACATATAACTCTTTTTCCAGAAGCTAAACATGGAAAATATATAATTCCTAGTGCAATTAGAAGCTTGATTATTACTAAACTTTTAATATGTTATAAATCATTAAGAAAAATTGAAGAAGTGAGTATCGCTTTAGCTAATGGTTCAGAACTCGAAGCTCAAAAACAAAAAATTATTTTAGACCTCTTAATTCAAGCCTATACACCGATAAAAGAATTAAGAAAAACTTTTCAATTTGTTACTAATGATCAAGACACTATAACGCCACATGGAATTAGTGAAAGTAAAGATAAAATTAATTTTTACAATTATATTTCAGAGATTCAACAAACAGCTTTATACCTCAAAGAAATCACTATATTTTGTGGTGAATTTGAAATACCAGCCATAATGAATGCTTTTAGTTTACTTGAAACTGAAGGTGGGTTACTTCACGGAATTCCAACTTCTAATGAGATTGTATTTAATTTACCAAAGCTAACTGAAGATGGTGAAAGAGCAATTATGACTACTACAATGAATGTTAGCTATTCAATTGAAAATTAAAGATCATTGTGTATTTTTCTTTATAGATATAAATAAAATAATTTATCAGTTTACGTAATGACACTGTGTGCACGTTTGAGTACATATTAGCGTTTTTAAGTGTTTTGCTGATTGGTTTTTTAGTGTAAGTTCTTGAAAAAATTGGTACGTCCGAGTGAATTCGAATCACCGACCTCATCCATGTCAAGGATGCGCTCTAACCAACTGAGCTACGGACGTATTACTTTTAGAAGTGTTGAATGACTCAACGGGCGCTATGTTAGCGATCTGAAATATGAGTTGCAAGTAATTTTCACTATTTCACTTTAATTTTCGTGCGTTTGATTATTAATCCAGCAAAATTATCGCTTAGCCTTCAATTATAGCTCGGTCAAAGCGTTTTTGAATCACCTTTAAGCGCCAGGCTAAAAATATTGCGGCGGTTGTTAAGCCAGAGATAAAACCTATCCAAAAGCCGTACGGACCGATAGGTTCAATTATCCAATTGGTTAAACCTAAAACAAGGCCAATTGAAAGACCGACGCCCCAATATGACAGGAACGTAATATAAAGAATTGATTTTGTATCTTTATAGCCACGTAATGCACCAGCTGAAATAACTTGAATGGCATCTGAAAATTGAAATAATGCGGCAAGAAACATTAAACTTGCTGCTAATTCGATCACCGGAATTTCATGGGTATAAATTGCGGCAATTTCGTGACGAAAACCAAGACTTAATGCGGCTGTCACGATAGCGATAACTAGACCTAACACTACCGAGTATCGACAAATTTCTTTCGCTTTTTCATGATCGCCATCACCGACAGCAAAACCAACTTGTATGGTTACCGCCATCGCTAAACTTAATGGCACCATAAAAACTAAGCCAGAAAAGTTAATCGCTATTTGGTGACTCGCCACAACATCGGCACCAAAGGGAGCAAGTATAATTGCGACGGCACAGAATAAACTCACCTCAAATAATAATGACATCGCTATCGGTAAACCAATGGATAAAATATTCTTTATTGCTGACCACTGTGGCCAATAAAACTTTTTAAAAAGCGGTGCCTGTTGTAATTGTTTAGAGAAATAACAATATAAAAGCATGGATAAAAACATCACCCAATAAACAATTGCCGTTGCTATACCACAACCGGCACCACCTAGAGCTGGCATACCAAATTCACCGTAAATAAAGATGTAATTAGCCGGAATATTAATAATTAAGCCGATGATACTTATGATCATTGTTGGTTTAGTAAAAGATAATCCTTCAGAATAATTACGTAAAACAAGATACAAACAAAAACCTGGGCCACCCCAAATAATATAACCTAAGTAGTCAAACATAAGGGTTTTAAGGTTTGTTTCTAAGGTGACGTGTTCAATAACCACCGGTGAAATAAAGACATATAAAACAATTAATGCAATGCCTAAAGTTAATGCAATCCAAGCTGTTTGATAGGTTTCGTTGGCGACTTGTTCAAATTTATTGGCACCAGCAAGTTGTGACACAATTGCGGCAAGTGCCATTATCAGGCCATAAATGGTTAATATAAGTGGTAACCAAATACTACTAGCGACAGCAACGGCAGCCATATCAGTTGAACTCACTCGTCCAGCCATCACGGTATCGGCAAATCCCATTAAGTTTTGAATGAGTTGCGCGATTAAAATAGGGTAGGCTAATTTCATTAATCGTTTGGTATTGGTGATAAAACTATTTAATTGCATGGCGCTCTGGTATTCACTAATTTAGCTTTGTTAGAATTGAATCTCTTTATGACTAATGGATGATATATGTTTACTGGCATTGTGCAATCTCAAGCTGAAGTTTATTCTGCAAAATATGTAAATAATTTTCTGCACTTAATTATTAAGGTCCAACGTGAGTTTGTTGATAATTTAACACTCGGCGCAAGCATCGCAATAAATGGTGTTTGTTTAACAGTGGTTAAGTTTGAAATAACTAATAATCAGGCTTTTATTTCGTTTGACGTGATTGATGAAACGCTAGCAAGGTCAAATCTTGCTAAATTGCACACAGGTATGTTTGTTAATGTCGAGCGTTCGTTATCGGTAGGGGATGAAATTGGTGGTCATATGGTTAGTGGTCATGTTCATACCAAAGCGACGTTGGTAGAGAATAAAGTAACCGATAAAAATTGTTGTATGTCGTTTGAAATTGACACTAAGTGGCACAAGTATATTTTACCGAAAGGATTTATTACTGTTAATGGTATTAGTCTTACTGTGGGGGAATTGACAAACGGACAGTTTACGGTTCATTTGATCCCTGAAACTTTATCAAGAACAAATTTAGCGTCACTTGCTCTTTTGGATGAAGTGAATATTGAATTTGATCAACAAACTATGACGATAGTCACCACGATAGAGCGGATGAAACTATCAGAAAATTTTGCTTACGATGCGACTAGTACCATTTAGTTACATGATCACTAAAAGATCTGTTCATCATCGGTGTTAACCGCGAGTTGGACTTTTTGACGATATTCGTCAATATGCATATTTAAATGAATATCATTGCAGCAAGCTGGGCATTCGTCATAATAATCCTGATCTCCCGCACTTGGATCTATGGTGATAAAAATATGATGCCCACAGCTAGGACAAGAGATTCTTTGTTCTGATACTTTATCTAAAACACAATCTTGGGGCATGTTGCCTCCTAGATATCTTCATTCATCATACGGTATATTAAGTATGATCAATTTTAGCCAAAGTGCGAATAAAATGCAGTGATTCTCACTAGAAATTTGCGGTTATCCTTTTGCTACTTTGATACGGTTAATTTAAATATAATTAAATCAATTAGCTCCAACTTTTTGAGCTAATGAATCGATAATATTCTGGCTAAAACTGCTTTAGACTGTTCAATATAAACCCCACCAAATAAATTAGCGTGGTTGAGAATATGATAAAAGTTATACACAAGTTTTCTTTGTTCATAATTTGGCGATAGTGGAAACTCAAGGTGATATCCTTGATAAAAATCGTCAGGTAACAAACCAAAAAGTTCAGTCATGGCAATATCTACTTCTCTATCACCATAGTAACAAGCAGGGTCAAAAATTACTGGCTTGTGATCACTAAAACCAATATTTCCTTGCCACAAATCACCGTGAACCAAACACGGAGTCACTTGATGATGTAATAACGCGTCATGGCAAACTTGGGTAATATGATCGATATCACCTAATTTAATCGATTTTTCATGCAAGAGTTGTAATTGCCATCCTATACGTTGTTCTGCGAAGAAAGTGCGCCAATTACTTTGCCATTTATTAGGTTGGCGAGTATCACCGATGAAATTATCATGTTGCCAACCAAATTGACCATGAGATGAGTTTTTGTGCAGTTGCGCTAATTGTTGGCCTAAGTGATACCAATCATGTGAGTCAGGCGTTTCAAACGGTATATAACTTAACACTAAAAAGCTTTTATCTAATGTAGTGCCTACAGTAATGACTTCAGGACAACTAATTTGATGAGCTGATTTAATTTGTTTTAAGGCGTATGCCTCTGACTCAAAGTGGCTCAAATGATTTTTGTCGTTTAATTTTAAAAAATATTTTTGCTGATGATTACTTAACCAAAAACATAAGTTGATGTCGCCACCGACAGCAATCTCTTTATGTTGAATAGAAAAAGGTTGTCCGGTAGCCGCTTGAATATGTTGCTCTATAGTCGACCACATTTTTGTCACCTCTACTGATAAGCATTGTTTGGCCATTGCTATCAGTATAGTAAAACATCGAAATTGTGAAACGTCAGTGAAACGGTTAAATTAAAGAATACAAAGAAAAGGAAATTATTGATCTTTTTCAATAATTAAATGTTTGATTTTATTGGGGACGCCATCCCATTGTTTCGCATCTTTTGGAGGTGTTTTAACTTCTGTGATCCTTGGCCATATTTTAGAAAGTTCGGCATTTAATTCAATAAATTCTTTTTGGCCTTCTGGTACTTCATCTTCTTGATAAATGGCTTGTGCAGGGCATTCAACTGGGCAAAGATCACAATCAATACAATCGTCTGGATTAATGGCAAGAAAGTTTTCACCTTCATAAAAGGCATCGGCAGGGCATACCGCGACACAATCGGTATATTTACATTTAATACAATTGTCTGTTACTACAAAGGCCATGCTTATCTCTTGTGTGAAAAATTGAGCTTAAAATACACTGAATCGTTCAGGACGTGTATATGATAGTTCCTGAATTTTCGTTTGGATCATACCTTTATCGTCGGCAATTTCAAACTCTGATTTAACTGTTGTGAATGTTCGGGTAAAATACGCAAAAATTTCAATTGTCCCTTCCTTGTGCGGAATTCATAACTTATGTTGCGTTTAACCAATATTAAACTAGATCTTAATCACCAACCTGAACAATTACAGCAAGCTATTCTTGATAAATTAGCGATTGAAAAAGAGCAGCTAGTTGAATTTGCCGTGTTTAAGCGTGGATATGACGCCCGTCAAAAGTCTCAAATTCAATTGATATATACATTAGATGTAAAAACTACACTTGATGATGAATTATTGCAAACCTTTGAAAATGATACTCAAGTGAAATTAAGCCCGGATACGCGTTACCATTTTGTTGGTCAAGCACCCACCACTTTATCAGAGCGACCTGTTGTGATTGGTTTTGGCCCGTGCGGTTTATTTGTCGCACTCATTTTAGCGCAAATGGGCTTTAAACCTATTGTGTTAGAACGAGGAAAAGAGGTTAGACAACGTACTAAAGATACTTTTGGTTTTTGGCGCAAAAAAATTCTTAATACAGAATCAAACGTACAATTTGGTGAAGGGGGCGCAGGTACGTTTTCTGACGGAAAACTATATAGCCAAGTAAAAGACCCTAAACATTACAGCCGGAAAGTATTGCATGAATTTGTTGATGCCGGCGCACCAGAAGAAATATTATATGTAAGCAAGCCACACATAGGTACGTTTAAACTCGTGACTATGGTGGAACAAATGCGCGCTAAAATTATTGAGTTAGGTGGAGAAATACGTTTTGAGCAACGTGTTGACACTATCAATATGACACCAGTTAATGGCACAAGTGATAAAAAACAAGTAACGGGAGTTACTTTAGCGACTGGAGAGGTGATTCATACTAAACACTTAGCATTAGCTATTGGTCACAGTGCTCGCGATACTTTTCAAATGTTAGTTGAGCAAGGCGTATTTGTGAAAGCGAAACCTTTTTCAGTTGGCTTTCGTATCGAACATGAACAGTCGGTGATTGACGAAGCACGTTTTGGTAAAAATGCTGGGCATCCCATTTTAGGTGCGGCAGATTATAAGTTGGTTCATCACTGTAAAAATGGTCGCTCGGTATACAGTTTTTGTATGTGTCCTGGCGGTACCGTTGTTGCAGCGGCATCTGAAGAAGGACGATTAGTAACAAATGGTATGAGTCAATATTCGCGTCATGAACGCAATGCCAACAGTGCTATTGTTGTAGGGATAGAACCAAAAGATTTTACTTACGGTAGTGAAGATCCTAAATCTGAAGCTGAGAATGTTTTAGCGGGCATTGAATTTCAACGTCGTTTAGAAGAAAAAGCTTTTAAACTGGGCGGAGAAAACTACGATGCTCCAGTGCAATTAGTCGGAGATTTTCTTAACGGCCGAAAAAGTGGTGAGCATGGTGATGTCGAACCTTCATATAAGCCAGGTGTTAAATATTGTGATTTAAGTGAAACCCTTCCTGAATATGCCATAGATGCTATTAGAGAAGCTTTACCTGCGTTTAACCGAAAAATTAAAGGCTTTTCAATGAATGATGCGACGTTAACTGCCGTAGAAACACGTACTTCATCACCTATTCAAATTACCCGTGATAAAGAAACCTTAGAAAGCCTGAATGTTAAAGGGTTATATCCTGCGGGAGAAGGCGCGGGTTACGCCGGCGGTATTTTATCGGCAGGTATTGATGGTATTAAAGTCGCGGAAGCCATAGCTTTATCTATGTTGAAATAACGTAGACAACTTGATCAAAAGGGAGAAAAGCTGTTCATTGTTAACTTCTCCCTAATATTTGTTGTGATGCTTTGTCATTTACTATGATTGCTCTAGCTTTTGTTATTTCAGCTAAGTATTGAGATTTGTCAAAGCATAACGTCGGAAACTCTTTATAATTCCAATACAGTCCATCGGTGGCTTTACTTTTATTATCACGATGCACATTGCGCCAATCACCCCAATAAAAATAATTATCGTAACCTGATACGACTCCTTGAAACACCCAACATTGCCATTCGCCGCAATCACAGGCATATGGCATAAATCTGCTTCCTGAAGTGGTCAATGATTGCATAATATCTTTACAACCTAACGCAGCCGTATATGCACCATTTAACCTTTCATGAAAGCGTTGTTCAAATTTAGCAATGGTTGATAAGAAACACACACCATCGATATAAACATCAAATATTGCGCCTAAACCTGGGTAATGTCCGACAGGCTTTAACGTTAAATGATTTACAATATTTGAGTTCATCACGTCCTTTTCTCTACTGAATATGGTTGTTATTTGCTTTATTTATTTTATAGTTACACGATTAAAATTTAAATTTACAGCTTTTTGTTATTTTTACTATAAATCATTCAAATTATGTCTACTGTTTCAAATGTTATGTTAACTACTGCTATTTATGATGGTGCATGGTCACAAAGTGATTATGGCAGCGTTGATATTTTAAATGAATACCTTCGTAAACAATATCAAGGTACTTGTTTTAAAATTGTTCATGATAAGGCGGGGGGGCATAAACAAATGACCTGCGATATATTTATGGCGGCGATTGAATATCTTGATGTTGACTCACTTGTTGAAACCTTTTTAACGATTGAGTGGCAAAAGCCAAAAGAAGCGCAACTAATGATCAGATCAAACCTTGATGATTCATTTCAAGTTTACTGTCCAAAATAAAATTATCTAAAACAACGAATCGAATGAAGCATTAAAAAAAATAATGGCCTTACATTTCTTTAATATTTGCTAACGACTTTGATTGCCATTTTGACTGTGGTAATTGTTTTTTAATATTTTTTAACGTATTCCATGTTGATTTGAGCGTCATCGGGTTAACTAACCAAGTAGGAACATTTCCTTTAGCGTCAACGATAAATGTATATTCGATATGTATTTCTGTTGGTGATATTGGAATTATCAGCCACTTTGCAAAAACCACATCTACTAAAATCGTATGCTTTTTTTGTGTAAAACCTTCTGCATTCTCAATTTGTATTTCTATTGATAAATCGTCATTTTGCCACTGACGGCTTTTTATGATCATTTCACGGCTTTTAATTGGCCAAAAGCTGTGAAATTCTGTAGTAAATATGTGAGTGTTATTGTTGGGAGATTGGAGGATCTTACTTTCTTTAGCGTTATCCAACCAGTTAGGAATGTTATCTGTGTCTAGAAGAAACAATAAAAAACCTGATAATGAAGAATCTAACTTAACTTCAGCTTTAATTTCAATTAAGTCACTGTTTATCACTGGTCGATAATTAATTGTAGTGGTTGCATCTTTTTTCCATTCAAGCCACTTTGAGTTAGCCTCTTTATTAACCTCTGGATTATTAGCAAAACTTTTCGTTATTGAAATAAAAAAAATTAGCAAGAAAACAACGAATGACGATAATTTGATTGTCTTTGGTAATAAATAGGAAAACAAAGGGAACATATTGCCTCTAGTCATTGCAAATTATAGGAAATTCCCCTATATTGCCGAGCTTGATTTATTCTCATAGCTTAAATGACTGGTGAATAATATCAAAAGAATTCATTAACTCTTTAAACATAAACAAAAATCAAGCGGCGCTTCGTGTGTGTCGCCACTGAAAAGGAAAAGTCATGCCCGTAATAACTCTCCCTGATGGTTCTCAACGCTCTTTTGAAAATGCCGTATCTGTTATGGATGTTGCTTTAGATATTGGTCCCGGTTTAGCGAAAGCGACTATCGCTGGTCGTATTGATGGCAACCTTGTTGATGCGTGTGAATTAATCACCCAAGACGCTAGTTTACAATTGATCACCAGTAAAGATAGTGAAGGTCTTGAGATTATTCGCCACTCTTGTGCGCACTTATTAGGTCACGCTATTAAGCAGTTATACCCAAATGTAAAAATGGCGATTGGGCCTACTATCGATAATGGTTTCTACTACGATGTCGATCTTGACGAATCTATTACAGAAGACGACTTAGCAAAACTTGAAAAACGCATGACGGAACTTGCTCGAACAGGTTATGAAGTTGTGAAGAAAACAGGTACTTGGCAAGATGCTTACGATGCTTTCACTGAACGCGGCGAAACGTATAAATTAGAAATTCTTGATCAAAATATTGAGAAAACAGATACGCCTGCGTTATATCATCATCAAGAATATATCGATATGTGTCGTGGTCCACATGTACCAAGCATGCGTCATTGTCATCATTTTAAATTAATGAAAGTGGCAGGTGCATACTGGCGCGGTGACTCAGATAACAAAATGTTGCAACGTATTTACGGCACAGCATGGGCAGATAAAAAGCAATTAAAAGCTTATATTGTTCGCTTAGCAGAAGCTGAAAAGCGTGATCACCGTAAAATTGGTAAAACGTTAGATTTATTTCATTGGCAAGAAGAAGCGCCAGGCATGGTGTTTTGGCACAATGATGGGTGGACTATCTATACTGAACTTGAAAAATTCGTTCGTGAAAAGTTACATGAATATGATTACGACGAAGTAAAAGCGCCCATGATGATGGACAGAAGTTTGTGGGAAAAATCAGGTCACTGGGATAAATATGCCGATGGCATGTTTACTACGGAATCTGAAAAGCGCGAATATGCGATTAAACCGATGAACTGTCCAGGTCACGTTCAAATATTTAATCAAGGGTTGAAATCGTACCGTGATTTACCGCTTCGTATTGCTGAATTTGGTTGTTGTCACCGTAACGAACCGTCAGGCTCTTTGCATGGTTTAATGCGCGTACGTGGTTTTACCCAAGATGACGCGCATATTTTCTGTATGGAATCGCAAGTGCAAGCCGAAGTCACTAAATGTATTGAAATGGTTTACGACGTTTATGGCTCATTTGGCTTTGAAGACATAGTCGTTAAATTGTCTACTCGTCCAGAAAATCGTATCGGTAGTGATGAAATTTGGGATAAAGCAGAAGCAGGCTTAGCACAAGCGTTAACTGATGCTGACATTAAATTTGAATATTTACCGGGAGAAGGGGCATTTTACGGTCCTAAAATTGAATTCACCTTAATGGACTGTTTAGGCCGCGCTTGGCAATGTGGCACAGTGCAATTAGATTTTGCTTTACCTGAGCGATTAGGGGCAACTTACGTCGGTGAAGATAACGAACGTTATACTCCGGTGATGATCCATCGTGCTATTTTAGGTTCACTTGAACGTTTTATTGGTATTTTAATTGAAGAATATACCGGCAAATTCCCAACGTGGTTATCGCCGATTCAAGTGACATTAATGAATATTACCGATAAACAGAGCGAATATTGTCAAAAAGTTGTAAAAAAACTCAAAGAAAATGGATTTAGAGCAAAACTAGACTTGAGAAATGAGAAAATAGGCTTTAAAATCCGCGAGCACACATTAAAGCGTGTTCCTTATTTGTTAGTTGTTGGTGACCAAGAAATGGAATCTGGCGAAATAGCAGTTCGAACGCGTGGTGGTGAAGATTTAGGTAAAATGTCGGTTGATGACTTTATTACTAAATTAAGTGACGAAGTTAATTCTCGTACTTAACACAGAATAGTAGTAAAATAACACCGATATTATTTTTATTAATCCAACATCTAATAATAATGAATAGATAACGTTGGAACAAAGTTCTTTGGAGGAACATGGCTATTAAAGGTGGACAACGTGGCGGGCAGAAAGAGCCAGCACATCGTTTAAATGAGTTAATCACAGGTATTCCAGGCAATGAAGTTCGTTTAATTAAATTTGACGGCGAGCCAGGTGGCATAGTTACATTAGATGAGGCTATGGACCAAGCGGATGAAGCAGGTGTAGATCTTGTTGAAATTAGCCCAACGGCTAAACCTCCAGTGCTTAGGGTGATGGATTACGGAAAATTCTTGTATGAAAAAGCCAAAGAACAGAAAGAACAGCGTAAAAAGCAGAAACAAATACAGGTTAAGGAAATAAAATTCCGTCCTGGTACAGATGAAGGCGATTATCAAGTGAAATTACGTAGCTTGAAACGCTTTTTAGAGGATGGCGATAAAGTTAAAGTAACTTTACGCTTCCGTGGTCGCGAAATGGCCCACCAAGAGCTCGGCTTAGATCTTTTGAATCGTGTTAAAACTGATTTAGAAGAATTAACAGTAGTTGAGTTTTTCCCTCGTAGAGCGGAAGGACGACAAATGGTGATGGTTTTAGCACCAAAAAAATAATC
This sequence comes from Thalassotalea sp. SU-HH00458, assembly GCF_040362795.1. Lineage (NCBI taxonomy): Bacteria > Pseudomonadati > Pseudomonadota > Gammaproteobacteria > Alteromonadales > Colwelliaceae > Thalassotalea > Thalassotalea sp. SU-HH00458. The sequence goes on from NZ_BAABWW010000014.1 coordinate 42,022, forward strand.
AATATTCGGTAAATGCAAGTAGTTAGTTTCTTTACAGAAACTAACTCACCGATATTGTTTTTAACGGGTAATATTAGGCTTGAAAGTAAAATTAATTTTATATTAGTTTTCGCCTAAGTTACTAAATTTCAATGGCAATGTGGAGTAATTTCAATGCCTAAAATGAAAACAAACAAAGGCGCTGCTAAGCGTTTTAAACCGACAGCTAACGGCTACAAATTTAAACAAGCGGGTCTACGTCATATTTTGACTAAGCGCCGTACAAAAGTTAAGCGTCATCTTCGTGCTAAATGCATGATCGCCGCTTCTGACATCAAGTCAGTTAAAAAACTTTTACGTCACGGTTAATAGGAGAGATATAAAATGGCTAGAGTAAAACGCGGTGTTGTAGCACGCGCACGTCATAAAAAAGTTCTAAAGCAAGCGAAAGGTTACTACGGTGCTCGTAGTCGCGTATATCGCGTTGCTTTTCAAGCTGTAACTAAAGCTGGACAATACGCTTACCGTGACCGTCGTCAACGTAAACGTCAATTCCGTCAACTTTGGATTGCTCGTATAAATGCAGCAGCTCGTCAAAATGGTTTATCTTACAGCCGTTTCATCAATGGCTTGAAAAAAGCTTCGATTGAAATCGATCGTAAGATCCTAGCTGACATCGCAGTATACGATAAAGCAGCTTTCTCTGTATTAGTTGAAAAAGCGCAAGCTTCTTTAGCATAATCGCTGAGTAAAAAGTTAGTGAAAAGGACGCCTTGCCGCGTCCTTTTTCTTTTTTATTCATTTTTACCTTGTTCTTTAACTTACTTTCTGCGTTTTAAAGTACTCACTTAATAAATTAAGCTCAGTGCTTTAACCTTGAAATTAAGCTAAATACCTTTGTAAAAATGGTTTAAAATATATCTTTTATTTTAGTTAATTATATCGAATTCTATTTTAGAATTAGAAAAGATCTTATTCGCTACAGTTAATTACATTTACACTTAAGGTGAAATTCCATGAGTCTTGCAGATCAAGTTTTAGCGGTAAATAACGATTTACCTATTCGTACTGATGCGCCAGTACACAGCGGCAAAGTACGTTCTGTTTATTGGTTAACCGCAAAGGACAGTGCACGCCTTATTCAAGAAAAGAACTACGATGTTGCTTTAGATACACCGTTGGCAATTATGGTGATCAGTGACAGAATTTCTGCATTTGATTGTATCTGGCAAGGTGAGGGGGGGATGAAAGGTGTTCCCGGCAAAGGCGCGGCGTTAAATGCTATTTCTAATCATTGGTTTAAATTGTTTAAAGAGCAAGGTCTTGCTGACAGCCATATTCTAGATATCCCACATCCGTTTGTTTGGATTGTACAAAAAGCCAAACCTGTGATGATTGAAGCAATTTGCCGCCAATATATCACCGGTTCAATGTGGCGTGCTTATAGTAAAGGCGAACGTGATTTTTGTGGCATTTCGTTACCAGAAGGTTTAACGAAAGACTCTAAATTACCAGAGCTATTACAAACCCCGTCCACTAAAGGCATTTTAGAAGGGATCCCAGGGGTGCCAGCCGTTGATGACGTGAATATTACCCGTCAAAATATCGAAGAAAACTTCAGTTCATTTAATTTTAAGTCAGTTCAAGATATTGCTTTATATGAGAAATTACTCACTCAAGGCTTTAATTTAATATCAGACGCCTTAGCAAAACTCGATCAAGTCTTTGTTGATACAAAATTTGAATTTGGTTACGTTAAAGACAAAGCAGGTAATGATAAGCTTATTTATATGGATGAAGTAGGTACGCCTGATTCTTCACGCATTTGGGACGGCGAACAATACCGCAATGGTAAAGTAGTTGAAAACTCTAAAGAAGGCTTCCGTCAATTACTTCTGAATCACTTTCCAGATCCCGATATTTTACTCAATAAAGATCGTATGGCTGAACGTGAAGCACTTGCCCGAGATAATAAACTGCCTGAATCGGTATTAATGGCGGTTTCAAACACCTATACTGCTATCGCCGAGAAAATTACAGGCCAAAAAATTGTCTTGTCAGAGAACCCTAAAGCCGAGATTATTAAAATATTAAAAGAGCAATATCAATTAGTAGATTAATTTCAGTGTAGGCTTATTTTACTTAAGCTTAATTTCACTAGTATTAAAAAAGCCCTTGATTCAAGGGCTTTTTTATATCGAAATTTTAATTTTTTAATTTATCGGGCGCGGTAATATAAAAAGAGAATGCTAACGGTTCATTTAACAATGCTTCATCTACTTGATATTCAATAAAATTATTGTGATCAAAAAACTCACTCAACTGTTCACTGGTGGTTTCATCATTTTCTAATTCAAGTTGTTGATAATAAGCTTTAACTTCTTGTTCTTCACAGTGCTCAGCATCAACAAAAAGTTTCAAGGGCATAGTTAATGCGGTAATTGATTGGACTTTTGGGTAATGTTTTGCAATTTCTTCCAGTAAAAGCTTAGCGATACCTTGATTCCGATAGGCTGGTAAGACACTGATTGCTTCAAGTAAGAGGTGAGTTTTCGCTTTTTTAACATCGGCTTTTACCGATAATTTTTCGCAAAACTCAGCCGTTAAATTTTGCCCTTTAAAGTATAAATTTAACGGTAACTCCCAATCGGTCGCGCCTTCTTGTTCATCGATTAGTGCATAGCTTTTTAAGGCATCACGATGTTTATTTAAAGTGATAAGTTCAATTTCAGCTTTAGCAATAATCATGTTATCTTGGTTTAACACATTGATTTCTTGTATTAATTGCCAATCTAAGACACTTTTTATTTCGGGTTTATTAAATTCAACTTGTAATGACATAGTGACTCTTTTAGGTTTTTTGATGGGTTTATGCGGTGCCAAACATTGATTGACTGTAAACTTGCTTATGCATAATTTTAATTAGTCGCATTTTAGCATTGTTTTAAGGCGAATTAACAAGGTGTGAAGATTAATTATCAAATACTATTTTCTCATAGCATTCTTTTGTTTGTAGTCATGCGCTTAGGCTAAATTTAAATGACGGAAAAACGGTTAATTTTTTTATTAAAAACATCAATATCATTGGCATGTGTCTTATACTTTTAGGGTTATATTTTCATCATTACAGCGATTACATGCAATCGTTAGGTGTAACGGGTATTGTCATCAGCGCAACATGTATGGCGTTAGGCTTAGTTTTTTCTCTCCCAACGAAAATGTATTTAACTTTTTTATTAGTTAAAAGAGAACAAGAAAAGCACATTTCAGATCTAAAAAATTCAGCCAAATAATTATTCAAACGTAAAATTAAATCAACTGACTATTCTTAAATCGCTTTTGAAGCATAAACGATACCGATAATAAGGGTAATTTATTTAAAAAAACCGTTATTTCCTCTACATTTCCAATAGGTTTTTGTGTAGAATCAATGACCATTTTTATTAATCAAATCAGTCTACCCAAAGCCTAGTTTTCACAGGTCGGTTTCAGAGGAACGCATGAATTTAGACGATATTATTTTGCAAGCAGAACAAGCCATTGCTGCTGCAACAGATCCAACGGAGCTTGATCAAGTTCGCGTTAATTTTTTAGGTAAAAAAGGTTTGTTTACCGAACAAATGAAAGGTTTAAGCAAACTACCTAAAGAAGAGAAGCCAAAAGCAGGACAAGTGATAAACCTTGCTAAACAACAAGTGCAAAAGCTATTAACCGAACGTGGTGAATTATTGCGTGCAGAAGTGATTAAGCAAAAGTTAGCGGCTGAATCTATCGATGTGACCTTGCCAGGACGTGGAAATGAAATCGGTGGTTTACATCCGGTAACTCGTACTATTGAGCGTATTGAAAGCTTTTTCGGTGATCTAGGCTTTTCTGTAAAACAAGGTCCTGAAGTTGAAGATGATCATCATAATTTTGATGCGCTAAATATTCCGGCTCATCATCCCGCTCGTGAAGATCATGATACCTTCTATTTTAACCCTAAATTGGTTCTACGAACGCAAACCTCATGTGTGCAAATTCGTACGATGGAGCAAGAACAACCACCGCTAAGAATTATTTCTCCAGGTAAAGTTTATCGTAACGATTATGATCAAACACATACGCCAATGTTTCATCAAGTTGAAGGCTTAATGGTGGATAAAGATATTAGCTTTACTCACTTAAAAGGCATTTTACATGACTTTTTACATCACTTTTTTGAAGAAGATTTAGAAATTCGCTTTAGACCTTCCTATTTTCCATTTACTGAGCCATCAGCGGAAGTTGATGTGATGGGTAAAAATGGCAAATGGTTAGAAGTATTAGGTTGTGGCATGGTGCATCCTAATGTATTGAAATCTGTAGGTATAGATCCAGAAATTTATACTGGTTTCGCGTTTGGTATGGGGGTTGAACGTTTAACGATGCTTCGTTATGGCGTAAATGATTTACGTTCATTCTTTGAAAACGATCTTCGCTTCTTAAAACAGTTCAAGTAGGAAAAGCCAAAAATGAAATTTAGTGAATCATGGTTACGTGAGTGGGTTAATCCTACTATTTCTTCAGATGAGTTGTCTCATCAAATTACAATGGCAGGCCTTGAAGTAGATGCCATAGACTCTGTTGCGGGTGAATTTACCGGTGTACTTGTAGGTGAAGTGGTTGAATGTGGACCACATCCAGATGCTGATAAGTTACAAGTGACAAAAATCAATTTAGGTCCTGATTTTAATGACGGCGAATTAGTTGATATCGTTTGTGGTGCAAAGAATTGTCGTTTAGGTTTGAAAGTTGCCGTCGCTACTGTTGGTGCAGTGTTACCGGGCAATTTTAAAATTAAAAAAGCTAAACTACGTGGTGTACCGTCTCATGGGATGTTGTGTAGCGAGTCAGAAATCGGTTTAGCTGAAAGTTCGGATGGCATCATGGAGCTTGCTCAAGATGCCCCTTTAGGTCAATGTGTTCGAGAATATTTAGATTTAAATGACGTTAGTATTGACGTAGATTTAACGGCTAACCGAGGCGACTGCCTAGGCTTAAAAGGGTTAGCCCGTGAAGTAGGGGTTTTAAACAGCTTACCTGTGACAGAGCCTGTTATCAACAACGTGAACCCTACGATAGACGATAAGCTCTCAATCACTTTATCAGAGCCTAAAGCATGTCCTCGCTATTTAGGCCGTATCATTAAAAATATTGATGTGACTGCTCAAACACCATTATGGATGGTAGAAAAGCTTCGTCGTTGTGGCACACGCTCGATTGATCCTGTGGTAGATGTGACAAACTACGTTTTACTTGAACAAGGTCATCCAATGCATGCTTTTGATTTAAGCAAGATCGATGGTGGCATTAATGTTCGTTTTGCCAAAGAAAATGAGAAACTTGTCTTGCTTGATGGTAACGAAGTGACGTTATCAACTGAAACTTTAGTGATTGCTGATGGTGATACGAAAGGTAATGGTAAAGCGTTAGCTATGGCGGGTATTTTTGGCGGTCAAGATTCTGGTGTCAGTACTGATGGTGAAAATCAGAGTAAAGATATCTTTTTAGAAAGTGCTTTTTTTGCGCCATTAGCTATTTTAGGTAAAGCGCGTCAATATGGCTTACATACAGATTCGTCTCATCGCTATGAACGAGGTATTGACCCTGAGTTACAACACAGCGCTATGGAGCGCGCGACACAATTACTGTTAGATATTGTTGGTGGTGAAGCAGGTCCTATCGTTGAAGCAGTGAGCGAAGATGATTTACCAAAAGCTAAAACAGTGACATTACGCAGAAAAATGCTAGATGCTCGTATTGGTTATCACATTGATGATGAAAAAGTGACAGAAATTTTAACGCGTTTAGGATTTGAAGTTAATTTTACTGATAATACGTGGACAGTGGTTGTTCCAGCATATCGCTTTGATATTTCAATCGAAGTAGATTTAATTGAAGAAGTTGCTCGTATTTTTGGTTATAACAATATTCCCAATATTTCTCCCAAAGCTACGTTAACGATGCGCGCGCAAAAAGAAATCAATTTACCTGTTTCTCGTTTACGCAATACGTTAGTAAATCGCGGCTATCAAGAAGCGATTACGTATAGTTTTGTTGACCCGAAAATACAAAATTTAATTCATCCAAACCAAGAGGTAATGACACTACCGCATCCTATTTCAAGCGAGATGTCAGTAATGCGCCTTAGTTTATGGACAGGTTTATTACAATCGGTGGTATATAATCAAAATCGTCAGCAAAATAGAATTCGATTATTTGAAACTGGTTTACGTTTTATTCCTGATGAAAGTGCTGAAAATGGTGTACGTCAACAAGCGATGCTTGCTGGTGTGATCACAGGGCAGACCAACCAAGAACATTGGCATATGGAAAAAGCTGCAGCTGATTTTTATGATATTAAAGCTGATGTTGAAGCGTTATTAGCGTTAACAGGTGACTCATCTGCATATCAATTTTCGAAAGCAGAAATTGATGCGCTGCACCCGGGTCAAACCGCGGCAATTTTCCGTAATGGTAATTTAGTAGGCCACGTTGGTACCTTACATCCTGAATTAGAAAGGAAATTAGGACTAAATGGCAGAACATTAATTTTCGAACTATTATTGTCGGAAATTTCAACACAAAACATCCCTGAAGCTGCCGAAATATCACGCTTTCCAGCCAATAGACGTGACATTGCTGTTATCGTTAAAGAAGACGTTGAAGCAAAAAAAGTGTTACAACTCATTGAAAATGTTGGCGGAAATAATTTAGTTGATCTAAACTTGTTCGATGTATACCAAGGCAATGGTATTGACGCTGGATTTAAAAGTTTAGCGATTGCTTTGGTTTTACAAGATCATGAAAAGACTCTTGAAGAAAAAGATATTAACGATGTCGTTAATCGTGTGGTCGATACATTAAAACTTGAATTAGATGCATCACTGAGGGATTAAGCAATGGCGCTAACCAAAGCAGAAGTAGCAGAACATTTATTTGAGAAAGTTGGGCTGAGTAAGCGCGACGCAAAAGATATGGTTGAAGTTTTCTTTGAAGAAATTCGAGAAACACTTGAAGCAGGAGAGCAAGTTAAGCTTTCTGGTTTCGGTAACTTCGATCTTCGCGTGAAAAGTGAACGCCCAGGGCGTAATCCTAAAACTGGTGAAGATATTCCTATTTCTGCGCGTAAAGTGGTTACTTTTAGACCCGGACAAAAATTAAAAAGTCGTGTAGAAGACGGTAACGGTTAGTCGAAAAAACTCACCACACGATAAATTGATGAAAGGTTGCAATGATAGTTGCAGCCTTTTTTGTCTTTGGTAAGAAAAACAAATTAATGGTTATTGGTGAGGGTAAGACCATTTTTTTGTTTGTGTAGGTATCGTTTTATACAACCAACACAAATGAAGTTTACTAGAACAAATAAAAAAGCAATCACAGCTCCGGTACTTAATGCATTTATAGTTAGTGGTATCGCTAACTGATAAAACTCTGCTGTTTTCTTCAACAGTTGAGGATCAAAGTTTAAAGCAAATTGTGTTAATTGCTGGAAATAATCATTAGTATTAAGCGAAGATAGATGGTTCGCTAAGTACTCTGTGCGTTGTAATAGTTGCTCAATGACCTTCGCACTATCAACAATCATTGGCTCTGAATTCTCCTTATACTGTTTAATTAATAAAGAAATTTCCCCGTTAAAGTATTGTTCAGCTAAGGCTTGGTAGCTTGATAATTGCTGTTTTGATTCTTCTAAATGACCAGACAATCTTTGAATATATTGATTAATAAACTCAGGTAATTGAACGCCAAGAATGAAGGTTAAGGTAAACATGCAGCGATCAACTAGTGTATTAAGGAAAGTTATCATAGAGGAGAATAAAATACCTACAAAGCTATTTGAGACAATAAAATTACCACAGTAAAATCATCAAGTCATGTTTTGCTTTTAGTTGTAAAAGACAAGTAAACTCGTTAAAGTTCAATTCCCTGCAAGTTATCTGCTCAGGTTTTCCGTAATATGCGTCGCTCTCATCAACCCGAACAAGAAGTAACCACCTTTAATTGGCATGTGGTCAAAATGCTGGTGCCGTATTTGTTAGAATTTAAAATGCGTATTTTATTCGCCTTGTTATGTTTGATTTTAACCAAAATTGCTAGTGTATATTTGCCATTTATTTTAAAAGATATTGTTGATACGTTAGATACTCAACAGGAAAATCGTATTTATCTCGTGCCATTTGCTTTAGTTGCTGCTTACGGAGTGGTTCGTTTAGCCATTGTATTATTTGCTGAAATTCGCGATACGTTATTTGGTCGAGTCACTGAACGTGCAATTAGACGTATTGGTTTAAAAGTTTTCCAACATTTACATCAATTAGACTTAGATTTTCATTTAAATCGGCAAACTGGCGGATTATCTCGTGATATTGACCGAGGTACTTCGGGCATTAGTTTTTTAATGCGCTTTATGGTATTTAGCGTTGTTCCCACATTGATTGAAATAGTGATGGTTGTCAGTATTTTATTGGTTAATTATGGGCTTTGGTTTGCTTTGATCACGACCTCATCTATTGTTTTGTATGTTCTTTATTCAGTGTATGCCACCAATTGGCGTACAAAATATATTCGCGCAGCGAACAAAGCCGACTCATCGAGTAATACGCGAGCGATTGACAGTTTATTAAATTATGAAACGGTTAAATATTTTACCAACGAAGCCTATGAAGCCAATGCTTATGACAAGCAACTTGCCGATTGGGAAAAAGCCAAGATGCAAAATCGATTATCTTTGTTTGCATTAAATGGTGGTCAAGCCGTGATCATTTCATTGTCAATGACTGCCATGCTAGCCCTTGCGGCCTATCAAGTCACCCACGATAAGATGACGATAGGTGATTTTGTTTTAATCAATGCTTTTATGATGCAATTGTTTATTCCATTAGGTTTTCTAGGATTTGTTTATCGAGAAATCAAAGGGTCTTTAGCTAATATAGAGCAAATGTTTACCTTAATGGGCAAAAAAGCCAAGATTGAAGATCAGGAAAATGCCGCTGAATTAACTCTTGTTAAAGGGGAAATTCGTTTTAATCAAGTTCATTTTGCTTATCAAACCGAGCGGCCAATTATTAAGGGCTTAAGCTTTATTGTACCGGCAGGACAAAAAGTTGCAGTAGTCGGAGAAAGTGGCTCGGGTAAATCTACTTTAGTTAAATTGTTGTTTCGCTTTTATGATTGCCAACAAGGTGACATCACTATAGATGGGCAAAAAATCGATGAGGTTAGTCAACATTCTTTGCGCAAAAATATTGGCATAGTGCCACAAGACACTGTGTTATTTAATGAATCACTGTATGAAAATATTCGCTATGGTAATACAAAAGCAAGTAAAGCGGATATTGACAATGCTATTAAACTTGCTCATTTAAGTCGATTTGTTGAATCATTGCCTAAAGGAGTTGATACGGTGGTCGGTGAGCGAGGATTAAAGCTTTCAGGTGGTGAAAAACAACGAGTTGCCATAGCTAGAACGATTTTAAAAAATCCTGCTATTTTAGTCTTTGATGAAGCCACTTCATCACTTGATAGTCACTCCGAGCAAGCGATTTTAACGGCCATTAAAGAGGTTAGTCAAAACCATACTAGCTTAGTGATTGCCCATCGTTTATCAACAATTACCGATGCTGATCAAATTATCGTGTTGCATCAGGGGGAATTAGTTGAGCAGGGCGATCATCAAACCTTGTTGGCAAATCAAAGTCATTATTATCGTATGTGGCAACTACAACAACACGCTAACCAATAATGGCGTTAATACACGGTTCAGGAAATGCAATGCAAGATAACAGTCATCCCGCGATTTTAAAAACACAGCAATGGTTAGAAAAAGTAATTATTGGCTTGAATTTTTGCCCGTTTGCTAAAAAAGAATTTGTTAATAACACTATTCACTATCAGGTTTGTTCACAAGTAAGACTTGAAAAAGCACTCGAAGAGTTTGCGCAACAATGTGAGTATTTAGAAAATAATCCGACGATTGAAACAACGCTGATTGTCTATAGCCTTGGTTTTAGAAACTTTGACGCTTATTTAGATTTAGTTGATTACGCGAACGAACTACTGTTTGATTTAGGCTTTGAAGGAGTCTTTCAGATCGCTAGTTTTCATCCTGATTATGTTTTTGATGGTGAAGATGCTGATGATGCAGCTAATTTTACTAATCGTTCTCCTTTGCCCATCTTGCATCTACTTAGGGAAGAGAGCATGAGTAAAGTGCTTTCTGTTTATAATAAGCCGGAACAAATACCAGAAAACAACATTCAGTTAGCGCGTGAAAAAGGCAGTCAGTTTTTCAAACAAATCTTAAAACAAATTCATCGACGATAATATCACGCTCATTTACTTTGCAGCGTTAAATAAGACGTAATATGTCAGGTAAATCTATCTTGAAGTTAAAGAGAATAGTCGCTGTATCTGTGTTCATAAAATAAATTTCCAATCGGGTATTTCTATTGGGTATAATAGCCCTTTGGTCTGTTGTTTTTTATGTTTTTTGACCAATTTAAGTTAAATAAAATTAAGGTGATGTGTGGAAGAGCGATCAGTTTTACAAGTAGGTGGTAGTTTAGAAAAGGCCGTTAAAGGTGAGTACAGCATTGATGTAAAAGCCATTTTAGCCGAAGCGTGGGCGACAACCAGTAAATCACGTATCGCGATAAATGTCGGTTTACTGTTTACTTTATCTATTGGCATTGTGATTACTTTAATCATTAGTCAATATTTAGGTGGTATAGAGGAAGTTTTCAAAAATCAACAAAGTAGCGCCTTATTAAACATTATAGTGACCTTAGTGGTTTACCCTTTTTTAGTTGGGGTAGAGATGATGGGGGTTTTTCACGCAGTCGGTTTAAAAACCAATCCTAAACTCGTGTTTGCATTTTTAAAACGAGGCAGTTGGGTCGCCATTTGTGCTTTATTAACCTCAACGCTGGTGACAATGGGGATTACCTTATTTGTTATTCCCGGTATTTATTTGGCAGTTGCCTTATCGTTGGTTTTGCCATTGGTAGTTGAGAAACGTTTCTCACCATTAAAAGCGATCACACTGTCATTACAAGCAACCCGATTCCAGTGGTTTAACCTTTTCGCTATTTACTTAATATTGTTTTTTCTTTTAATTACTGTCAGTTTACCTTTGCTTTTATTAGGGAATGGTTCAGCGGCATTGTTAGGTGGCGTTGTGACTATGTTTGGCTTAACTTATGTGGCACCACTTTTTTATAATGTGAAAGGGATCTTATATCGTGAAATCTTTGGCATGCAACTCAGTATTGCAAAAGGTAGCGCTAATGATATTGATACAACGTTCACCGCGTAATCGCATAGTCAGTTGTACTTAAAACTATTAGCAGCTTTTATGACGGTTATTTGTTTAGCGATAAATCATTTATCAAGCTGATCTAAACAATAAGAAAAATTCAAAATACAGCAACGTTAGTTTCAGCGTTAGATTATGTATAGAGGAGGAGTTAATGAAAAAAATGAACATCGTAATTTTTGCCTTAGGAGTGGTCTTTCTCTATATGTTAATCAAACCATTCACTGAGCAAGAAAAATATACGGCGATTGCCTCTAAAAAAACCGACAAAGCTGTCGGTCCAATTAAGAAAGTTGAAAAGCCGCTACATGATGTAGATTTGCCAAAATTTAGCAAAATTGTTGATATCAATAAAAAGAAAAAAACATTTTTTAATTTTTTACGCCCTGAGATCATCAAAGAAAACAACCGAATTATTAAGCGACGGAAACAAGTCATTGCTATCAATAATAAGCTCAAGGCTAATGAAGGCTTAACCGAAGAAGAACAAGCTTTAGTTGCAAGTTTTGTTAAACAGTACAAAGTTAAAAACGCGCCAACCTTGACCCAAAAAGTAGAAAAGCTTTTAACGAAAGTGGATATTGTCCCTACGGCATTAGTGTTAGTTCAAGCGGCAAATGAATCTGCATGGGGCACTTCAAGGTTTGCAAGGATCGGATTAAACTTCTTTGGTATATGGTGCTTTAAAAAAGGTTGTGGCATGGTGCCTAATAGTCGTGATGAAGGGTTAGATCACGAAGTTGCGGCGTTTACCTCGGTAGAAAAAGCGGTGAAGCATTACTTACATAACATTAATACGAATCAAGCTTATCAAGTTTTTCGTTCGATCCGCGCACAACTCCATGCAAATCAACAACCCCTGACAGCAGAAGTTTTAGCTACCGGATTATTGCCATATTCAGAACGAGGAAGTGATTATGTCTTAGAAATATCAGAGATGATCAGACATAACAAAAAGTATTTTAAAAACAAATGATTATTTGCGTTTCTATCGTTATAAATTAAGTTAATAGAAACGCAAACTCTTTCACGGCATTTTACTCACCGTCATTCATTTATCCGCATAAAAGCAATACTTAAGCAAAAAAGATAAATTTTACTAAAAATAATAACGCTAACAAGCAGACACTGATATTAAGCTCTTTAGTGTGGCCACTAAATAACCTTACAGCGACATAACTGATAAAGCCAAATGCAATGCCATGAGCTATCGAAAACGTTAGCGGCATAGTGATACAAATAACTGCAACCGGCACGGCATCAGAGATATTATCCCATTTTACATGAACAAGTCCTGCTAACATCAACACCGCCACGTAAAATAATGGGCCAGCCGTTGCATACGATGGAACCATAGCCGCTAAAGGAGCGAAAAACAACGCCAATAAAAATAGTACGCCAACGGTAACCGCCGTCAAGCCCGTTCGACCACCAGCAGCAACACCTGCCGTGCTTTCGACATAACTGGTGGTGGTTGATGTACCTAACATACTACCCGCGACGGTAGCCGTTGAATCTGCTAATAATGCTTTTCCTAAACGGGGGAAGTTTCCTTTGTCATCTAAAAGATTGCCTCGTTGAGCAACGGCAATTAATGTCCCAGAAGTATCAAATAAATCGACAAATAAAAAGGCAAAAATCACGCTTAACATGCCCACTTCTAGGGCACCTGAAATATCTAATTGCATCAAGGTAGGCGTAACCGAAGGGGGCATTGAAATGATGCCAGAATAATCAACCTTACCAAAAAGTATACTTAATATTGTGATCAGTAAAATAGAGATCATCACCGCGCCGTTAATATTTCGATTAACCAGCCCAACAATAATAAATAAGCCTAATGCCGCCATGACCGCAGAAAAGGCAGTAATATCACCAAGGGTTAATAGCGTAGCTGGGCTATCAATTACAATTCCGGCATTTTTAAGTGCAATAAAAGCGAGAAATAACCCTATACCTGCAGCGATGCCAAAACGTAATGAGTGAGGAATGGCATTAATGATCCATTCTCGAATATTAAATAAACTTAATACAATAAATACACAACCAGAGATAAAAACACCCCCTAATGCCACTTGCCATGTATAGCCCATTTCTAAAACAACGGTATAAGTGAAAAAGGCATTCAAGCCCATTCCTGGAGCAAGGGCAATTGGGTAATTGGCAATAAATCCCATAACAAAACAACCAATTGCGGCAGCAACACAGGTGGCTACAAAAATTGCTCCGTGGTCCATGCCACTATCCGCTAGCATGGCAGGATTAACAAAAATTATGTATGCCATGGTTAAAAAGGTGGTGATGCCAGCAACGACTTCTTGCCTTAGGGTGGTGTTGTGATCTTTTAGCAAAAATATTTTTTCTAACATTAAGGGACCCTTCACTTATTTATATTGTTATTTGATTTCAGTGATGTTTAAAACATTGGCTTGATCAACATTGATAGCAGCCGAAGTATCATTACTTGTTGAAGAAAAGTGTGTTTCTTGATCAAAAGCAGTATCCCCGCCATTGATAATACCCGAGTGGGCGTTAATTGATTTAAAGTCAAAGAGTTCACTGTCACATAAATGCGAAGGCACAATATTTTGCATTGCGGTGAACATAGACTCAATTCTACCTGGAAAATTTTCGTGCCAGTCATTGAGCATCTTTTTAATATTTTGCCTTTGTAAGTTAGGTTGTGAGCCACATAAATTACAAGGAATGATTGGGAATGCTTTTAATTGGGCGTACTGTATTAATTCACTTTCTTTACAAAAGGCTAATGGTCGAATCACTACATGTTCGCCATTATCTGAAACTAGTTTTGCAGGCATTGACTTTAACTTTCCACCATAGAACATATTTAACATCATAGTTTCAATCATATCGTCTCGATGATGGCCTAAAGCTATCTTCGTTGCTCCTAGGGCTTTAGCTGCTTTGTACAAAACGGCGCGACGTAAACGTGAGCATAAACTACAGGTGGTTTTACCTTCAGGAATTTTGTCTTTAACAATAGCGTAGGTATCTTCTTCAATAATTTTATATTCAACGCCCAATGACGTTAAGTAATTTGGTAAAACATGCTCAGGAAAACCCGGTTGTTTTTGATCTAAATTGACTGCAATTAATTCAAAGTTGATAGGTGCGGATTCTTTTAAAATCATCAATATTGATAACATCGCGTAGCTGTCTTTGCCTCCGGACAAACACACCATAATACGATCCCCATCTTCAATCATATTGTATTGAGCAATGGCTTGACCAACATGACGACGTAAGCGCTTTTCTAATTTTGCTAACTGACTTTTCTGTTGAGGGGTTAAAGACGTTGAAGGTGCAAGATTTGTAGACATAATATTCTCAGATGTAAAATTACCGTATAAACTCAGGAACGTAGACGTTCGGCGCGTATTATAACCAAGAAGGTAACAAATCTACATTACTTTCACGCGTGTTTACGGCAGAATAAACTTGTTAAGAAATTACTGTGATCATTAACGATAAAATATGATGGTCAGTAAAGGTCATTTTCATTAAAATTTTTTGAATCGTTAAAGAGCTAATATGACTACACAACTTATGACGCGTTTGTTAAAAAATCCGACGGAAAATAAAAATGGCCATCGATTAACCTTGGTTGGATCGCGCTTTTTTATCATCTATTTTATGTTATCACTATTGTATATGTCATCAGCATTTAAGGTATACGCACATAATTTTCATACTAAAGGGCAGGTTTCTACCACTCACAACGCGTCACATAGTCAGGGAAAATCATCGCAAGTATTAGCTTCAAAATTAACATTTCAATCTTATGTTAAGTACTTAGGCAATGAAGCGTTATTTGTCAATATTTCAAACAGTAAGCTGTTATTTGATCCGTTTTTTCATGACAATATTCGAATATATCAATTGGTGCCAGACACGTTAAAAAGGGATATTTTTAGCGGTACAGCCCCGTTTAATGCGATCAATTTGATTTTAATTAGCCATGCACATCGCGATCACTTTGCCGTCGATGAAGTTGTTAGTTATTTATTACGTTTTACAAACACTAAACTCGTTGGCCCCAAACAAGCAATTGATAAGATCAACACCCAGTTAAAAAAGCTGAATAAAACTATTAGTCACGAAAGGCTTATCTCAGTTAATTTAAATATTGGCGATCAACCATGGCAGCAAAAAATTGGTGAGTTTCTAATTGATGCCGTTAGGATCCCACATGCCGGCTGGCCGAGTCGGGCGGAGGTTGAAAATATCGTTTTTCGAGTGACGCTAAATCATGCTATTGATGATACTGCTAGTCAACACACGACCGTGATGCATATGGGGGATGCTGATCCTGATGATGATCATTATTTACCCTACCGAAGCTTTTGGCGAAAAAAAATAACGGAGGTAAATTTTCCTCCCTATTGGTTTTTATACTCAGCTGAGGGGCGTGATATTTTGGATAATATTATCGGCGCAAAAACTAATATAGGTATTCATGTGCCTATGGCTGTGCCAAAGCAATTACAACAATCAGGACGTGAATATTTTTCGATACCCGGAAACATTAAGCCGTTACACTCACAAACTCCAGACAAGTAGAGCTGTCAATGCAACATGGCTAAGCGTGTATAATTGGCACTTTTTAATCAAACTGATAATAAAAATTAACTACGTCGATAGGGCGGTAAAGAGTTAAGCAAGTCTTTACCGTAACGTTTAGACACTAATCGGGTGTCCATAATGGTGATTGTGCCGGTGTCTTGCTCATTTCGCAGTAAACGTCCTGTGGCCTGAACTAATTTTTTTGACGTTTCTGGAACCGAAATTGACATAAATGGGTTACCGCCTTTAGTGGTTATATATTCAGCTTGAGCTTGTTCTACAGGCGAGGTTGGTACGGAAAAAGGTAACTTAGTAATGATTAAATTGGTTAAATATTTGCCAGGTAAATCTAAACCTTCAGAAAAACTTTGTGTACCAAAAATTATACTGTCTTTGTCGTCATCACATAACTTTTTATGCTGTTCGATAATATGTTGGCGAGACTGCTCACCTTGTACTTGAATGCTAAGTTTGTGATCTTCTCTCAATGATTTTGCAACTTGCTCCATCTGCCAATAAGAAGAAAACAATACTAAAGTTGCTTTGTCTTGCTTGATTATGGCAGGTAATTCTTTAATTAATTCATCTGTAAATTCATGAGCGCTTGGTTCATTTTGCATTGGGTGAACCAGCAGTTTAGCGTTATTTTGATAATCAAAAGGCGAGTCTACTTTTTGATATTGTGTGCCGTCGTTGGTTTGTAAACCTACTTGTCGGCGAAAATGGTCGAATGAATTTAGCGCTAAAATGGTGGCAGAGCATAACACGGCACCTTCACACTTACTCCATAAGTTATCTTCTAGGGTAAAACCTACTTCAATAGGAGATGCCGATAATAAAATGTCTTGGCGTTTTGAGCTGATTTTTTCCATCCAGCGAGCCATCGGCGCCCCTTTTTCGTTATCCGACACTGCATACATGGCCCACAAAGCATGAAAGTTTTCTAAGCGTTGGATCATAAAACCGCATTCAGCTAAAGCTGGCTCGGCTAAATACATTTGTACATCACCGTCTTTGACCGACTCCATTAACAGGTTATAAAGCTTATTACTTTGAGTGAGACATTTTTTACTGAGTTCGGTTAAATCTTCCGCCCAATTTTTTAAGTTTTTTGGGATTATGCCATTTTCAAACCGGTAAATACTGTTGTCATCTTCTCTTGCAAAACGATTATGTTTGTCCACTTGTTCCGCAAAATATAACGCTTGATTATTATCAATAAAGCTTACTACTTTATTCAATTCACCGATTAAGTCTTGGCAATCATCGCTAAGTTTTATCGATGGACTGATCACTGATTGTGATTTTATCAACTTAGACAGTTTTGCAGATAATTCTTTTAACTTTTCAAGCCAGTCAAGGGATCCCTTCAAAGTTACACTTGCACTTGAATGGTCACGCGTTACCTTGGGTAAGTGATGAGCTTCATCAATAATATAAAAAACGTCTTCTGGTGCGGGCAATATTCTGCCACCACCTAGTTCAAGATCCGCGAGTAATAAACTATGGTTTATCACCAAAACTTCACAAGTTACCATCGCTTCTCTTGCTTTATGAAAAGGGCAATGTGCATGCTCTGCTAAAGTTTTTAAACAGCTATGTTTGTCTGATTGTATTTGTTGCCAAATATAGTGAGGGATTGGGTCTGCCCAAGAATCAATATCACCTTGCCATTGGTTATTTTTCAGTGCGTTATGTAAATTACTTAATAACTTGATATCCATAGCACTAGGTTTTTGGGCAAAGGTAAAGCCAGCTTGAGGGTTGTCATGTTGGCTAACTGCCGCTGCTAATTTTTGTTGGCATACGTAGCGTTGTCGCCCTTTGACTAAACTAAAATTAAAATTTAATCCTGAATGCTCTTTTAAAAAAGGCAAATCTTTATCCACTAATTGTTCTTGCAGTGCAACCGTTGCGGTGGAAATACAAACGGTTTTTTGCCGAGATAAAGCCAATGGAATAGCACCTAACGAATAGGCAAGTGATTTACCCGTGCCGGTTCCTGCTTCGATAGTAATGATTTTTCGAGATTTATCGTAATCACCCGCTAGGGTTTTAGCAATTTCTGCAATTAAAAACGTTTGTTGTTTTCTAGGATTAAAATTAGTTAGGTTTTCCCCAATGGTTTTGTAAGCCGTGCGTATTATTTGTTTTATCTTATCTGTTAACATAAGTAGTATGTTGTAGGCGCTGGCCAACTATCCATAAAGTAATTTTTATCATACAATGCTGTATATAATAACAGGTTATTAGGCACTAATAGAACCTTTTCATGACAATTTCTTCGATAAACACACCCGCGGCTCATTTAAGTGGCTTTATTTTAACGCGCCAAGCCTATGATACTAAACAAGGTATCGAGTTGTCTTTCTGGTTAAAGAGTCACAATGGTGTAAGAAATTTTCTGGTTAAGCATGAAAAAGCGGTATTTTTTGTCGAAGCTGAGCAACAAAGCAAAGCCAGCAATTTGTTAAATGACAATAACGTTATTGTCGAAAATATAAAACCTGTACCGCTTAAAACCTTTGGGCAAGTGCCTGTGGTAGCTGTTTATTTTTCTACGATGAGAGAATTCTATCGTGCGCGAGAGATACTCAAAACGCACGATGTAAAATGTTATGAAGACGATTTTCGTCCAGAAGATCGCTACTTAATGGAGCGATTTATTACCGCCAGTGCACATTTTACCTTAGCTGATCAGCAATCGTTAACCGCTGGGCAACGAAAAAGTCGCTTTCCTGTTCATCTTGTTCATAAATCTCGGGCAATACCGGCTGAACAAACGCTTGACGCCATTTGTTTATCTATGGTTTCCCTTGATATAGAGTGCTCGATGAAAGGAGAGTTGTACTCTATTGGTCTTTACTCGGAAAACCTAAACAATCAAGCGTTAAAAAAAGTATTGATGATCGGCTCCCCAAATACTTTTGCTAAGTCAAAAAAGCTAAACGATCAGCAAGCCTCTGATATTGAGACGAATATTGTTTGGCTAAGTGATGAACAAACTTTGCTGAAAACTTTGATTGAGTGGATTGAAGTCAATGATCCTGATGTTTTTATTGGTTGGAATGTTATTCAGTTCGATTTTGCTTTGTTACAAAAACGATGTGATTTGTATGGCATAAACTTTACGATCGGCCGTGATGGTCGAGCGCCACGTTGGCGTAAAAATCAAAACAGTGAACAACAATTTATCGACGTAAATGGTAGGATCATTCTAGATGGAATCGACTTATTAAAAACCGCTACATACAATTTTCCAAGCTTTTCCTTAGATTACGTTGCACGAGAATTATTAGGCTTAGCGAAAAAAGTCGACGATGTTGATAATCGCATCAAAGAAATTACCGATAATTTTCATCATGATAAGCTAGCATTAGCGGCATATAACCTAGAAGATTGTCGATTAGTCACCTTGATTTTTAATAAAACTCAATTACTCGACTTTGCCATGCTACGGGCACAATTAACAGGTTTAACTGTTGACCGAATAGGCGGCTCAGTGGCGGCATTTACTAATTTATATTTACCTAAATTACACCGTGCTGGTTATGTTGCCCCTAACATGGGAGATGGTTTACAAGGACTCGTTTCGCCCGGCGGCTATGTGATGGACTCGATCCCCGGTTTATATAAAAATGTTTTAGTGCTTGATTTTAAAAGCTTGTACCCCAGTATAATTCGCTCGTTTAATATCGACCCTATGGGGATGATCGAAGGATTAAACGATCCTGACAATGCTATTGAAGGCTTTGACGGAGCGTTGTTTTCAAGAGATAAACACTTTCTCCCCGATATTATTAACAAATTATGGCTTGAGCGTGATAAAGCGAAAAAAGAGCAAAACGCCGCATTGTCACAAGCAATAAAAATTATTATGAATTCATTCTATGGCATTTTAGGCTCTACAGGTTGCCGATTTTTTGATCCTCGTTTATCAGGCTCAATTACCAAAAGAAGCCACGAATTATTAAAAGTCACTAAAAGCTGGATAGAAGATAAAGGCTATAAAGTGATCTATGGCGATACAGATTCAATTTTTGTCCATGTTGGCAATGATAAAACACCAGACGAATGTAAAAGTTTAGGTGAGGTATTACAACATTTTATTAATGATAAATGGCAAGCAAAACTTAAAACTGACTTTGATATTGAAAGCCAGTTAGAAATTGAATTTGAGACTCACTTTACGCAATTCTTTATGCCGACTATTAGAGGGCTAGAGGTAGGAACAAAAAAACGTTATGCGGGAATAGTCATTAAAAATGGCCAACAAGCGCTAATATTTAAAGGCTTGGAAAGTGTTCGAACTGACTGGACGGAACTTGCGAAAAAATTTCAACGAGAGCTTTATTTAAAAGTTTTTAATGGCGAAGAAGTAACAAATTATATTATTGATTTTGTTAATAAAACCAAAAATGGTGAAATGGATGACTTACTTATTTATCGTAAACGCATCCGTCGAAAATTAGATCAATACGTGAAAAACGTGCCACCGCATATTAAAGCCGCTCGATTAGCTGATGAAATAAATAATAAAGCTAATAAGCCTTTAAAATTTCAAAACAAAGGTTGGATAGAGTACTACTTAACTACGGTTGGCCCGCAAGCGAAAGGTTATGTTAGTGCACCGCTGGATTATCAAGTATACGTAGATAAACAACTTGCCACTGTCGCCGATGCTATTTTGCCGTTTATCGGTACAAGTTTTTCTGAAATTACCGATGCTCAGATGAATTTATTTAATTAATAAAATATCGTTATAAAAAATATCGTGCAACTGATAACTATTCACGTTATAACATTAATATAAATAGCTATTTAGATGGCTAGATGGTTGTGTTTTATCATGGCCAATTTGCTGTTAATTAGTGATATTCTGCTTAAAAAGAGTACCCATGTGATGAAAAAAGAGACAAAGTTTGTAAATGCCGGTCGACAATCAAAATGGACGCGAGGCGTAGTTAACCCACCGGTAGAACGTGCTTCAACCGTTGTTTTTGACTCTGTTAAACAAATGAAACATGCCACTGTTAATCGCGGTAATCAAGTACTCTTTTATGGCCGTCGCGGAACATCAACCTCTTTTGCTTTTAGTGATGCGATGACCGAATTAGAAGGCGGAGCAGGTTGTGCTAT
Source organism: Thalassotalea sp. SU-HH00458 (assembly GCF_040362795.1). Lineage (NCBI taxonomy): Bacteria > Pseudomonadati > Pseudomonadota > Gammaproteobacteria > Alteromonadales > Colwelliaceae > Thalassotalea > Thalassotalea sp. SU-HH00458. Next base: position 63,062 of record NZ_BAABWW010000014.1, read on the forward strand.
TTACCCGTCAGGCACTGCTGCTATTACCAATGCCATTTTATCCTTTGTAAAAACGGGTGATCATATCTTAATGGTAGACACCGCCTATGAACCAACGCGAGATTTCTGCGACAAAATACTCAAAAATATTGGCGTTGAAACCACGTATTACGATCCGTTAATCGGTGCAGACATTGAATCGTTAATTCAAAAAAATACCTCTGTGATATTTTTAGAATCACCGGGTTCTATCACCATGGAAGTGCAAGACGTACCTGCCATAGCAAAAGTGGCTCATCAACATAATTGTATTGTCATGCTTGATAATACCTGGTCGGCAGGGGTAAATTTTCAGCCATTTGATTTTGGTGTTGATATTTCCATTCAAGCTGCAACTAAATATATTGTTGGCCATTCTGATGTCATGCTGGGTACCGCTATCGCTACAGAAGAACATTGGGAGCAACTGCGTGAAAACAGTTATTTGATGGGACAATGTACTTCTCCTGATGACTTATATTTGGCGATGCGCGGTATTCGTACTTTAGGTGTGAGATTAAAACAGCACCAAGACAATGCCTTAAAAGTAGCGAACTGGCTTGCTACTCGAGATGAAGTAGATGTGATATTGCATCCTGCGTTTGAAAGTTGTCCGGGCCATGATATTTTTAAACGTGATTTTACCGGCGGTAATGGTTTATTTTCTTTTGTATTAACACGGGGAAATCAAGCCTCGGTAAATGCACTGTTAGACGGTATGCATCATTTTAAAATGGGTTATTCATGGGGAGGATTTGAAAGTTTAATTCTCGCGAATACTAACGTTGGCAGACTCCGAACGGCCACCCAATGGCCTTACGAACAGCCTTTGATTCGTTTACATATAGGTTTAGAAAATGTTGATGACTTAATTGTCGATCTCAGCCAAGGTTTTGCACGATTGAACGCGGTATTAGACGCATAACCTTAACTGCTCATCAATTCTACTGATTTACATACGTAAGGTGCTAAGTGGCACCTTCGTTCAACATTCTTTACTACTTTTATCTTAATTTTCTGCCAATTAATCCCGAAAAGCTTGCGCTTATCTTGTCATTGTGGGAAAAATGAAATCCTTCTTTGATAACAATAAATAGATCCTATGATAAAAAAATCAGTATTAGCCGTTGCTGTTTCATCAGCTTTGATGTTAACCGCGTGTAATGATAGTCAAGAAACTGCCAAAGAGAATTCTGCACAAAGTGCATCAAAAGTTGAAACGTCTGTTGCTGAAACAAACTTAGACGCTTCTGCACAAGCCAATAAATTATTCGACGAATTATATAAAGCTGGTGTGATGCGCAATCCTATGTTTCAAACTTATTTAGGCATAAAGGATGATTACGACAAGTGGAATGATATTTCAGAAGAAAACACGTTAAAAGAACTTGCCATCACTAAAAAGGATCTGGCAACAATTAAAGCCATAGATGTAAGCAAATTAGACGCACAAACTAAAATTAGTCATACCTTATATGTACAAAAACTAGAAAATAGCATTGCTGATCATAAATGGCGTTTTCATAGTTACCCTGTTAATCAAATGTTTGGTCTTCACTCTCAAATTCCTGCTTTTTTGATCAATCAACATTCAATTGCCAATGAAAAAGAAGCACAAGATTATATCGCACGGGTAAAAGGCACAAAAACTTTATTGAAACAATTAGTTGATAACTTAAAACTTCGTGAAGAGCGAGGCATTATTGCGCCTAAGTTTGTTTTTGAACATGTGATTCGTGATTCAAATAACATTATAACTGGTGCTCCCTTTGAAAATGGTGAAGCAAGCACCGTACTTGCTGACTTTACCCGTAAAGTGACTAAGCTAGAGATTGACGATGAGAAAAAATCAGCCTTAATTAAAGCAGTAGAAACGGCTTTAACAACACATTTAAAGCCTGGATATGAAGATCTCATTACTTATTTAAATCACCTAGAATCAAAAGCTGATGATAGAGATGGTGCTTGGAAATTCCCTGAAGGCGAAGCGTTTTTCAACAACGCCCTAAAACGCACCACCACAACAGATTTAACCGCGAATGAAATTCATGAAATTGGGTTGAGTGAAGTCAGCCGTATTCATGATGAAATGCGTGTAATTAAAGATAAAGTTGGTTTTGAAGGTGATTTAAAAGCCTTTATGGAATTTATGCGTAGTGATAAACAGTTTTATTATGCAGGTGACGAAGCTGGCAAAGCACGTTATTTAAGTGAAGCTGTTGCGTTAATTGACGACATGAAAGGGCGTTTAGATAGCTTATTTTTAACTAAGCCGAAAGCTGAACTAAAAGTTAAAGCCGTTGAAGCGTTTAGAGAAAAGTCTGCAGGTAAAGCGTTTTATCAATCACCAGCGCCAGACGGATCTCGTCCGGGTATCTACTATGCTAATTTGTATGACATGGAAGCAATGCCTACCTATCAAATGGCAGCACTTGCTTATCACGAAGGAATTCCGGGCCATCATATGCAGATGGCAATAAAGCAAGAGCTAGAAGGCCTACCTATGTTTAGAAAATACGGTGGCTATACCGCTCATACAGAAGGTTGGGGTCTTTATAGTGAGATGATCCCGAAAGAAATTGGTTTATATCAAGACCCATACTCAGATTTTGGTCGTTTAGCGATGGAATTATGGCGTGCATGTCGATTAGTGGTAGATACGGGTATTCACACTAAAAAATGGACGCGTGAACAAGGTATTGAATATTATGTAAATAATACGCCTAACGCAAAATCAGATGCCGTTAAAATGGTTGAACGTCATGTAGTCATGCCATCGCAAGCAACTGCCTATAAAATTGGTATGCTTAAAATTGTTGAATTACGTGAAAAAGCAAAAACAGCATTAGGTGAAAAATTTGATATACGTGAATATCATGACATTATCTTGAAAAATGGTCCGGTACCGTTAAACGTACTTGAAGACTTTGTTGCTGAGTATATTGCATCGAAAAGTTAAGTCATTTTAAAGCTTAAATCGTTAAAATTAATTATAGCCGTTCATATTGAACGGCTTTTTTATAAGTCTGATAACGGACTTCTGACACCATTAGCCCCTTGTTCAATAACATGTGTATAAATTTGAGTTGTTCTGACATCGGTATGACCTAATTGCTCTTGAACGGTTCTAATGTCTGCACCTCGTTGTAATAAATGAGTGGCAAATGAATGTCTGAAGGTATGACAGGTTACATGTTTATTGAACGACAGGGTATTGCTTGCTGTTTTAACGGCTTTACGCACGCTAGTTTCATTAATATGATGGCGTCTTAAAGCTTGAACTTCAGGATCTATACTGAGTCGTTTAGCAGGGAATAAATAATGCCAGCCCAACTCGAACGGCGCAGACGGATATTTTTTTGCTAATGCGAACGGTAAATAAACGCCTTGATAATGTTTATTACGCTTATCCGCTTCAAAATAAGACGTAGCATGCGCAATTTGTTGTTTTAACGCAGGAATTAATTCTTTTGCTAAAGTTACCCGACGGCTTTTATTTCCTTTGCTTTGCCATATATTGATACAAAAATACTTAAAATCGATATCTTGTATCCTTAATCGAGTAGCTTCCATAAGCCGTAGACCGCTTCCATACATGAGTTGACAAGGCAAAATATAATTCGCATTTATTTCAGCTAACAGCAACTTGACTTCAGTTGGTGTTAAAACAACAGGTAACTTATTGCTCAGTTTGCTTTTATTAAAGTTTAGCTCTAATGATAAAGGATTATTTAATATGTGAAGATAAAGAAAAACTAATGCATTTAACGCAATTCCTTGTGTTCTAGGTGCCAGATTGAGTGAATTTGTTAAATATGATAAATACTTTTCGACTTCAGTATTGTGACAAGTGGCAGGATGTTTTTTACCAATGAAAATTATATAGCCTTTTATCCAGTAAACGTATGTTTGGATTGTTCGTTTCGCGTATCTTTTTAAACGCATTTTATCTTCGATCATTTGTAAAAAAGGTGATGACATTTTATAGCTTCCTTGCTGTGTTTTTATACAGTATAGGTTTGATTCTCGTTTTTTACGAATATGAAGATAATTTAATGTGCTATATTGACAGTTAAAAATTAAATATATTCTAAAAAATAATCAGTTAGGTTATATTTATCATAATTAAATTTATTTATAGTAGTAATGGAATTTCATGTAATAGATATGAATTATTCCTGCTATTAAACTGTTATAAATACAAGGAAGGTTCAATGAAAATTTTCACCATAGTATTATTGTTTATAGCTTTTAACATTTCAGCCAAAGAAGAAAACGGAGTTGTTGTGAAAATACTTCCTGATTCTTTGGTTTTAAATTCAAGCTGTAAAGCAATGGCAGATTTAGTTGCCCAGGACTTTTCAATTTTATACGCTTGTAAAGACTCTTTACAACGCATGTACTTTTATAATTTTCGACTAAATAATATAGATTTGGTGGCTGACTTTAAAGAAAGTTCAACTGATGTTGTCGTAAATGAAAGTCAGTTTAAGTCTTATACACTTTATGAGTTAACCGCAAAAAACTCGGAGAATAAACTAATCAAATTTGTTTCCTATTGCACAAAGGAGCTTTGTCTTGATTTGGTAAGTGATAATGAATATGACAAAACAATTCAAGACTCTATAACATCGCAATTACGTGGTTAGTATTTATAACAAGTCAATAAAGTCGGACGCGTCAAGCTTGGCTCGCGTTCGTTCCTCACGGATTATAGCCAAGCTTAACTCTGCCTCTTATTGTGGCGTTATGTTTTTAATTCAATCATGGATGATATCTTAATGAAATTTACTCTTTTTATTCTTGCCCTTTTTATAAGTGGATGTGCAGTACTGCCTGTTGATGATCACTCATATATTAATAAGTGTGAAATATCTAGCGATAAAAAAACATTAAAAGTTGTTGATGCGGCTAAAGGTACAAATAGTTTTTATTCTATTAGTGGTGTTATTTTACTCCCAATAACTGGAGTTATTTCTGGTGTATATGTTGGAATAAATAATATATATCACTTAGGGGAAGAGACGTTTACTTGCGGTGGTTCAAAAACATAACAAGGCGCTCAAGAACGGACAAAAAACAGTTGGCTTTTGCTCGTTCCTCGCTAATTATAGCCAACAATTTTTTGCCGCTTAGCGTGGCGTTAGGGATCTTAAAGGCATATAGTTACGTCAGCCTGAGCGTCAAAAATAGTACGCCGCAGTGAAGCAAAGCTGCAAAGGTTAGCCCGTGTTAAAAGCAAAAGTTAGCGTGTGAATTTGCCGTAAACTAATACGCTTTAGTTGTGGGGCATCCCACTTAAAGGATTGAAATTAAGAAATAATATTCTTCGCATAGGTCATCGTGCTAAGTGGATAAAGCGGAATAAGCATTAAAACGTGTTAGTGGAATACGAGACTTCGGAGCAAGTATCAACGTCCGAAGATAAATAAAAAAGCGTTGGGGGAATGAGTAACTTCGGAATAACATAGTAAAGTCCGAAGTGAATTAAACCCCTAACAAGAAGCTCAATAGGACAAAAATTCGCTGTCACTTTTTGTGCAAAAACACGCACAAAAACCGCCATCAAATATTTGCCCATTAGCAAA
>NZ_BAABWW010000015.1:0-60135 GCF_040362795.1 Thalassotalea sp. SU-HH00458
TTTAATGCGCAACGGACTGTACTCTTGATAAAACGCGTTTATCTCTGGTTCAAGTCCAGGTTGAGGAGCCACATTAAGGGCGATACATATGTATAGCCCTTTTTCTTTGTTTAAAATTAATTATTCATGCCCCATGCTAAGAAGAACGTCAGTTACTTCTCAATTCCTATCTTTTCATCGTTATAACAAATTTCAATACTTACTTAATTTATAGCTATTAATTTTGGTGTTTAAAACTAGCTAAATGTTCTATCATGAATATTCAAGTAAACTGTTCACAATTCAAAAAATTGTTTAAATATTTTAAACATGGAGTTTTTATGAAGCGTCTTCTGGCAACCGTCATTTTATCATTGTTACCCTTAACCTCTTCAGCCATTGATCTATTCAACTGGGAAGTAGCTAAAGCGGCTAATAAAACCACATCTCAGTTTATGAGCAGTCAAGCTTATAGCAATGCACAAAATTTTTCGGTAGATACGAGATTATTAAAAGATCATCAAATCAATGACATTATCACTATTAACCTTACCGAAAATGAAAGTTATCAAGCGAAAGTTACAAAGATAAAACGTAAACCAAATGGCATTGTCCATATCATTGCCAAAATTGATCATCAAAAAGAAACAACGCCAGTTATTTTAACTTTAGGTAAAAACCAATTCTTTTTTAGAATTGTTACCAACAATGATGTTTATGTTGCACAAGGAAATAATAACCAAGGTAAGCTATTAAACGAGCAGATGCTTACCAAAGCCAATAATAGCCACAATAATGATGTGAAAATCCCTCGAGAAAGCCCTCACTTTGCGCAAAAATCAACACGTAACACCACGCCACAACAATTCAATCAACGTGATAGTGATGAATTCACGGCTTCCCCAACTTTACAGACCATGATTAAACATTCTAACTCTAGCGCTACAATTGACAATAATGACACGGCAACGGTTAAAGTGTTATTTGTTTATAGTTTAACTGCAGAGACCCTTTACGATGGTGATGTAACCACCCGATTAAACCATCTTGTTGAAGTCACTAACCAAATTTACCTCGATAGTGAAGTAAATATGCAAATAGCCATTGCTGACACGTTAGCCGTTGATTACCCGGATGAAATATTATCTGAAGAAGCTTTAGATGATATTACTTATCAAAGTCATGAAGCTTTTACTAATATCGAAAATATCCGATTTGAAACTGGCGCGGATATGGTGGCTTTATTACGCCCTAATATGGCTGAAGACACTGTTTGCGGTATAGCATGGGGTAATCGTGAAGTGAACAATTCGATTGGGTTTATGTATAGCCATACCAGTATCGATTGTGCTGATTATGTTAACGCGCATGAATTAGGTCATAATATGGGGCTTGCCCATTCGCTTGACCAAGGTGATGAAGGTTACAGTTTTCCGTTTGCCAGAGGTTATCGTATTTCAGACCCTGACAACGGTTTTTCTACCGTCATGGCTTATAGTACGGCAACAGCAGGCAAAGTCTATAAATTTTCTAACCCTAATATCCTTTGTACCGAGATAGCTTGTGGCATTGATAAAGATGATGTGGAGCATGGTGCAGATGCCAGTTATGCACTTAATCAATTGCGTTTTCAGTTGGCCAATATTATGGATACTGAAACTGACCTCACGCTTGCTTCTGACGCTTTAAATAATATAGAAAGTTCCGGTTTAAAAGCTTGCTTAGAAAACCAGATTAATAATTACGATATTACGTATGCTGGCCAAGTCAGAGATTTATTTTGTAGTTATAGAAACATCAGATCATTATCAGGTTTGGAAAAATTTAGTGGCTTAACGTCAATTTATTTAAATGGAAATAATTTAACCGATATTTCAGCTTTATCATCGCTGACAAAATTAGCTACGTTGAGTTTATCCAATAATAATATTACTCACTTATCTTCATTAGCTTCGTTACTATATTTAAATTATTTAACCGTCAATTATAATCAAATAACATCCTTTGATGGCTTAGAAAACTTAAATTATCTCAGCTATTTAAATGCAACAGACAATCAAATTAGTGATATTTCGGCAATCAGTGATCATGTGACCTTAGAAACCTTATTATTAGAAAACAACCAAATTACTGATATCACTGATATACAAGATCTAGAAAACCTAAGCTGGTTGTCAATCAGTAATAATAAAATCACTGATTTACCATCGTTAGCAAATTTGACAAAACTCACCCAGCTATATCTTAATGATAACCAATTATCAAATATCAGTGGGCTCAATGCCTTAAGAGAGATTCAGCTCTTAGATATCGAAAACAACATGGTTTCGGATTTAACACCGCTTAATGGGTATAGAAATTTACAATCTTTAACACTAAGTCAAAATCCAATCACAAATTTAGACTCGATAATTTATTTAAATAACTTAACAACGTTAAACGCGACCAATACCAATATTACCGATCTAAGTGCCCTATTTAACTTACATAACACTTGGTCACAAATAAGATTATTTGGCAGTGATAATCTTTATTGTTGGCAAGTAAACTATGTTGAACAATTTATTCCGTATGAAAATTATCAACAGCCAACCACTTGTAATATCAACACAGACGACCAAGACATTGATAATGATGGTGTTTCTAACAGTGAAGAGCTCACAAATAATACCAATCCCCTTTATAATACAGCACTGGCGGGGGAACTTAGTTTTCAAATTGAACAACTGAATTTAAATGAAACCAATCAAACCGTCACGCTTAAAGTGATCCGCTCGTTAGGTGATAAGGGAGACGTAAAAGTCACGGTGAGATCAGTAGATCAAACGGCAACTGGCGATGACGATTATAAGGCCATTGAACAAATACTGACGCTAAGCGATAAACAATTATTTCAAACCTTTACGCTCGATATTTTTGCAGATGAAGCCTATGAAATAAATGAAAGTTTCACCATAGAACTAACCGATCCCGACTCAGCAACTTTAGGCGATAAATCAAAGTTAAACGTTACATTAAAAGATAATGGCGGTACCGCGTTAAGTTGGCAAGAAACAAGCAATGCAGTGGATGAAAATTCTGGCAACCTAACGTTAACCATTACTCGACCTAATGACGCTCTTGGTGAAATGTCTGTCGATATTAGTGCAATCGACGATACTGCGATTAACGGCACAGATTATGTGTTTGAAGATCAAACCATTACTTTTTACTCGGGTGAATATAGTAAAGACGTATCAATTGTTATTATTGATAATGATGAATACCAAGGCGACAAAAGCTTTTCGTTAATGATGACAAACCCTAACAATGCCTATATCGAAGAAAATACGGGAACAGCCATCATCGTCATTCAAGAAAATGAAACACCGGCTAGAGGTGAAGTTACCTTTGAAAGCAGTACGGTTTCTTTTAATGAGGATGCCGGAGAAGTAACCATCAAGGTTGTTCGCTTAAATGGCAGTTATGGTCAATTATCGGTTAATTTACAGGTGTCCAACGATACAGCGACACAATCAAGCGATTTTGATTTATCAAACGGTACTATCACTTTTCTTGCTGATGAAATAGAGCAATCGATTAATTTTTCAATTGTTGATGACACAAACGATGAATCAGATGAAACCTTTACGATTTCCTTATCTGCTGAGGACTCATCTATTATCGGCGAAATTAACCAAGTGAGTGTTAGTATCATTGATAATGATGAAACGGTAGTAACACCACCTACTCCAACGCCTGATACTAGCTCTAGCGGCGGAGGTGGCTCAACATCATGGTTACTCATAATTATACTGTTTCCGCTGATCATCAAGACAAAGAAAAGCCACTCTCCTCATTAGCAGCAAAAAAGTCGTCAAAAAAAAACGCCAATCATACGATTGGCGTTTTTATTATGATCCAGTTAAGGCTTTTAAAGCACCATAAATTATTTCATCATCGCATCACGAAGCGCTTTAAATTCAGTACCTTGATGCCAGTTAGGCCATTGCTTCGTATTGGCTAATAAGTAGCCTGTTTCAAAGAACACTTGAAGTTCAGCGACTAAACCACTCCAGCCCCATTGTTCATTATATTCATCGCAAATTTGATGATAACATTTCGCCACTTCAGCTTTCACGCGCTTGCCTATTTGTTTTTCTGTCTCATTTAACCACACAGAGCCACCACCAGCACTTAACGCAGGCACACCTTTTTTCGCTAAACTAAAGTGATCTGAACGGTAGTAATAACCTCGTTCAGGTGTTTGCTCTGCCGTTAAGGTTCTATTTTGGCGTTTAGCTGCTTTCGCTAAGTAATCTTCTAATTGAGATTTTCCAAAACCAACTACCGTTAAGTCAGTTTTAAGGCCCGTAATATCTAAACTATCCATATTTACTAAGCCAACAATTTTTGATAATTCAACCGTAGGATGGTTAGCGAAGTAAATTGAACCTAACCGACCTTGCTCTTCAGCTGTCACTGCAGCGAACGTAATCGAGCGTTTTGGCGATTTATTTAACGCTTTGTACGCTTTTGCAATATGGATCAAACCAGCCGTGCCTGTTGCGTTATCATGTGCACCATTAAAAATATGTTTCTTACCATCAATCATCGTTGTACCTAAATGGTCCCAATGGCCCATATAAAGCACATGCTCATCAGGGCTTTCACTACCAGGTATAGTTGCTAACACATTATTAGACGTTGATTGTTCAAAATCATTACTAATTGACACACTCGCTTTTAGCGAAAGAGGGATTGCTTTAAATGATTTAGACAAGGCTTGTTTTTTAGCTTGCATAAAGTCTTTGCCTGCTTTGGCAAACAATGCTTTTGCTTTCTCAACACTGATCCACATCTCAACATCAACAATTGCTTCATTGACTTCTTTTGCCGGTAAATGATATTGCGCGCCAGTCCAACTACTCTCAATAACATTCCAGCCATAACTAGCAGGCTTAGTTTCATGAACGATAATAGCGCCTGCAGCTCCTTGTCTTGCGGCTTCTTCATACTTATATGTCCAACGGCCATAATAAGTCATCGTATTGCCTTCAAATAACGTACTATCTTGTGTAGCAAAACCAGGATCATTCACTAGAACTACGACTGTTTTTCCTTTTACATCAATATCTTGATAATCATTCCAGTTATATTCTGGAGCATTAATACCGTAACCAACAAAGACAAGTTCAGAATCTTTTAATTCAATGTTTTTTTCAGTTTTTCTTGAACTGGCAACATAATTTTTCGGAAATTCAAAATCGAGATCGGCTATTGATAAATGTTTCACCGGTGTACTCGTTATGCTAACCATAGGGACTGCTTGTGTATAGCTGTCGCCATTACCAGGTTTTAAGCCTAATGATTTAAAGGCGTTAATTAATAAATCGGTGGTAAGCTTCTCACCTACACCTGAAGGTTCTCGCCCTTCAAACGTATCAGATGACAGAGTTTTAATATCTTTTTTGATCGCGTGAACATCAAAAGAATTATAGGCTTTATCAAAATTATCATTTGCATAAACGGTAAAGCTTGATGAAATAACTAGTACTGATAAAAATTGAATATTTTTAAGTAGTTTCAACGTTACACCCTTATTTTTGTTAAAGTATTGAAAAATAGAATGACAAGATATCGCTTCTGCAACAGCAACACTAGTCATTTTCCGAATTAATATAATTAGAGAGTAAATCGAAGTTTACAAAGCATAAGCAAATTAATTTGGCTGCTGAACTTCTGGTTTAATTTGCAACTTTGAAGGCTCAATTAATATTAAAGTGCCTTTATTTGGCAGTTTTTTACCGGCAAAAGGATTACTTTGGTTTTTCTTAAAACCTTTTGTTAAATAGACTGCCCAATATTCAACATGTGGTGACTCCCATTTTCTAACAAAAGCAATGCCGAGTTCATCTTGCTCTCGATAAAAATCTATTTCACCTAATAAATGCTGTCTATGACCAAATGAATTTTTAAAGCCGTCCCAAACATCTTCTGCATCACTGTAACCACCAGCTATGGCTTCCACTTGATTACTCATCGCACCACCGTAATAGCTAGGCAGTTGATAATTTACTTCACGTAGTCGCTCATTAGGGCTGCCACCAAGATTGTGCATCACTAAACCGCTTTTCACCATTAACTGCGCTTTATCGGTGGCGACTTTCGTCAACAACTTATTACAGCGAATAACGCTTCTTTGCTGTTCGGCATCCTTAATGATCATTTCAGCTAACAGTCGAGCTTGTTCATTATTACCGCACGCTGCAAAATTATCATTGGCGTAAGCAAGCACACTAAACATGCTTAATGTTATGCAGATAAATGTTTTCAAGTGAAATCCTTTTAAGTGTTTTTAAACGAAAAATTAACGAGTTATACCGTTAGTATTTAAATCATTAAACGTTAAAATAACTTTAATTGCCAATAGCCAACATCAAGCCACTGATCAAATTTATAACCAACGTCTTTAAAATGTGCCACTTTTTCCATGCCAAATTTTTCATGAAGTGCCACGCTGCTTTCATTGGGTAAAGTGATCCCACCAATTAATATTTTTATCGGGGTAGATTTAAGTTGTTGAAATAATGCTTGATATAAAAGAGTACCAAGCCCTTTTCCTTGTGAATCTTTTGTCAGATAAATGGACACCTCACTGGCAAATCGATAAGCAGAACGGTCGCGCCATGGCGCAGAATAAGCATAACCCACGATTTTATTGTCAACTTCGGCCACAAACCAAAAATGACCTGCTCGTTGAATTTTTTCAATTCTTTTTTCAATATCTTGAGCGACGATCACTTGTTCTTCAAACGTGATCACCGTGCTTTCAATATAATAATTATAGATATTGGCTATTTGCGGAGCATCATTTAGCTCTACTTCTCTTAATATTGTATCAACCATAAACCTTAAGTGTCTTAGAGAACTGTTTGGAGAGTAATTTGTTATCAATTTTTCAATAACTTAATGAAAATAACGGCAATTGAAATTTTTGGCAAGTAGAAATGTAAATAACATAAACGAAATGAGGCGAGTTATCTTCAATATAGCGTTCATCTTGAACATCGTCGCTCATTGCCATCCTTGGCACCGCGACATACCGTTCATCCTGAACATAAAAAAGGCTATGTATTGCTACATAGCCTTTTTTAAATGTTAACGTGCTAAATTATGAAGCGTTTTTTACAAAAGGCTTGATAAAATTGTGTTGAACGTTTCACTTGGACGCATAGCTTTTTCAGCTAATGTCGTATCTGCGAAGTAATAACCATCAATATCCATTGCTGGACCTTGAGCAGAGTTTAACTCATCAACAATTTTAGCTTCTTGCTTAGTTAATGCTTGCGCAACTGCCGTAAATGCAGCTTTAAGTTCTTCATCAGCGGTTTGCTCTGCTAATGCTTGTGCCCAATACATACCTAAGTAAAAATGAGAACCACGGTTATCTAATTCACCCACTTTACGTGAAGGTGACTTATTTTCATCTAAGAATTTACCCGTAGCCGCATCTAAAGTATCTGCCAGTACTTGCGCTTTAGTATTGCCCGTTGTTACCGCTACATGCTCTAAAGACGCTGCCAATGCTAAAAATTCACCTAGTGAATCCCAACGTAAATGGTTTTCTTTATTGAATTGCTGAACGTGCTTAGGTGCTGAGCCACCTGCACCCGTTTCAAATAAACCACCGCCATTCATTAATGGCACAATTGATAACATTTTTGCAGACGTTCCTAATTCTAAAATTGGGAATAAGTCAGTTAAGTAATCACGTAATACGTTACCAGTGACAGAAATAGTATCTTCACCTTTAGCACAACGCGCTAAGGTATATTCACACGCTTGTACAGGCGCTAAAATTTGAATATCTAAACCTGTTGTATCGTGGTCGGCTAAATAAGTGTTAACTTTTTTGATCATTTGGGCATCATGGCCACGGTTTTCGTCTAACCAAAATACTGCCGGCATACCACTTGCTCTTGCACGGGTAACCGCTAATTTAACCCAATCTTGAATAGGAGCATCTTTCGCCTGACACATTCTGAAAATATCACCTTGGGCAACATTTTGTTCGATTAATGTTTCACCATTTTCAGTAACAACACGAACGGTACCATTACCTGTCATGGTGAATGTTTTATCGTGTGAACCATACTCTTCAGCTTTTTGAGCCATCAAGCCAACGTTTGGCACTGTACCCATAGTTGTTGGGTTAAATGCACCATTTTCACGACAAAAATCAACAACTGCTGAGAAAACACCAGCATAGTTACGATCTGGGATCATAAACTTAGTATCTTTTTGTTTTCCGTCAGGGCCCCACATTTGACCAGAAGCACGAAGCGCTGCCGGCATAGAAGCATCGATAATTACATCGCTTGGAACATGTAAGTTAGTGATACCATTATCTGAATCAACCATCGCCATTTCTGGACGAGAAGCATACACCGCGGCTAAATCTGCTTCAATTTCAGCTTTTTTATCAGCAGGTAAACGCGCTATTTTCGCGTAAACATCACCAATACCATTATTAGCATCAACACCTAACTGTTCAAAAGTTTCTGCATGTTTTTCAAAAACATCTTTATAGAAAACTTTAACACAATGGCCGAACATAATTGGGTCTGAAACTTTCATCATGGTCGCTTTTAAATGAAGCGATAATAAAACATCTTCTTCTTTCGCTTTGGCAATTTCAGTTTCGTAAAATTTAACTAAAGCATCTTTACTCATCACAGAAGCATCAATGACTTCTTTATCCAGTAACGGTAAATTTGATTTTAATAAGGTAACGTCACCATTGTCAGCGACAAATTCAATGTTTACGTTTGTAGCACCATCAACAGTTACCGACTTTTCGCTGCCGTAAAAATCACCCGATGACATATGCGCCACATGTGATTTAGAATCTTTAGACCATGCACCCATTGAGTGAGGGTTATTACGAGCATATTGTTTAACAGAACCTGGCGCACGACGATCAGAATTACCTTCACGTAATACCGGGTTTACCGCTGAACCTAATACTTTCGCATACGTTAATTTGATTGACTCTTCTGCTTCATTTTGTGGTTCTGCAGGATAATCAGGTAATGCATAACCTTTATCTTGCAATTCTTTAATAACCGCTTGTAATTGAGGAATTGATGCAGAAATATTAGGTAATTTGATAATATTTGCTTCAGGCGTTTTCGCTAATTCACCTAATTCACTTAAAGCGTCACCAATTTGTTGCTCTGGCGTCAAATATTTAGGAAAATTAGCAATAATACGACCTGCTAAAGAAATATCGCGTGTATCTACATCAATACCTGATGACGCAGTAAATGCTTGGATAATGGGTAATAGTGAATAAGTCGCCAGTGCTGGCGCTTCATCTGTGATGGTATAAATAATTTTAGATGATTCTGTGGACATTTTTCTTCCTACTTTGATCTGCGAGCGTGCGACAAAGTGAATATTCATTCAACTTAAATAGGTTGATATCCACCTTATCAAAAATTTATTTAGCGCGCGCATAGTATAGGAAATCATGCCATATTTAAATAGCTTGATAAGAACGATTAGTAATAAAACGGAGTAAAAAAGCGTGGTAGAAAGAAAAAATTGGCAAAATAAAAGAGCAAAACCAAGCCATGCAAAAAAGGTCAGACCAGTGAACGATGAAAAAAAAATAGTTTTGCTTAACAAACCTTTTAATGTTTTAAGTCAATTTACTGATGATGATGCAAACCATAATAACAAAAGAAAGACTTTAAAAGATTTTGTGCCAATTAAAGATATCTATGCGGCAGGACGTCTTGATCGAGATAGTGAAGGTCTACTTTTGCTGACCAATGATGGTAAATTACAGCATAAATTAGCGAATCCCACGCAGAAAACTGAAAAAACCTATTGGGTACAAGTAGAGGGTGCGCCGCAAGAAACAGATCTAAATTTATTACGCCAAGGCGTCGAGTTAAAAGATGGCATGACAAAACCGGCTAAAGTAACTGTGATGGATGAACCTAATATCTGGCCAAGAACACCGCCTATTAGAGAAAGGGCAAACATTCCTACCACCTGGCTTGAAATATCAATTACCGAAGGCAGAAACAGGCAAGTAAGGAGAATGACCGCCAATATCGGTTTTCCAACCCTTAGGTTGATTCGTTATAGCATAGGGAAATATACCATAGCAGGAATAGAAAATGGCCAATTTAAAACTCTCAATCTAAGGAATAATTAATGAGTCTCTTAACCCAAGGACATGGCAGCGAACAATTTAAACCCAATACAACGGTTGCCGCAGTTATTGTGCATCAAGATAAGTTTTTATTGGTGGAAGAAATTGAAAATAACCAACGAGTTTTCAATCAAGCTGCTGGTCATTTAGAAGCTAATGAGAATTTAATTGATGCGGCTAAACGGGAAGTTTTTGAAGAGACAGGGTTACTAATTGAACCTCAATATTGTAGCGGTATCTATTATTTTCATCGACCTGAGATTGCACTGTATTTTTTACGTTTTTGTTTTGTCATAGAGTTAACCGAGCCGCTTAAAAGCTCCCCTAATGATGAGGAAATAATTGCGACACATTGGCTGACTTATGATGAAATTAAATCAAAAGAAACGCAATTAAGAAGCCCAATGGTTCTACAGTGTATTGACGATTATTTAGCCGGCCAAAAAGTAACATTAGACACTTTCAAAACCAATCTTTAACTTTTATCGCCTGTGAAATAGCGCAAATAGACCTTCCAAAAAATATATAACTTTCATCGTGAGAATCTCTTGTTAGGTACTATGACCAACTCATTGCCCGTGCTATAATTTCGCGCCATTTTCTTTAGGCCTTTTGTAATACAACATAAACATTAGGAAAAACGAGTAATCAATGTCTATTAGTGAGCCATTAAACGAAAAACGTCCACAAGATACCAAAGTCATTGTTGGTATGTCAGGTGGAGTAGACTCTTCTGTATCAGCACATCTGTTGATTGAACAAGGCTATCAAGTTGAAGGCTTGTTCATGAAAAATTGGGAAGAAGATGATACCGATGAATACTGCGCCGCTGCTGAAGACTTAAAAGATGCTCAACAAGTGTGTGAAAAACTCGGTATAAAATTACACACAATTAATTTTGCAACCGAATATTGGGACAATGTTTTTGAATATTTTTTAGCAGAATACAAAGCCGGTCGTACACCTAATCCTGATATTATGTGTAATAAAGAAATTAAATTTAAAGCTTTTCTTGAGTTTGCATGTGAAGACTTAGGTGCTGACTACATCGCGACAGGCCATTATGTTCAACGAAAATTTATCACTGATGAACAAGGTAATGGTCAATGGGCTATGTTACGTGGCTTAGATAATAATAAAGATCAAAGTTACTTTTTATATACGCTAAGCGATAAACAAGTTGGTCGTACTTTATTTCCCGTTGGTCATATCGAAAAACCTGAAGTGCGCGCTATCGCTGAAAAAGCGGATTTAGTTACCGCCAATAAAAAAGACAGCACGGGAATTTGTTTTATTGGTGAACGTAAATTTAAAGACTTTCTGGGGCAATACTTACCTGCACAACCGGGAAAAATAGAATCTGCTGAAGGTGAAGTTATTGGTGAGCATGACGGATTAATGTATCACACACTAGGCCAACGTAAAGGACTTCGTATTGGTGGTTTAGCAAATGCGGGTGAAGAGCCTTGGTACGTGGTTGAAAAAGACCTGTTAAGAAATGTGTTAATTGTTGGACAAGGTCATAACCACCCTCGTCTATTCTCTAAAGGATTAATTGGCAATCAGCTCCATTTGGTGAATCGCAAAAAACTTGATAAGCCGATTTCTTGCACGGTAAAAACACGCTACCGTCAAGAAGATGTTCCTTGTACTCTAACTCCGGTAAGTGAAGTTGAAGGTACTTATCAGGTTATGTTTGATGAACAGCAAAGCTCAGTTACACCCGGTCAGTCTGTCGTATTTTATCAAGATAATATTTGCTTAGGCGGCGGCATTATTAATACTCTTATTCGTTAAGCGCATGGGTTAAGGTTAATTATATTTTATGCAAGCATTTGAAGAACAAACTATAACACTCGCAGCAGTTTGCCAAGTTGCATTGTTAGTACAAAAATTATCTAGACAAGGACAAACACTCGACGAGGAGTTTGTTACTTTATTAAATAGCGTAATGGTTACCTCTCCTGACAGTACATTAGAAGTTTATGGTGGAGATATCAGCCACTTATCGCTTGGTTTACAAACCTTGATGTCGCATTTAGGTAACCAAACAACCCAAAAAGATCCGGAAATTACTCGCTATGTTGTCAGCTTATTAAGTTTAGAGCGTCGATTAAGTAAAAAACCTAAACAGCTTGCTGAATTAGGGAATAGAATCGAACAATGTCAACGCCAATTAGCCCATTATGATATTGATAGTGAAACGCTCGTTGCAAGTTTAGCTAGTATTTACAGCGATATAATTAGCCCGATTGGCACCCCTATTCAAGTGGCCGGTAACCCAGAAATATTAAAGCAACCTGTTAATCAACATAAAATTAGAGCGTTATTACTTGCAGGTATTCGCTCAGCGGTTTTATGGCGACAAGTAGGTGGTAAACGCAGAACTATTTTATTCTCACGTTCAAAAATTGTTGGATGTGCAGAGCAATTATTAAAACGTATATAAATATTAATCATGTTAACGACGCTTTAATTTAACCATTAAATAATTACAGCCAGTTAACGAAATTAGGAAATATTATGGAACTTTCAGCATTAAGTGCAATTTCACCAGTAGATGGTCGTTATGGTAGCAAAGTAAAATCATTACGCCCTATTTTTAGTGAATTTGGTTTAATTAAATATCGCGTAACGGTTGAAGTACGTTGGTTACAAAAATTAGCAGCAACACCAGAAATTAACGAAGTTCCAGCCTTTAGTGCTGAAGCAACAGCGGCATTAAATGCGATTGTTGATAACTTTAGTGAAGAAGATGCATTACGTATTAAACACATTGAAGCAACAACTAACCATGATGTTAAAGCGGTTGAATACTTCTTAAAAGAGCAAGTGGCCAACAACGAAGAATTAAATGCGGTAACTGAGTTTATTCACTTTGCCTGTACCTCTGAAGATATCAATAACTTATCTCATGGTTTAATGTTAACTGAGTGTCGTGAGCAAGTTTTACTGCCGGTAATAGATGACATATTAACAGAAATTAAAGCACTAGCCGTTGAATATAAATCCATCCCTATGATGTGCCGTACTCATGGTCAGCCTGCCTCACCGAGTACTATGGGTAAAGAATTCGCCAATGTTTATGTGCGTTTAAAACGTCAACGTGATCAAATCGCTAATGTTGAATTTTTAGGTAAAATTAACGGTGCAGTCGGTAATTACAATGCTCACCTTTCAGCTTACCCTGAAGTTAATTGGCATAACTTTTCCAATGAGTTTGTCACCTCATTGAACTTAACGTGGAATGCCTTTACTACCCAAATTGAACCACATGATTATATCGCTGAATTATTTGATGCGGTTGCTCGATTCAATACTATCTTAATTGATTTCGACCGCGACATTTGGGGTTATATTGCCATTGGTCACTTCAAACAAAAAACAATTGCGGGTGAAATTGGCTCTTCAACTATGCCACATAAAGTAAACCCAATTGATTTTGAAAATTCGGAAGGTAACTTAGGAATTGCGAACGCATTATTCGCTCACTTAGGACAAAAATTACCTGTATCACGCTGGCAACGTGACTTAACAGACTCGACCGTTTTACGTAATTTAGGTGTCGGATTTGCTCATTCTTTAATTGCTTACGGTGCAACACTCAAAGGTATTAGCAAACTGCAAGTTAATGAAGAAAACTTACTGGCTGAATTAGACAGCAACTGGGAAGTATTAGCAGAGCCCGTACAAACGGTGATGCGTCGATACGGTATTGAAAAACCGTATGAAAAATTAAAAGAGCTTACCCGTGGTAAACGTGTGAATGGCGATTCAATGCGTGCCTTTATAGACAATTTAGACATGCCTGAAGAAGCAAAAGCATCTTTAAGAGAAATGACACCTGCTAGCTACATTGGCCGCGCCGTTTCATTTATCAATGAATTAGACTAATAAGCGTCATACCACGCTGATTTAGGTAACTAAAAAAGGAACCCATAGGTTCCTTTTTGTTTTTAACGATCAACACATTATTGAGTAAGAGTGAACGATTATGGAAAGTATTCAATGGGGTGCTCTAACACCTGAAACATTCTTAACAGAATATTGGCAAAAAAAACCATTGCTCATCAAGCAAGCCATCCCTAATTTTCAAGGAACAATTGAAGCTGATGAACTTGCCGGTTTGGCGATGGAACAAGAAATTGAATCCCGTATTATTGCTCAAAATCCAGATAATTCTTGGCATGTTGAACATGGCCCTTTTGATGATTTTACAAAGTTCGGTGAAACAAATTGGACCTTGTTAGTTCAAGCGGTAAATAACTGGTCGCGCGATACCGATCGTTTAATTTCGTTATTTACCTTTATTCCACGTTGGCGCATTGACGATGTAATGGTAAGTTTTTCAACACCAAACGGTGGCGTAGGTGCGCATTTAGATCAATACGATGTGTTCATTCTTCAAGGTGAAGGTAAGCGACGTTGGCAAGTGGGTGCTCCAAATAGTACATTAGAAACGTTAATTCCCCACCCTGATTTAAAACAAGTCAGTGATTTTTCGCCTATTATTGATGAAATAACAGAAGCTGGCGATCTATTATATATCCCGCCAAATCATCCACATAATGGTGTATCAATCGAAAATTCTGTCAATTATTCAATCGGTTTCCAAGCACCCAGTAATCAAGATTTATGGTCGGCATTTGCCGATAAAATGATTGATGAAGAATTAGGCGAGCAGCGTTTCTCTGATGCAGACAGACAAGTTTCAAGCAGCCCTTATCAATTACATGAAAAAGATATCAATCAAATAAAAAACTTTATGTTGAATCAACTTGCTGATGAACAATTTTTTTCAAACTATATCAGTGAATATTTAACACAAAGTCATCATACCCTAGAATTGTTAATTCCAATGGAAGCATTTACTACTGAACAAGTTTCAGGTTTTTTAGAAGATGATGAGATTCAATTTTCGCCGGTTTCTGGCATAAAAGCGTTATATTGCACAACGCCTTTAGCTAGTTTATTTATTAATGGCGATAAATTTGAATTATCAGAAGAAACTATCGGATTAGGCCAATATCTTGCTGGATCTGAGCCAATGACAACAAAAAAAGCAAAAAGTTTCATGACTTGTTTGAAAAACACTCAATTGTTAACTAGTGTGTTAAATAAGGGTTATTGGTATATAGAATAAAATCATGTCATATAGTATAGGACGAGTGCAATGGGAGAAAGCAGCTCCCTTGCTTAAAAACGTAAGAGAAAAAGTTTTTATATGTGAATGGCGCATGCCAAAAAAAATAGTGTTTGATAATAAAGATCGTCACGCTGTTCATTTACTGGTGTGTGACGATGTTACCCAAGAGCCTATTGGTACAGGACGCTTATTAGCCACAGGAGAAATATCTCGGATTGCTGTATTAAAGGCATACCGTAAAGAAAACGTTGACCATATCATTATGCATGGCTTATTAGCCATCGCCAAAGAATTAAACTTAAATGAAGTTTTCATTTATAGTCCGTTAGAAAATATCGATTACTTTAGAAAGTTTAATTTTATTAGTGCCGGTGCGGTGTTTATGGAGGCAGGTATGCCTAGACAGAAAATGCAATGCTCAATTGACGCCATTAAAAGTGCAAAATATTACCTTAGCCATTAACCATATGTGGTTAAATTATTTAGGCTTTTAGGTAATATTTATTTTATCTATCAGCTCGCACTAAGTTGATCACCAAATCTCATCTTTCGTAAATATTTTATATAAATTCTCTGCTCTACTGATCAATATATTGGCAAACTCTTGCTGCTCAGCTATACCAGCTTGTAATAATTGATCCGCTTGCAATTGCCATTTATAAGAAAAATGACGTACGGCTTCTCTCGCATCTTTTGCAGCAGTGGTTTCAATATAATCAGTAGGTAAATCGCCCGCTATAACCCAAACACTTGATTTATCGATTAAATTTAATTTCCAAACTGAAAAAAGTGGAATGATATATCTACTGTCAGCATCAGACACACTGACAGTAACTAAACCTTTATCTGCTAAAAATTTAGTCGCTACTTGATATTTATCTTTTAACCATTGCTGTTTTTCTTCATCTGTTAATTGAGAAAGTGAACTCATACTGCTTTACCTTAACTACTTATCGTCTGCGAGTGAGGATATATAAAGATTTATTTTGACGCAAGCTATCCTTGAACTCTTCATTTTTTGCTCCTGAACTTGTGTACAAAATTCGCCACAAAGTTAAGTCAGTATACGTACAGTTTATTTTATCCCTGACTAGCTATAGCTCATGCTAAGTGGTAATGTGCGCAGCAAGAAATATTACAATATAGGTTTCAAAGAGACCAACTTAGCACACGAGGATCAAGTAGTGGCATTTTTCGATTTAGTAGATTTTGATGATCATGAACAAGTGGTATTTTGTAGTGATAAAGCAACTGGCTTAAAGGCCATTATTGCTGTGCATAACACAGCATTAGGACCTGGTGCTGGAGGTTGTCGTTTCTGGGATTATGATAATGATGAACAAGCACTAACCGATGTATTAAGACTGTCTAAAGGAATGACCTATAAAAATGCAATGGCGGGCTTGAAACTCGGTGGCGGTAAAGCTGTCATCATTGGCAATCCAAAACAACTTAAGTCAACAGCGCTTTTTGAAGCCTTTGGTCGTGCGGTTAATAATGTAGGTGGTCGATATTACACAGCTGAAGACGTTAATATCACCACCAGTGATATGGCGATTGTAAATAGCCAAACAGAATTTGTAGCAGGACTAGACGGAAAAAGTGGTAATCCTGCGCCATTTACCGCTTTAGGGACCTTTTTAGGCATTAAAGCAGCCGTTAAATTTAAACTCGGTAAAGATGATTTATCAGGATTAAAAGTCGCTGTCCAAGGTTTAGGAAGTGTTGGTTACGATTTATGTGCAAAATTACATGCAGCAGGCGCTAGCTTAGTGGTTACTGATATCAACCAAGAAGCCTTAGATAAAGCTGCCAGTGAATTCGGTGCAACTATCGTCGCTTTAGATGATATCTATCATCAAGACGTTGATGTATTCTCTCCTTGTGCTTTAGGGGCTTCAGTGAACGATGTAACCATTGACTTATTTAAAGCTTCAATCATAGCTGGCTGTGCTAATAATCAATTAGCCGCGGCTAAACACGATCAACTATTAAAAGATAAAGGGATATTATACGCTCCTGATTATGTGATAAATGCAGGGGGCATTATCAACGTAGCATTAGAGATTTACCCTCAACCTTATTGTGAAAATGAAGCGACAAAATTAGTCGAAAAAATTTACCATACTTTAATGAATGTTTTTGATAAAGCGGCCAATGAGAATAAACCAACGGGGATTGTTGCCGATGAAATGGCCCGTGAAATTATCACGCGTGGAAATCAAGATTAATATTACGAGGGAATTCTTTACGTAATATAGTTTTTGATAAACATAACATTAAAGTATTCGCTTGATTTTAAAAATAAAAAACCGATCTTATGATCGGTTTTTTGCTTTATCCTTTCAGGTTTAATCTTTAACGTTTATCACTTAATGTTTAAGAATCAAACAGCACACGTATTAAGCAAGGGAAGCCACTAACACTTCAACAGGATGTTTGGTTTTTAAATGACCTAATCGTTTAACTTGGCTACGACATGAATAACCGGTAACAACCACTTGTTCTTCTTTCACCTTCGCTAATTTAGGCTGCCAGCTTAACTCAAAAAGCCCTTTTGAATTTGCCAAGTTGACGTGTTCATGACCATAAGTACCTGCCATACCACAACAGCCAACCGACACTTTATTTAATCTTAAGCCAAAATAATTAAAAATGTTTACCCACTCTTGTTCACTGCCTGCCAGCGCTGTTTTTTCCGTACAATGGGCAAATAACTGATATTCAGTATTATCTTCAAGCAACTTTTGTTCAATTTTTAGTTTATTGTGATCGATCATCGAAATAAGCCATTCATGAGCAAGTAACACGGTAAAGTCGCCACGCTCACTACCTAAAATTTGCTTGTATTCATCGCGATAACATAACGCTAATGAAGCATCCATACCGATCATCGGAATCGCTAATTCATGTAACTGATTTAAAAAGTCCGCAGTATTTTTTGCAGTTTTTGCAAAGCGCGTTAAAAAGCCTTTCACGTGTTGTGGTTTACCGTTAGGTTTAAACGGCACCAACACCGGCTTAAAACCTAATTTATCGATAAGCTGCATCAGTTTTTCAACGACGCCCGCATCATAAAAGGATGTGAAAGGGTCTTGCACTATCAACACATACGGTGCTTTTTGTTCTGCCGACAACCCTTTAAAGCGCTCTAAATCAAAACGCTCAAATCCATTTCTTTCAGTTCTAATTTTTAATGTAGGCACCGATAATAATGGTGTATCAACGTAACCTATTGTCGCTTTTGACACGTTTTCGTATAGTTTATTGTCTAACACTAAGTTAACAAAGTTTGGCGCTTTTGCCATGATCGGCGCAAGTTGTTCAACATTGGCGACTAAATGATCTTTCAACGGGCGAAAATACCGTGAGTGATAAACATTTAAGAAACGTGCCCTAAAGTCTGGCACATCTACTTTTATCGGACATTGACTTGCACAAGCTTTACAAGCTAAACAGCCTGACATGGCATCCATCACTTCATGTGAAAAGTCTTGTTGGTTTGCTTTACCAAGTTTATTTTTCACTTTATTGAGTAACTGTTTAACTGACCAACCGTTAATATTTTTTTCTAACGATAAAATATCAACACCTTTATTTTCTAATAAACGTAACCACTCACGCATTAACCCCGCTCGCCCTTTTGGCGAATGTCGACGATCCCGAGTAATTTTACTGGATGGACACATAGGACTATTCGCATCGTAATTAAAACATAAACCATTTCCGTTACATTCTAAGGCGGATTTAAATGAGTCTTTAACCTCAATAGGAATTTGTCGGTCAAACGTCCCGCGTTTTACTGCATCTACCGAAACTAATTGCTCAGTAGACTCTATTGGCGTACAAATTTTTCCTGGGTTCATTTTATTGAGTGGATCAAAAACAGTTTTAATTTTTCTTAATTCATTAAATAGTTCTTCACCAAAAAATTCAGGACTATATTCACTACGATAACCTTTACCATGTTCGCCCCACATTAAGCCCCCATATTTAGCGGTTAATGCCACCACTTTATCGGAGATTTCACGCATAATGACTTCTTGCTCAGGATCACACATATCAAGTGCCGGACGAACATGTAATACCCCCGCGTCAACATGACCAAACATTCCGTAATGTAATTGATAACTGTCAAGCAATTCACGAAACTCTGCGATAAAATCGGCTAAATTCTCGGGGGGAACGGCAGTATCTTCCGCAAACGCCAATGGTTTTTGACTACCTTTGGTATTGCCTAACAAACCCACTGCTTTTTTACGCATCGCATAAAGCTTACCAATACTGGCAAGATCAGAAGTTACTTGATAACCAATAACCCCCGTTTCATTGACAATATCTTTGTCTAATTGAGTGGTTAGTAACTTAATTTCTCCAGCTAAAGCTTCAGGACTTTCACCGTTATATTCAACGATATTAATACCATCCATTACTTTATCTTCAACATCAGTAATTAACTCACTGACTGAGTGCCAAACAATGTCTTGTTTAGCTAAATTTAAGACTTTCGAATCTATGGTTTCAACTGAAGTAGCATTCGCTGCAACTAAGGTTGGAGAATGGCGAAGTGCAGAATCAAAGCTATCATATTTGATATTAATTAAGGTTTTTGCTTTGGAAATAGGCGTTAAATTTAACTTTGCTTCACAAACAAAGGCTAAAGAGCCTTCTGAGCCAGTGATCAAACGTGATAAATCAAGCGTTTGTAAATCATCACTAATAACATGCTCAAGATCATAGCCAGTCAAAAAGCGATTCAATCGTGGAAATTTATTTAAAATTTTATCCCGTTTTTCAACACTTGTGGCAAGTACTTGTTTCAGGATTCTCCCTAAGGTGGTATTTTCAGTTGCTAACTCAACCGCATGAGCAACTGACATCGGTGCAGTAGAGATAACTTCACCATTGGCCAGCACTGAGGTTAAACCAAGAACATGATCTGATGTTTTACCATAAACTAACGAGCCTTGACCTGATGCGTCAGTATTGATCATGCCGCCAATAGTCGCCCGATTACTGGTTGATAAATCAGGCGAAAAGAAAAAGCCATGTGGCCTTAAAAAATCATTTAATTGATCTTTAACAACTCCTGCTTCAACTTTAACCCAGTTTTCTTCAACGTTTATTTCCAAAATACGATTCATATATTTTGATAAATCGACAATTATGCCCGGCGTTAAACTTTGGCCATTGGTACCTGTACCGCCTCCGCGAGCACTAAATTTTATTTCTTGAAATTTATCTTGGCTCGCAAGTTCAGTGATTATTTGAATATCATGTTGGCAACGCGGATGTATGACTAATTGCGGTAATTGTTGGTAAATACTGTTATCGGTTGCCACAGCTAAACGTGCGCCATAACTCGTACTGATATCACCAGTAAAGTTAAGCAAAGACAAGGTTTTCGCGTAATCTTGATATAACGGAGCAACAAGCTCTTGAGGATCTAACCGAGGTAACATAACAGCTTTAATACTTACAAAAAGAAAAGTGCAGAAAGTATATCATGGTCATTTTAATTTTTGACAGGCAGATATCAAAAACCTTAAGAACTTTTTCAACTATTATGAATATTTTTTTACTCAAAAAACCGAGCAAATAGCAATGATGTTGTTCAGCCAGTGCATCGCTAAATTAATTTTTAAGGCACTCTTTTAAACAACTCAAATGATCAAGAACCGTGAATAGAATTTACCATGAGGTAAAATGAACGTTTTTTGCAAAGAACATTTTATTTTATAGCCTGTCACTGCAACAACAATATTAAAATAAGTCCTGAAATTGAAATGGCATCATTTATTACAACGAATAATTAAAGATATAAGAATGTACTCCGTTTTCTTGAATAATATCTAGCGTACCAGAAAGATCACTGAATTCCCCTTCACCTGAGCCAGCTAAAACGGTGACGGTTAACGATTGTGATGTTTTATCCATAACGCCACTATGAACCAGTGTAAACGCGCCCGTTCTCCCCTTTAATTGGCCAGAAAACTCTTCAATAGCGTAATATACCGCAGTCCCTGCTACCGTTCTTTTGCTGATCATTTGGCCAATACCTGAGCCAATTAAATCGCCAGTATAAGTTTTATCTATTAACATTCTACCTGCTGGGCTCTCATCGTCTTGAGGTGTTAAACTTATATTGAACTGGCCTTTAGCTATCATCATATCTCTCGGTGCGTTATCTGTTATTTAAAACTTGTTAATATTGACTTAATGTTGGTTAAATAAAGTTAAATGTCGAATTTATTCATTCGATTTATCTTTATCTGTCTTAGAACTTTTTTGTAATTTGGTGCCAAGCGCAATACCTATCGCGATACCAATTGCTAAACCAACACCTATATTACCTGTTGCAGTTCCCATTGCCACACCTACGCCAATTCCAATTGCAATTCCAGCTCCCATATTTGTTTCGTTTTTATCTTTTTGTTCAGATTTTTTTTCTTGTTTTGAGTTATTCATATCTGCCCCTTTATCAAAGATTTTATTGGTTATAATAATGATACTTATTGATATAGTTAAACGGATTTCTCATAAGCTAACGCTAACCATTTGAACACTTCATCATCAATATCTGCAAGATCATTTAATACTATTCTATGACTACACATAGTGCCAAAGGGGCCAGAATCGGCTAACCGACTTTGAATTTCAACATCTTTAAGTTTTAATCCCAAATCAATTCTTGTTTTAGTGGCCGGTTTAATTAAAGCAAACTGTTTTTTACGAATAATACTAACACTTGTTTTTTTCGGCGTTATAACAACATCATCACCAAAACTTTCAACAATAGAAATCAATTTTTCGTAAAGAGGTAATAAATTTTCTTTTCCTTGATATTGAGCTTGAACAAGGTCTTGTTGTGACGAATCATCCTGTTTTGACAATGTTACTATGGTATTAGCAAAACCATGGGTAACACCGTATTCAGACTTTAAAAACTTGACGGCAACCCCATGTTTCTCAAAATTTTCTTTTGCTAATATGACAAACCATTCTTCCAGCGTTTTACCCGTTTTTTCAGGCATATTATTGATCATAGTTTCCAGCGCTTTATCCATGGAGTCACCTATATTTTTATTGTAAAAATTGTTGTTCTTCACTAATCATACAAGCCTCAATCTCTTCAGGACGATTGTTTCTATCAATAAGCCAGCATTCGTCATAAATTGAACAATAACAAAGTTCTATGCTGATTGAATTATCCGCCTCTGCAATCTTTTGAGCATCTTTACCTTTATACGAAACAGGTGTAATGCTATTTTGTGGCGACAAGGTTCGATTACTTAAATGTGACTGTCTAATATTTTTAAACGCTTCAACGTCTTTCCAATGTTTTAAATATTTGCTGCCATCATAAATTTTAGCATATTTGATTAGTGCTGGGCCTGTACCACTATTATTTACACCATAACTAAAAGAACTGCCGTTAAAACTTCTGAATATTTCTAATCTCGGCCAAACAGAAGCACGTGCATATTCTCGGTCAACATAGGCAGAATAGATAGAAGTAAAGGCAGTGACCAAGCCGATGATAAGTGCCGATAAAGCAACTATCATTTCTGGGTTTTTATACCAAGGAATGTTTGCCATTTTGATAAAGTACCTCACCTTAAACAATAAAATATGATGTTAACTAACAAGCAATTAACTATAGAACTAGCTTAAGGGAGAAAAATGAAAAAGCCAATGATGTTGGCAAAAGAGAGAATAAATAATTTCTATTTGTCTTATACGGGTGATTAATTGCGCAAAACCAAGTTTTACGCAATTACTGAATACAATTTAATAAGGAGAATCAAAAAAATAGTTTAATAGGTCTCAAGTTATCTAAAAATAAACTAATCCCAATCATCAAAATAGTCTTCTTCTAACTTTCTAAGCCGTTTCGCTTCTTGTAGCTGTTCGATTTTCCTTTTAGCCAAGAAGTTACGTTTATGATTTTGACGAGAGTTTTTAACTTCAGATGACCCCGTACTTAATTCAAAATCAGCAATGTTATTATCTAACTCTGGGTAATCGTCATCACCGTTAAAGTTTAAATCGTCTGAGGAATCCATTTCATATTGAGTAGCAATTGCCATGTTATTCACCAAAAAAGTTAATCTTGTTCAAATCGGATAATCTATGTTTTTTTCAGGTAAGAAAAGTAAAATATTTTTTAGTTTACGATAAAAATTTTTTACTTTATTCAGGCATAACTTTTGCGTGTGAAATCAAGGATGCTTTTACATACAAGTGTTGCTAAAAAAACCATCAATGTCATTCTGGTTATGGCGTCATGATAGCCGGTGCTTCTGGATCGTCTTTTCTCAATAAATTTTTAATTTCAATAATACGTTGCTCATTTTCATTTTCTTTATGAAAAGCACTAAACACTTCACGTTCAAACACCGGTAATTTCGGGATTTCAAATAAGGTGCCTTGCTCTATAAAAGGCCTTGCTAACATATCAGGTAAATATGCGCTGCCTCCACATTGCAGCATTAAATCAAGCGCGATACGAGCGGTACTGGTTCTTATTGCGGGAATAGAAATTCCTAACACTTCTTTTGCGTGCCAGTTAATAAAACTCGTCCCCCAATCAATCATGATGTAACGCTCAACATCTGATCCTTGTTCAATCACATGATCAAAAGTAGTAACGGGGATCAATTTGAACATGTGCAATGATTCAATTTTTAACTCTTCAACTTTGGGTGGATCAAATAAAATAGCGACATCTAATGAGCGCTCTAATAATTGTCGAGTTAATTGCTCACGCGATAAAATTTCAGCTACTAAACTTATCTGAGGTTGATAATTATAAATTTTTGAGATGGCATCATGAATATATACATCCCAAGTATTGGGAGTTCCTGCAATGGAAATTTGAGCAACTTGATCAGACGCTAAGGCTACATCTTGCTTTGCCATCCTTAAGGTATTAAGCATATTCTCCGCATGGGGTACTAATCTTTCGCCAGCAGGCGTTAACTGAATGTTATTTCTCGCACGATGAAATAAAGAAACACCAAAATATCTTTCTAATTGTCGAACTCTTGTGCTGATTGCTGCTTGCGTGAGATATAAGTTTTCGGCGGCTTTGCCAAAATGTCGGCAATCTTTTACTTCTAAAAAGGTTTTTATTAACTCAACATCCATTATGTTATCTCTTATCGAAACGATAATTATTATTTGTTTTACACCACTAATACTTAGCCGCATAATCTTCGAAAATATCTCCCCTGTCAACAGAGGTAAACATGACAACAATACACGGTTTTATTCAAACAGATAGATTTTATGATGATGTGCATTTTCCTCGTGGTTTTAGTAAATCAGGCGACTTTACTATTGCAGATGCAGAGCTGTTAAGTGTCATAGGAAAACGATTATTGATGTTAGAACAAGGTGAAGTATTACCTGAAAATCAAGTTGAAGAGAAATTTGTCTTTTCATGTAAATCGGGTAATGAAGGCGAGACAAAAATTGAAATATTGTGGCAAAAATATAAAAAACTAACACAGTACAAACCGTTTCATAGTTTACACCGCTGCGCATAAGTTATTTCTAGTGGGATTGCTTGACTGTTGCTTGGTTGAATAGAGCAATCAAATAAACTCAACACCGTATTTATACGAATAACTAGGCTTTAAAAGACATTCTCTTCAACAAAATGGCTTTCATCACGCCATAAAAAACAGCATTATTAATTTTCTTTAATAATGCTGTTTTATTCTTTACGGTTAATTGAACCTTTCTACTTAACTTTTAGCGTGTTGCTCTGCTAAATAAAGCCACGTCGGTAAAACTGTATCTGGGTTTAACGACACGCTATCAATGCCTTCGTTAACAAGCCATGCGGCAAAATCAGCATGATCAGAAGGACCTTGACCACAAATACCAACATATTTACCACGTGCTTTACATGCCTTGATAGCCATTGACAATAAGGCTTTTATGGCTGGATTTCGCTCATCGAACAAATGGGCAATTAAACCAGAATCTCTATCAAGTCCTAACGTTAATTGTGTTAAGTCATTTGAGCCAATTGAAAAACCGTCGAAATGATCGAGAAATTGATCCGCTAATAAAGCGTTTGATGGTAGTTCACACATCATAATGACTCTTAGGCCATTCTCTCCACGTTTTAAACCATGCTCAGCTAAAATTTCAATCACCTGTTCCGCTTCTTCGAGCGTACGGACAAATGGGATCATCACTTCAACATTAGTAAGGTCCATCTCATTTCTGACTCGTTTTATTGCTTCACATTCTAGTGCAAAACATGCTCTAAAATCTTCAGAAATATAGCGTGAAGCCCCCCGATAGCCTATCATCGGATTTTCTTCATCAGGTTCAAAATGCTCACCACCGACTAAATTCGCGTATTCGTTAGATTTAAAATCTGACATACGAACTATGACTTTTTCCGGTGAATATGCTGCCGCTAATGTGGAAATGCCTTCGGTTAACTTAGCAATATAAAACTCGGTAGGACTTGAGTATCCGGCAATAATATCGTTTATTTCATCTTTTAAATCAGCAGGTTGCTCATCAAAATTTATGAGCGCTTTAGGATGAACACCAATCATTTTATTAATGATAAACTCTAATCGAGCCAAACCTATCCCCGCGTGCGGTAAACGAGCAAATGCAAATGCTCTATCAGGATTGCCAACATTCATCATTATTTTCAGAGGTAACTCAGGCATATCATCTACTTGAGAAGTAGTGACAGTAAATTCTAGTTTACCTTGATAAATAAAACCGGTATCTCCTTCTGCACAAGAAACGGTTACTTCATCACCCGTAGCAATTTTACTGGTTGCGTCGCCACAACCAACAACCGCAGGAATCCCCATTTCACGAGCAATGATAGCCGCATGACATGTTCTACCACCTCGATTCGTAACAATCGCAGAGGCTTTTTTCATAATAGGTTCCCAATCGGGATCTGTCATGTCAGTGACTAACACATCACCTTTTTGTATTTTATCCATCTCATCAAGTGAAGCTAAAACTTTCACTTCACCGCTACCTATTTTTTGTCCAATAGAGCGCCCTTCACAAATAATATCGGCTGTCGATTGAAGTTGGAATTGCTCCATTACGTTGCCTACTTCACGACTTCTAACGGTTTCAGGGCGTGCTTGCACTATATACAACTTGCCGTCTAAGCCATCTTTTGCCCATTCAATATCCATTGGACGTTGATAGTGCTTTTCGATTATAACCGCTTGTTTGGCCAGTTCTTGAACTTCGTCATCGGTTAAAGAAAACTGATTCGAGACGCGCTCTTCAACATCGATCACTTCGACTTGCTTGCCGTGCTCTTGAGCATCGGTATAGACCATTTTGATGGCTTTAGAGCCGATATTTCGACGAACAACTGCAGGTTTATTTTTTGCTAAGGTTTGTTTATGAACATAAAATTCATCTGGATTCACTGCCCCTTGAACAACCATTTCACCTAAACCATAGCTTGATGTAACAAAAACAACGTCTTCAAACCCTGATTCGGTATCAATAGAGAACATCACACCTGAAGATGAAATATCACTGCGCACCATGCGTTGGATACCTGCAGAGAGCGCGACACCACGGTGATCATAGCCTTGGTGAACACGATAAGAAATTGCTCGATCGTTAAATAACGAAGCAAAAACATGTTTAATGGCGATCATGACGGCGTCTAAACCACGGACATTTAAAAAGGTTTCTTGTTGACCAGCAAAAGAAGCATCAGGCATATCTTCCGCAGTGGCTGAAGATCTCACGGCAAAAGATGCGTCTGCAGAAAATTCACCCGCTAACTTTTCGTATGCTTGTTCAATATTTCGCTGCATTTCAGGTAAAAATGGCGTGTCTATTATCCATTGACGAATCTGGTTACCACAGGCTTCTAATGCGTGAATATCACTTACATCGAGCGTATCAAGTAATTGATAGATTTTGTCGTTTAAGCCGCTTTGCTCTAAGAATTCGTTGAATGCAAAAGCGGTTGTTGCAAAACCACCTGGCACTTGCACCCCAACATTTGAAAGGTTTGAAATCATTTCCCCAAGTGATGCATTCTTCCCGCCTACGCGATCTACATCACCCATACCTAACTCTTCATACCAAAGTACATATTCCTGCACGACAAATTCTCCGATGTGGATAAAATTAAAAAGGTTATTTTATAATAAGGTCTGTTGAACTTTCATTTTACTCTCTGCTATTGGTTAATTTTTAAGATAACAAGGCGTAAAACGTGTAATGTAGTCATACGACTTAAATGTTTTTTCAACCTTTTTTAACCTTTGTAACATACGTTAAGTTTTAAATTAGCCATAGCCTTTGGGTTGTAGTGAAATGGAGTCTCTCTTGGTTGCTTCATGGGGATTTGGAATATCCAAACCTTACCTAAAGCGTCTCGATTACTATTTTTTCAAGTACAACAGTGTTTTAAACTGTAAGTTCAACAGACCTAAGTTTCATTGTAGCTGAGATCATTTTACACTGGTTATTGTTCAAACTAAAAGATATAAAGAAAACTTTCATATCACATTACGAAATATTAATATCATTAAAATTATATGAGGACCTAAAATGCGCACTGCTTTTTATATCTCTGATGGCACAGCTATTACATCTGAAGTATTTGGTCACGCCTTACTCTCTTTGTTTCCTGTAGATTTTGCACATGAAACGATTTCTTTTGTAGAAACTAAAGAAAAAGCCCTTGAGGTGAAAGCGCTTATCAACAAAACCGCAAAAAAATCAAATGAACCTCCTTTGGTATTTCATACCTTTGTCAATCATGAAATCAGAGAAATACTAGACAGTTGCGATGGTATTATTTACAACTTTCTTGAGCATTTTGTTTCACCTTTAGAAAAACAACTTGGTATTTCCGCTAAACCTAAAGCTCATAGAACGCATAGTATCCATGAAAATAGTTACGATTACCGAATTGATGCTGTTAATTACTCTTTAGCAAACGATGATGGCTCGAATATTTCAAACTATGAACATGCCGATGTCATTTTAGTAGGCGTTTCTCGTTCAGGTAAAACCCCCTCGTCGCTATATCTTGCCCTTCAATACGGTATCAAAGCGGCTAACTATCCGTTTACAGACGACGATATGGAAGAGCTAAAACTCCCAAGCTTTTTAGTACCGCATAAAAAGAAACTGTTTGGCTTAACCATTGATGCACAGAGATTAATGGATATTAGAGAAGGACGCATGTCTAACAGTAAATATTCTTCTGCTCGACAATGCCGTATGGAATTGAGAGAAGTTGAAAAACTCTATAAGAAAGAAAAAATACCTTTTTTAAATACCACGAAACTTTCAGTGGAAGAAATTACGGCAAAAATACTTAATCAAACAGGGCTGCAAAGATACAAATACTGATTTATATTAATTTAACATGATTAATACCGTGAAAGCGGTTCACAATGGTGTCGATTTTCTGTATGTTAGCGCGATGATTTATCCTTACTGTACTTAGCCTTATTACCTGTATTTAGCTTTTAAAGTGACAGTAATTACCAAAGTAATATGACATGACTATCAAAACCGATGAATTTAGAACGACGCTAATCGAGAATTTAGTATCTCCTGCCCAACTAGCTGAGCAAATTCCACTCTCTGATGATACTGCTAATTTTATCATTCAAAGCCGGAAAGACATTGAAGCGATTATTAATGGAGAAGATGATCGACTATTAGTGATTATCGGGCCATGTTCTATTCACGATACTGATGCAGCTATCGACTATGCGAAACAGCTGAAAGCGCTTCATGAACACCATAAGAATGAATTACTCATTGTCATGCGGGTTTACTTTGAAAAACCTAGAACAACCGTTGGCTGGAAAGGATTAATTAGTGATCCTGATTTAGATAAATCTTTCCATGTAGCAAAAGGTTTGAATTTAGCGCGTAATTTATTAATGGAAATTAACGAACTAGGTTTACCTGCTGGTACTGAATTTTTAGACATGGTTACTGGTCAATATATTTCAGATCTAATTTGTTGGGGCGCTATTGGCGCAAGAACCACAGAAAGCCAAGTCCATCGAGAATTAGCCTCAGCACTGTCATGCCCGGTAGGCTTTAAAAATGGAACCGATGGCAATATACAAATTGCAATTGATGCA
The DNA here is from genome assembly GCF_040362795.1 of Thalassotalea sp. SU-HH00458. Taxonomy (NCBI): domain Bacteria; kingdom Pseudomonadati; phylum Pseudomonadota; class Gammaproteobacteria; order Alteromonadales; family Colwelliaceae; genus Thalassotalea; species Thalassotalea sp. SU-HH00458. Next base: position 29,474 of record NZ_BAABWW010000015.1, read on the forward strand.
ATAAAAGCGTCCAGTGTACCGCATGTACTTTATTCTCCTGATAAAAGCGGGCAAATGTGTATTTATCAAACACATGGTAATCCTCACGCTCATGTGATCTTACGCGGAGGTAAAACGCCAAATTACCATCCAGATGACATAAATAGTACGTTAGAAAAATTAACTAGCAATAACATCAATGCAGGAATAATGGTCGATTGTAGTCATGGCAATAGCTATAAAGATCATAATAAACAAATTGATGTGGCAAAATCGATTGCTAGTCAAATAATCGCTGGTAATAAAGGAATTTCAGGGGTGATGGTTGAAAGCTTTTTAGTCGAAGGTAACCAAAAAGTCATTGATAAAGATTCATTAACCTATGGTCAAAGTATCACAGATGCCTGCGTTGATTTAACGGCAAGTCAAACAATGTTGTCTTTATTAAGCGATGCGATTAAGCAACGTAGAAATTAACTTGCAGTCCTCTTCTATGGCTAGGTAAACCAAATAATTTACGTGTTATCTGGCCATGATTCCCTTCGCATAAAATTAAATATTTAAAGGTTAGTTCTCAAGCGTGTTTAAATTAAAATCTTTCGGTAAAATCCAATAGTCAGGGTTATTTGCGGTTTCTCCTAATTCAAGAAAATCATTAGGCAATTCAAAATAAACTGTTCTATGCTCATCTTTAAAAGGATAAACATTGGCAGTTAACGGATGCGTTTGCATTAACTTTTCAATTTCACCATTTTCCGCTAAAAGTATGAGTCCTTTCTCTATCCAACGGGCTAATTCAACATTCGCTTTACTGGTAAAAAAATAAACCGCGAAAGGATAATGTAAAATAATGTCTTGATAATTGATTAAATCAGGATACATTTGTGCCCGTAATGCCAATTCAGTTAATGAGTCATGAAAACTTCGAGGGAAATAATCACATCGCTTATGATTTAGCATATTAAAGATGTCTTCATAATGAGTAGAAGTTGTAACTAGTAGATCAGCCGCGCGTAAAATCTTAGTATCTGGCCAATGAGCTCCTTGGCAGGCTGAGAATTTTTTTAATTCATCAATCGTTTTTATCTGGTCAAAACTAGCTACAGAATCTTGATGAATAGTAAACTTTCGATAACCTATTAATCCTCTTGTTGTCGGTATTTTAATCGCTAGTAAGTCTTTCTCAAGACTTTTACTACTTCCTAACCAATAAACATCTAAGTTTTCGCCTTTTTTTAGTTCTACAATCGCTCGCCCTTGCGACATTTTTATCGTATCAAGAATCTCGGGAATTTTTCGCCCTTCAGCCGCTTTGTCCAGCGCCATTTTTAACAGTTGTTTATGATAGTCATGTGAGATATCAAACGTGGAGCGTTGTTGTGGTATTTTGATCGTTTGCTCAACTGCTACGGATTGTCTCGAAACAACAGAAAACGTTAGACAAATGGCTAAAGTAAGTAGTGTTATTAAAGCACGAAAAATATCGCTTCTGCTCATAGATGACAGATAGATGAAAATAATGTGACGACATTATTACTTAATTTATATTCCATGTCCATGTTAGCCAACCAGCGAACTAACGATAAAACAAATCATTATTTAACAGTGACTTACAATGTGATTTCACGTTAAAAATCAAGAATTATAGACGATATTGTACATACAAATGAAAACAACCAACCGCTGCTACTGTTAAAGTCATTTTCATCAATGATATATTGTTAACTTTACGATGTATTCAATTACATAATCGTTGTAATAGTGGTAATGACTATTGCGTTTAACTTACGTGTCTACTCAAGTACGTAACAATATTGAACTGGATAAGAAATTTTAATCACCAAATAACTTAACTCGAAAACAGTATTTGGTAAATTAGCTTTAAAAATATACAAGCCTTTACCATTTATAGGTATTTACCCCATAAGCAATCGTGCAGGCTTGATTTTAGTTTTTAGCTTAGATTAAAGTTCAGTATGGTTTTAGTTAAGTTTCATTTTTCTCAAATAATTCCATTAATCCAATTAATGCCGCAAATAATACCGCACCAACCGGCCATATTATCCAAGTGACACCCCAATCCATTGTCCACAAACTCCAACCTAGAAAGATGGCAACTAATAATGGCCAATAAAATGCCGCAAGCTTTTCGGCACGTTTTGCTCTTTTTGATTTTTCCGTTTCTTTAACATTGTCTTTTAAAATATTGTTGTAAGCATCAAATTTTGCAGATACAGGCGACACAATACAAATACCAATAGCAATAATTATAAACAACACAATCAACATCATTAAGGTTAATCCTTCACCTTGCATAAACATACTAGCCACTAATAAAGGCACAAAACTAATGATGAACATAAAAATCCCTAGAGATAAACGAAAATGATAAATATTCTGAAAATCCTTTAGTTTTTCTTGAAAAACACTATGAACACCATAAGACAATTCAAAAGGCTCATTTTCTATGGAATCTATTTCAGCTTGATACTGGTTCGTTTTTATAAAATAACTAACGGCAACAGACACCATCAGTAATATACTGACAATGCCTGCCACAGCAGCAACATTACCAGTCATATTTAATCGTCCTGTTTGGGCCATAGCCAAAAAGAAAAATAATGGGATCACCGAGCTTATACAAAACACCACGCCTTTCGTGATTAAAGACGACACAAGTCGCTTCGTTTCTACATAATGTAAAGCTTGTTCTAAATTAATCTGAACACTACCCGGTTCTTTTCCATCACTTTGAAGATCCGGTATTTCGATGTCATCTTTTAATAAATAATCAGTCGACACATCAAAAATTTCGGCTAACTTAATCACTTTATTTAAATCAGGAATACTATTTGTACTTTCCCATTTAGACACTGATTGTCTGGACACATCCATCTTCTCAGCAAGCTCTTCTTGCGACCAACTCAATTGTTTTCTTAGTTTGATAATTTTTTCGGCTAAAATCATTATTAACATTCCTTTCTTTATTTTTGAGTTGCAATCATAGGAATACAGAGGGTTGCAGACTAGCAAGCCAACTTGTAAATTTGTCAACCAGCAGTTGCAATTTAGCTTTTTTGAGAATATTTCTTTCTTTTTAACGTAAAAATCGAAAATTTACCATGTAAAGTTTTTGTTTTGCTATGGACTAGTTATGGCTTTCCAGATTGATCAGATCATCGTTTTATAATCAGCTTAATTTTAAATAAACCTGCTTTATTACAACTAAACATTTTAGTTCAAAGCGACAATCGACTAAATACTTTCAAAAAGAATTAACTTAGAATAAGGTGATACCACAGTAGTATACTAATTATCTTTCCTGAGCGATTATGAATAAAACCACACGAATAAAACCATTAAATAGCTTTTTGATCTTATGTTTCATTACCGCATGTTCATCACGTTATCAGGTACAAACCAATTTAGATAACCTTAATTTTAAAGATTATTATAGCCCTGCAGCTGTGACAATTTATCAAAATGAACAAAGCATGCTCAAGAATAAAAATACAGAAAGTTCCCAAGCTGCTCCTAAATATCAATATTTAGGAGCTGTAGAAGGCGATGATTGCCAAGAAAAAGCCCATCATCAAGCACCTGATGAAATCAATGCCAGAACAAATGCTCGTAGAAAAGCGTACGACTTGGGCGCCAATGCCATTATTTTTTCAGGCTGTGCTTTGATAGAAAAAAATGAAGCAGATAAAAAGTGTTTAGCTACCACTGTTTGTTATGGACGAGCGTACCTGTTAAGCGTAAACAGCAATGAATAATACGATTAAAAACAACCGAGAAAGTGAACAAACGTTAAATCAAAATACCAATATTAATGTCGAGATTATTGCACGGGTATTTTCCCCTTATAAAGAAAAGTTTGCCATCCCTCGACAACCTGGAATAGTCACTGCTGCCACAGGAAAAGTAGTTTTACTTAACAAGGCAAATAATATCGATTTAGTCAGAGATTTAGCACAATTTAGTCATATTTGGCTCATTTTTGTTTTTCATGCCACTCATCAACAAGGATGGAAACCTTTAGTGAGGCCTCCTCGTTTAGGGGGCAATAAAAAAACAGGTGTTTTTTCCACTCGCTCTACTTTTAGACCAAACCCAATTGGCATGTCCGTGGTACGTTTGGAAAAAATAACTTATATCAACAAACAAGTTGAATTGCATATTTCCGGTTTAGACCTGCTCGACCAAACCCCTATAGTCGATATAAAACCTTATATTCCCTATTCGGATGCTATACCAGATGCGAAAGCAGGCTTCGCTCAAGAGCAACCTAGCAACAGTAAACATGTAAGTTTTGCTCAAAAAGCAAGGAACACATTAGATTCTGTCCAAGTAGAATTCCCCAATTTACAAACTTTAATTGAACAGGTTTTAGCACAAGATCCTAGGCCCGCATATAAGCAAAATAACTCATCGACTCTTCATGAAGCGAGTCTAATCGATAAGACTAATTTTGATGATAAAGTGTACGGCATACGACTTTATCGCTTTAATATAAAGTGGCGTCTGATCTCCGCCAGTACCATTGAAGTTTTCGAGATACACTAGGCTTCGTTGATTTTAACAGGTACGCAGCACTATTACCTTTTTTGATAAAAACTCAATACTATCAATGACTAAAGTAAAACAATAACAGTCCTTAAACTTGTGTTCAGGCAGATACATGATTATACGTCCAACAATTGAATTACCTTTGCTAGCAGCCATTTGGGGAGCTTCATTTCTATTTATGAAAATCGGTGGCCCTGAATTTGGCCCGATTCTCTTTATGGCCATGAGAACCTTCGTAGCAAGTTTATTGTTAGTGTCGTTATTAGCATATAAAAAACAAATCCGTTTATTATTTCAACAAAAAACCGCGATTTTTATCGTTGGTTTGTTAAACACAGCTATTCCGTTTTCGTTATTTGGCTGGGCAACCTTAACTTTAAGTGCCGGAAGTACTTCTGTACTAAATGCAACAACCCCGATGTTCGGGGCTATCGTTGCTGTAATTTGGTTAAAAGACACCTTTAATAACAGTACCATTTTAGGATTGCTCATTGGTTTTATTGGCGTATATTTTTTAATGTTCGAAAAATTAAATATGCCTAACTCAGAGGTAATTTTACCGGTGTTTGCGGTAATGTTAGCGTCATTATTTTATGGTATTTCCGCCAATTTCACTAAAAAATATCTATCAAAGGTTAAACCTTTAGTTTTAGCTACCGGCAGTCAAATATCAGCAAGTTTAGTGTTAGTCCCGATCAGTTTATTCTTTATCCCTGATACGATGCCCAGTATCGCTGCAATAAATGCGGTCGTTGTATTAGGCATTGTCTGCACGGGTTTTGCCTATATAATTTTCTTTCGATTGATTTCAGCGTTGGGCCCAACAAAAACTATCTCTGTGACTTATTTAATTCCAGCGTTTGGTTTGTTATGGGGATGGATTTTCTTACAAGAAAACATCAGCATGATGATGTTATTTGGCTGTAGTTTAATTTTATTTGGTGTCGCGTTAACGACAGGAATATTTTCGCTGAAAAATAAATTAAGTATCACAGTGAGTAAGTGATCAGTGTTGTGGCGATTTACCTTCAATAACAGCGCGTTCTAACATTCTATTGATGATAAACGACTGGTAAAATAACACTCACCAGTCGTCATTAATTAACGAAAGTTTACTTAGACTTGATAACTTCACCAGATTTCATCACAAAATCCACATCTAAAAGCTCATTAATATCAGTTAATGGACTAGCATGCATCGCAATAATATCAGCAATTTTACCGGCTTCAATCGTCCCTAGACTCGCAGACTTGTCAATTAAATCCGCAGCATTAACTGTGGCAGATTTGATCACTTGAGCGGCAGGCATACCGGCTTTATACATCAAAACAGCTTCTTGCGCGTTAATGCCATGTTTAGAGACGCCACTGTCGGTACCGAAAGCAATTTTAACCCCCGCTTTATAAGCTTTAGCGAAGTTACCTTTCATGTCGGTTCCCACTTTGATCGCTTTTGCTTTTTGAGAGTCAGATAACACATCGGTATTTTTTGCCATCTGTAACACCGTTTCACCGGCAAGTAAGGTTGGCACTAAATAAGCACCTGACTTTTTAAATAATTTATATGATTTTTTACCAGCATAAGTACCATGTTCAATGCTAGCAACGCCGGCTTCTAATGCGGCAATAATACCATCTTCTTGATGTGCATGGCTTGCTACTTTCGCCCCCATACGTTTGGCAGCTAAAACAACTTCTTTCAATTCGTCCATTTCCATCTGTTGCCCGGTGCCGGTAGCGCGATCGGTTAATACGCCGCCAGTTGATGTGATTTTTATTAAGTTAGCGCCATATTTAATGGCATGACGCGCCGCTCGACGACAATCATAAGGACCATTACAAACGGTTTTATTGCTTTCATCATGAAATTCCATTAGCTCAGGGCTGACACCACTGACATCAGCATGACCGCCAGTAATTCCAACCCCACCGGCGGCAATGATTGTTGGTCCTTGCATCCAACCTCTATCTATAGCATCTCTTAAAGCGTACATTTCTTGAGAACTTGAGCCTACATCTCTAACGGTGGTAAAGCCTGCGTTTAATGTACGCATAGCAAACATATGCGAACGCATTTGCATCAACTGTGATGACATTTTTAATGCTTCACTGTCATTATTTGGTCCTAATTCCCCTTGTAAATGGACATGCATATCCATCATACCAGGCATAACAAAACTTTTTGATAAATCAACAAGCGTGGCATCTTTATCAATTGATTTTGCAGAGACAAAGCCTTTTTTAACCTCTTTAATTTTGCCATCCACAATTACAACGGTTTGTTTTTTTAAAGGGGCTTTACCTGGTACCGCTAATAATTCACCGGCATGTATAACCTGAGTGTCGGCTAGTACTGTAGTAGATAAGATAGATGTTAGTGCAATTGAGAGTAACGATAATACTTTCATAGTTCGTCCTTTAATCTTGTTATTATTAAATATTGCGAGTTTTTGTAACTTAAACCATAGCAAGGAATATCGGATTTAGGAAAACAAAATGAGACTAACCTCAGTTTTCTTGAGATAAAGCCCGGCGCTTTGAATGAAAGATAAAACAGATGAAAAAAAACTCACTTTATCAGTAATAAAGTGAGTTTAGTTAAGAAAACGTAACCAAGCAGACTATCGGTTACGAATAATCTAGTGGTGATGGCCACCAACACCGTGAGCATGACCGTGTTCAATTTCTTCATTTGTCGCTTCGCGAACATCAATAACTTCAAGATCAAAAGTTAATACTTTGCCAGCCAACGGTGGATTAATATCAACAGTCACCATAAAGCGGCCTGCTTTAATTACCGTAACTTGACGTTGGCCTTGTTCTGTTTCAACAACAGCAGTCATCCCCGCTTTCCACTTAGCATTTTTACTAGGTAAACCGAGTAAATGCTTAACAGGTACACGCTGAACCATGTCTTCTTTTCGTTCACCGTAGGCATCTTCTGGTTGCAGGGTGACAGAAAATTTATCACCGGCTTGTTTATCCGCAAGGGCGTTTTCGACACCAACAAGCATATTATTGTAACCATGAAGATACGCTAATGGATCTGAACTTAAAGAAGATTCTAACTCTTTCCCTGCTTCATCTTTTAAGGTGTAGTGAAACTGAACAACCGTTTTATCGGTAATTTTCATATTGATTCCAAGAAATAAAGTGCCACAAATAATATGCAGCTTAAAATTTTACGCGAGTTTATCAAAAAGCAGTTAAAGCCTCTATATAAAATCAATGTAACCTGACTTTTATGCCCAAAGTAATAATATGGCGACACTGGCAATAATTAAAAACATACCTAGGTATTCCATTTTAGTGATTTTTTCTTTAAATATTCGGTAGGTTAAAAATAAAGTAATAAAGAACTCTACTTGCCCAAGCGCTTTAACATAAGCCGCATTTTGATAACTCGCGCCAGTGAACCACCCTATTGAACCGATAACGCTTGTTATGCCAACAAATAAACATAATCGCCACTTTGTTAACATAGTAAAGATTTGATTTTTATCTTGAAAATATACGTATACCATAGAGATAATTGACTGAACTGTGATCATAAAAACTAACGTGACTGCGGCACTGACCATTAAATCTGTATTAAGCGCTAAACTCGCTTCACGAATTAATAATGTTGTTACGGCTAAAGCGAGTCCTGATGCTAAACCAAAGCCAGCCCCAGGGTTTTGAAAAACATCCGCATAAGTAAATTTTACCTTTGAGACGATTAACACGCCAATAACCCCGACAATCACAGATAGCCAACCTAGTAAGCTTAATGCGGTAGAAAACACTAATGCTCCAACAATGGCCACTTGTATCGCTTCTGTTTTTGCTAAACTAGTTGCTACAGCAAAATTTCGATATTTAAATGCAGCAACCAAACATGCGGTACCAATAATTTGCATAACACTGGCTATCATTGCATATTCAATAAATGAATGATTAAAAGTTGGCAATGCTATTTCACGATGCTGTAACAGCCAAAATAAATAAAGCGCAGCAAAAGGTAAGGCATAGACATAACGTACAGCTGTCGTCGCCATAGCATTTAAATGGCCTGACAACTGTTTTTGTCCCGCGGTTCTCACCGCTTGCATAAATGCCGCTAATAAAGTGAAATAAATCCAAGTTTCCAAGGAACATCCTTGATAATAATATATCTTTCTATATTAATAAGTTAATCAGCTAAAATCATTATATTATTTTACATTATTGTCCCAAAACAATATTTTTAACTGGAGATAAAATTACAAATATAAGTGCTAAAAGCCAACTCCTGCAAAGGAATGAGTAAATAAGTACTCATACACATACTTAGCAATGGATGCTTTAATTTTTTGATTTTAGCTGGGAATGATTTTCTGATGAAGATATTTTTAAATCACTATATTTCGTCATGACTTCCTGAATAGATGCAAGCTATCAAGCATTCATATAACAAGCAAAGACAAGCATCATTGTATAGTATGCTAAAGAAATGAAAGTGCAGTTTAAGACAGCATTTTAATAACTTTAACCACTTCTTCCACATCTATCGGCTTACTTAGAAAATATGTCATACCTGCGTCAAAACATTTCTGTTTATCAGCTTCTAAAACGTTTGCTGTCATCGCAATAATCGTAGGAGGGTTATCTGGTAAAGACGTCAAAATTTTAATGGTTGATGTTATGCCATCCATTACCGGCATTTGCATGTCCATAAATATAGCATCATAAGATTTTGATACTGCTGCAGTTAATGCTTTGGCGCCATTTTCTACAACATCTACATCATAACCTAGCTTAGTAAAAACTTTTCGAGCAATCACTTGATTAATATGATTATCTTCAGCAATTAAAATAGCTAAAGGAATTTGATCGGCAAGCGTTTTATTTTCTTTAATCACCTGATTAGATTCTACTATCTTATCTTTTTGTACCAATGAACTGGTAGCTTCTAAGTATAAATAAAATGAAAAAGTAGAGCCTTTTCCTAACTCACTTTTTACACTAATTTTTCCGCCCATTTGCTTAATTAGTTGCGCACTAATAATGAGTCCTAAACCTGTACCGCCATATTTTCGACTGATAGAACTGTCGACTTGAGAGAACGGTTTAAATAATTTTTCTTGATCAGAAGCAGAGATTCCTATGCCTGAATCCTTCACCTCAACAAATAACCCCTGTTTCCCTTCCTTAATTCCAATAGACTTAATAGAAAGTGAAATAGTACCTTGGTCGCTAAACTTAATCGCGTTACCCATTAAGTTTAATAAAACTTGCCTTATTCGTAAGGAATCTCCCATCAAACTGTCTGGCGTATCATCATGTATATTTGCTTTTAAAATCAGCCCTTTATTGGAAGCTTGTGCATCGAGTAAAAAACAAACTTCACCTACCATTTTATCTAAACTAAAAGGTTGGCTATCTATTGATAACATTCCTGCTTCAAGTTTGGACAAGTCTAAAATATCATTAATAACAAGTAATAAACCGTCTCCACATGAACGAATACTGTTTACACATTCATTCTGTTCTTCTGATAACTCAGTATCTTCCAATAAAATAAGCATTCCCAAAATACCATTCATCGGTGTGCGAATTTCATGTGACATATTTGCTAGGAATTCACTTTTAGATTTAACCGACGCTTCCATTTTATGCATAGAATACTTGAGAGATTTTGCCATTAAATTAAAGTCATCAGCTAATTGCAAAAACTCATCATTGGAATCTATTTGAATCAAAGCATCAAAGTCACCCTGGGAAATTTTATCGGCGCCGGTAGATAGAATAGTTAAATTTCTTAAAATTCCCCTTTGAATTGAAATGAAAATGATGCCGGATATCATGATCGCCAACAAAGTGCCAATAATTATGAATAATTTGGTTTGTTGTGCTGTTTTTAACTCCTCAGTTTTTCTGAGCAGCATCAATCGATTTTCTTCATCAATAAAATCACTTTTGACTTGACGAATTTCATCAAAAATATTTTTCCCTGTCCCCTTTTCAAGTAAGATAATTACATGACTTAAATCAGCCACATTACCATTTAAATCTTTTACTTCACGGCGGGCTTGAATTTCAACGTCAGCCGCTAACTCCAGCCATTTTATTTGTAATTTTTTTATCTTATCTAATCGTTGAACTTGAATAGGATTATCGGAAACTAAATGCCTTAATGAGTCTAATTTTTCACTCCAAACAACTAATGCTTTATGATACGGTTCAAGAAATAATTCATTGCCTGTGACTAAAAAACCCCTTTCTCCTGTTTCCATATCTAATAGCAATTTAATTAGCTCATGTCCGCCAGAAATCACCTTATGAGTATGTTCAACCCAAAAGGTAGATTCTTTTTGTTTTAAAATGCTTAAATAAATAATTGAAGAAGTGAAACAAAGAAAAATTATCGGCACTACTAAGCCAATAATAATTTTTTTACGGATAGATAAATGATTTAATGAAAAAAAGTTTGAGAGATTCAAGTGATTCCTTTAAACGTATGATTCATTCAAATTTATTTATAATTTGAACTTAAAATTAATTGTAGAACATTTCAATAGAAATTAAAAAACTTTAACTTTCTTTCACAAACCTAAATTGTTGTTCAAGTTCGCTAAACCCTAAACCACTCTTTTTATGAACCTTAATCTGTACACCTATGCGCTCTTTAAGCGTCTCAACGTGGCTTATCACACCTATCATTTTGCCGTTTGCGTTTAAGTTATCTAACGCATCTAACGCAATTTCTAACGTGTCATTATCGAGCGTGCCGAAACCTTCATCTAAAAATAACGAATCAATACTTGTTTTTGCACTCGCCAAATCCGAAAGCGCTAAAGCAAGCGCTAAACTCACTAAAAAGCTTTCACCACCAGATAACGTTTTGGTATCGCGTATATGATCTGCTTGCCAAGTATCAATCACTTCTAAAGCTAAATTTTCTTTATTTTGACACTGTAATTGATAGCGAGCATGTAAGCGTGACAACTGGACATTAGCCAAATGTACTAAATGCTCTAAGGTTAAGCCTTGGGCAAAACGTCTAAATTTATCACCAGAAGCAGAGCCAATTAAACCATTTAAATATGAAAGATCATCAACATCTATTTGCTGCTTAGCGATTTTATCGATAATTTCACTTTGCTTGCAGCGGAGGTTTTCGTCATTCGTTAATTGCTGATTTAACTGTCCTTGTTTTACTTGACCTTGTTTTAATTGCTCGGCCAGTGTCGCCAATTTTTCTTCAATCACGGTTAATTCAAAAGGCGTAACATTGGTTTCTTCAAGGGTTTTAATTTCACGATTAATCTGCGTTAATTGTTGATTATGTTGATTAATAAGGGTATTAGCTTGTTGCGATTGCTCTTTTAACTTTTGAGCTAAACTCGTTAATTGTTGCTTTTCATCACTTGGTAATAAAGCATTAACAAACGACGCTTCATCGCTAAAAGTACTCGCTGTTAGTACGTCTTGCCAATGTTTTTCGAGAGAAGCTAAGTGTTTTTCACTTTCTAGCAACTGTTGCTGATTGCTCCCTATTTTCCCTGTAAGTACCTGATGTTTTTCTTTAATTTTCTCAAAAACATCTTGTATTTCGACTATTTGCTGTTGGATCTTTATTTTAGCAGCAGATAATTCGTCCCTAATTTCATTAATCCCTTTTTCACCAACTAAGCTAACTCGTTGTTCTTTTAAGGCTGCCTTTTTATTTGTGATAGCGTCAATGTCTTCACGAATACTTTTAAAGTGCTGAGTTAAGCCATTCAGGTTTGATTCTGCTATCGCAAATGCTTGTTCTAGTTTGGTTAAATTTTCAGTCAAAATCGTCTGTTGTTCAATATTGTGTTTATATTGCGATAATTGCTGATTTTGGTTATCGAACCAATGCTGAAACCTATCAATATCTAACAAGACTTCAGGTGCAGTTCTGTCAATCGACGAATTAGCTTGGATGAAATCAATATTATCTTCAGAAAAATATTGCTTTAACGACTGACTAAAGAGCTGGTACTCTGTGAGCAAGCTTTCCTTCTTAGCGCTGAAAACTTCTTTATTTCGTTGTAGTATTGTGAAGTTATTCGCCAGTTGATTATCGATAATATTTATCTGATGTTGAAGTGTGGCAAACTGTTTTTCATCTACATTTAATTCTGCGGTCAGGTTTTTAATATTTTGCGATAATTCATACACTTGCTTAACATCGTTTTGGCTAAGTTCTAACTGTTTTGACTGTTGTTTCGTAAATTGGTTAATCACATCTAATTCAGCAATATCGACGTCGACCGGTAAGAGTGTCATTACTTTTTGCCATTCGTCATGTACCCCTTGTTGTTCAGTTAGGTATTGCTGATGAGTTTGTGTTAATGAGTGTTTCTCGTAGCTGAATTTTTCTTGTTCACTATTGGCTTTATCACCTTGTTGTTTTAATTGCTCAAGATTTGCTTCCAATTCTGTCAATCGTTGTTGATGGTGATTTTCACTGTGATTAACCTTTTGATATTGTTCGATTAAGGGGTGTTCTTGCGAGCCACACAATGGGCAAGCCTCATCAGGTTGAAGTTGTTCACGATGTGCCGTCAAGGATAATATGGTTTTTTGTTGCTCAACAATCACAAATACATCATCTCGTTGACGCTTAACTTGACGATATTCTGCTCTAAGTTCTTCAGTTGCTTGGTGATTTACTTGCATGCGCTGTTCAATATCAGCAATGTTGGCCTGTAGTTTAGCCAGCTCGGTTTTAATTGTTTGATAGCGTTGGGCGTGAGTGATCGCAATAGAAAAATTTGCATGTACACTTTGTAAGTGCTGAATATATTCCTGACAATCTTGTTCTGATTGACACTTAAGCGATGACAATAAATTAATTTTGTCATTTTCTAAAACCGATAATTGCTCTTTCTTTGTCGAGATAATGTTTTGATGATTAACAATCGAATTTGTCAGCGTTTTTTTATTTGACTCTTTGTCTTCATTATCTGCATTTAATTGATTTTGCTCGTTTAAAAGCTGTTTTATCTCTTGTTGTTCTTGCACTAATTGTTGAAATTGATGTTGCCACAAAGGTAAATTTTCACTCAATAAATGTCGGTGTGGATGAGCAACCGATTGCTCATTTAACAAGCTAAGTTTGTTTTTTACTTCATGACATTCAGCGGTTAATTGTTGAAGTGTTTTTTCGCCGTTAACTTTTTCCTCTAATGCTTGTTGCTCTTTTTGTTTTAATTGTTTTAATTGTTCTGTTTGATGATTCATTTCACTTTCAAGCGGAATGACTTGATTAACCAGTAAATCTTGTGTTTCTTGTTGTGTTTGCGCTTGTTGCTCTTGTTGACTGAATAACCTTGATAATTGTTGCTCTTTGGCAGATTTTTCTTCCGTACTTTGTTTTAATGCGTTTTCTAAGTGGCTCGCAGTAGACCTTAAATTATCATGAAGCTCTTTTTGACGATAATAAGCTTGATAATCATCTTTTATAAGTGCAGCAGGCTCGGCTAAAGTCAGTTTAGCTAACTCCGTTTTACTGGCTTCTTCTTGCTGTTGCGTTTGCACAAGTAATGCCTGTGCTGAGTCTAATAAAGATTGTTGTTCAGTCCGTTGTTGATGAAGTTGTTTTGCCAATAACCATTGTTGTTGCTGTTGAGTTAAGGTTTTGTCTTGTAACGATAGGTCCTGCAATTGTTTCGTGAGTTCATCAAGTTGTATTTTATCTAACAATTCAATGTCTTGACTTTGACTTTGTAACCTTTTTAACTCTTCATTGGCTTGTTTATGGTTTTCATATACTTGTTGTGAAATCAAACTATATATTTCGGTACCGGTAAGTTGCTCTAACAGTTCGGCTCGGTCTTTATCATGCGCATTTAAAAAAGCAGCAAATTGTCCCTGTGACAGCATCATTGACTTGGTAAAACGGTTAAAATCAAGCCCAGAAATTTGGGCAATTTCTTGGCGTACATCTGACACTTTACTGGCAATAATTTTCCAGTTATCCCCTTTTTCATCAAATATCGCTAATTCAGCTAACGGTTTTTGTAAGTTGCCATCAATACTGTTTTTTGCTCGCCTTTGGCTCCAAAACGCGCGATATGCACGACCTTTAATTTCAAATTCAACTTCCGCTAAGCAGTATGGAGTTTGCCTTGTCATCAATTGATTTTGACTATCAGACACTTTGATCCTTGGGGTTTGATGATAAAGCGCCAGGCATAGGGCATCTAAAATGGTGGTTTTGCCAGCCCCAGTTGGACCGGTAATAGCGAATAAGGTATTGGCGTCAAAAGGCGGTTGGGTAAAGTCAATTTTCCATGCACCTTTTAAAGAATTTATATTCTCAAAGCGTAACGATAAAATTTTCACGATACTTCACCATCTTTGGCTGGTTTTAGCGCAACACGTTCTGATCCATCAAGTATTTCTTGCTGTTTCCGCTCTGATTCTACTTGCGAGACGGTTGTTAAAAACAGTTCGTTTACACGTTGTTTTCTGGCTATTTCTTCATCAGATAGCCATGTTTCTTCTGCAAGACGAGTTTGAAAAACATCGGCTACTTTTAACTCGTCCAAAGTCACTTTTGCTTCGCTAGAAATCATCGATTTCCGTGCTTTCTTAGTTCGGCGGGTTAATAACACATCAACCGGATATGCTTGTGTGATTTGTTCAATTTTATGACTTAAATCAGCCAAATAATCAGCACTTTCAATTTCAATATCTAACCAGACATTTTCACCGTTGGAAATTGCAAGCTTAGCCCCTTCATTACTATCAGCTTGGCTTGAGTCGCTTTCACCGATATCAATAGTTTCAAGCAATGATTTCACCGCTTGTTCTAAATCGTCTAGGTTAGTTTTTATCATCGCCATCGCTTGAAATCGCGGAATAACCAGTGGCTTCACAGTCGATAGTGCCTTTTGATTAAATTCAACGAACAACACTTGTTTATCTTGAGAGACTTCATCAAAACTTAGTGGAATAGGCGAGCCGCAATAACGAATATGCTCTGTTTTACCAACCTTTTGGCTTCGATGTATGTGACCTAATGCAATGTAATCTGCTTCAGGAAAAGCGCTAGTAGGGAAAGCTTCAAGAGTGCCAATATAAATATCTCGCACTGAATCAGAGCTAGTGACTCCAACGGCGGTTAAATGCCCAGTTGCGATAATTGGTACTTCTCCTTTTGTGATGATTTTCGCTTGCTGATATAACTGTTGGTAATGTGCTGTGATCGCTTGCTGTAAAGCTTGTTGCTTTTCTTGCGATGATTGACCCGCTTGGCTTAATAAAACATCACGAGGGCGAATAAAAGGAATGGCACAAATAACAGCTTGCAAATTGTCATTACTATCTTTTATTTCAATTAATTGCTCATTGATATTTTCAGATGCTGTAGTGATCACCCGACACGACAACGCGGATAACACAGCTTTAGATTCACCTAACATGGCGACAGAATCATGATTACCCGCCAAAATAATTAATTGGCAGTTAAGCTGATGAATGTTGACAATAAAATCAAAATACATTTCACGTGCATAACTCGGTGGAGTTCCCGTATCAAAGATATCACCTGCAACAATAACCGCATGTATTTGATGCTGACTAACTTGCGCTAATATCCATGTTAAAAATTGCTGATGCTCTTGAGCGCGACTCTTTCCATAAAAATATTGGCCAAGGTGCCAATCAGAAGTATGTAAAATACGAAATGCCATGAAAAATTAAACTTTAAAAAGACGAGTTATTATGGGTGAAATTCTATCTTACTTTACTTAAGATACATATCCAATTTGCAAAATAGCTGAATAACTCGCATATTAAGTTAACTAATTGAATGGCAATATAAATGAGATGAACAATGAACAATCAAATTGTTTGGGTTGACATCCCTGTTACGAATTTAGATCGCGCTATTGACTTCTATTCAGCCTTGTTAGCTGGAGAAGTAATAAAACAAACATATAACGAGTTTAACTTTGGTTTACTACCCCATGCCAATACTAGTGTTTCTGGCTGTTTAATCGAATCACCAGTGGAGCATATTAATGAATTTGGTCCATTGATTTACTTCAATGTTGAGGGACGAATTGCCCAAGCAGTAGAAGTTGCCAAGCGTTTTAATGTAGAAATAATCGAAGAAAAATTTCAAATGGGCGAACACGGTTTTCGCGCAGTAATAAAAGATACCGAAGGAAATAAAATAGCCTTACACAGTTCTGTTGGCTAACGAATACAAAAATGACTCCTGCCGTTAAATTACTCGACAAATTAAAAATAGCTTATCAGTTACATCAATATCATCATGATGAGTCAGCAGCATCATATGGCCTTGAAGCGGCGGAAAAATTAGCCGTTGATGCTAAAAAAATATTCAAAACGTTAGTTGTTGAAATGGAAAATAAATCGCTAGCAGTAGCAATTGTGCCCGTTGAAAATCAATTAACGTTAAAAAATGTCGCTAAAGTGTTGAAATGCAAAAAAGTAATAATGGCTGAGCCTAAACGTGTTCAAACCACTACCGGTTATGTGTTAGGTGGTGTAAGTCCTCTAGGGCAAAAAAAACGTTTAAAGACTGTAATAGATAAGTCTAGCCAACAATTTAGTACAATATTTGTCAGTGGCGGAAAAAGAGGATTAGAAATTGAAATATCACCTAATGATTTAATCCTCGTACTCAGTGCAATAGTTGGCAATATTAAAACAAATGAGTGTTAGTGACTTCTAGCTAGTCGAAGTTTATAACCGTGTATCTCAGGTGAATCAGGGTCTAGCAACTCAAGCGCATCTATCATTGCTGCTAATCCAGCCTTATTTGGTGCATTGAAGAAAATAATTAGCCCATCCCCACTGCCTTGATAATAATAAGCAATAGAAACTACCGTCCAGTTAGTTCCTCTATGACCAATAAGCATATCATCTTCTAATAAAGACATACTCCAACCTAACCCATAGCCAAGTTTAATCGGGCACAGAATATCAATAGTATCACCGCAATCGATTTCGCGTTGTGTAAATTGAATACCTTGCATAGTGTTTCTATCATTTTTGAGTTTAGGAGGTAAACCATCGCCGTTCATTGAAGAAATTAAAAACTTCGCATAATCGGCTACTGAAATAACCAAATTTGCCGCAGCAGAATAACTCCCTTCTTTGCTGCAGTAACCTTGAGGATGACAGTAATACCCGTAAAAGTTTCCCTTTTTATCTAAGGGTTTTGCGATTCGATTAAAAAGTTTCTTATCTACAATAATTGAGGCGTTATCCATACCTAACGGATCAAAAATAGTCGCTTGAACGAGTTTATCGAACGAAACCCCCATTTTGTTTTCAGCATATTTTGCCAAATATTCAAATCCTTCTCCTGAATAGCCAAAGGATGTACCGGGCTTATGAATAAAATCTAATTTTCCATCATCAGCGAAATAACGCCAATTCATAAATCCACTCATATGAGAAAGTAACATTCTAGGTGTTAAATTATGAACATTTAGGTTGTCCTTGAGATCTGGATCTAGCCAGTAAGGAGCTACTGATTCATCTAGCGACAGTTTGCCTTGTGCAACTAGTTTAAGCACTGTTTCTGCGGTTATCGTTTTAGTCAATGATGCAATGTTAAATAATGTATTGGTAGACGCAGGAACACCGGGAGACTGAAATCCATAATGATTCAGCCAAACAACCTGACGACTTTTAATCAAAGCAACGCCAGCCGTGTTTATTTTGTGCCTGTTAACTATTTCGGTAAAAGCTACGTCTAACATTAAAGCCCTAGAATTTGAAATATCTTCAATATCAGTGCGCTTAATTTTTACTTGTGCACTACTACCCATAGAAACAAAGGTGCATATTATTACGGCATTAATAAACCGTTTTTTAAATATCATATTATTCAACTCAGTATAAATTTAACGCCTCGTTTAGTGCTGTTAATTGTTGACTAAAATAACGAACGAAATAAAGTTAGCCAACTGTTTTTAGTCAAAATAGAGTGACTTGTATAACTTTATGTACCAAGCAATATAGGTATTTTATTTATTGTAACCTCATATCAAAGTAACACCGACTAAACTAATAGCAGTTCTACTTTAATTTTTAAAGATGTTATTCATTTAACCGAAGTGTGAGTTTTGCCACTCTACGCCCTAAATATTTTGCTGTTGCAAGATCAACTTCATGAACAGAGCCGTTAGTCGCTTGAGAAACGACACCCAATTGGCAACCTAATCTGTTTAGCTTATTATTTTCCACACCATAAGATGAAGCTATATTGACCCATAACATTCCATGCTGACTTGCTAAGGTTGACATATATTGTAACGTACTTGACTGATCACCATTTAACCCAGTTCCCGTGGTAAAGCCAGCAGAAATTTTATCAGCCCATTCTTGCTCTTGCCAATATTCACTTGAGGCATCAGCAAAAGCCTTAAATTGAGCAGAAACACTTCCCATATATGTAGGACTTCCAAAAAGAATCGCATCACATGACTTTAATTGTTGAAATAATTCGGGATTTTCAAAACGCCCTTCAATTATCTCTTGTCCTGCAATTCTATGTAAAATTACAGTTATTCCGTCTTCTTGTTTTATGCCAGAAACAATCGCTTCAGCAATTTTCTCAGTAACATTACTTTCAGTAAAATATACTATTGCAATACGAGTCATTAATTAGAAATTCCAGTAGTGAAACTTTATGTGTTAAAAATATAGCTGAAATAAACGCAGTTTATTATGCTTTGTTTGATCAACAATCAGTTGATTTTATGCGTGAGTCAGTGGTGCATTATTTTTTGTTTCAATAATTACTCCCCTTATATACGCAAAATAATTCTATGTTAAGTAAAGTGGGCATTGGTTGTCAGTGTTCATACAACAAGGAAAGTGCTTGCGGTAATTTATCACTAATCATTAACCATTCAATAGCTAGAAGCGATTCTATTTGAGGTTAACAAATCTACTTACCTTAAGCTGAACACGATTAAGCATTTGGCTTTAAAATCACTTTTCCATCACTTTTATGCTTTGCATAATGATCGAGTGCTGCTGGAAAATCGTCAAAATTTACACTGGCATAAATATCGGTTTGGAAAATCCCTTGTTCAAATAATTTTTGAACTTTTCGGCTTAACGAAATCACTTGCCATGGTTTCGCATCTCCAATGTATTTTGCTAACCAAAAGCCTTCAATCTTGATATTTCTGAAAATCACATCAGCTACTGAAAATAAGCCACCTACCGGGTCAAACGTTTCTGTTAAACGACCGTAAACAATCGCCGTAGCATTATTTGGCATAGCTTTTAACAAATTAGGTGTATCTTCTGCAGCAACAGAATCAAGCAACACCGTAGCTTTAAACTCTTTACAAGCAAGCCTTAACTTTTCTGAAAAGTCATCATTGGTGGTTAATAACACACAAACAGCACCTAGTTTGGTCAGAACCTCAACATTACTTTCACTACGCACGGTGGCAATAGTTTTTATACCAAGCATTTTCGCATAGCGGATCACGCCCTTACCTACCTGACTAGCAGCTGCGTTAATGACGATTGCTTTGGCTTTTAATGCAATAGCGCGGTCAACCAAACATACTGAGGTACAAGGATTAACGATAATGGTTGCCGCTTGTTCGTCAGATAACGATGGACGTACCGGCAAACAAAAATTTGCTTTTGTAATAGCATATTTTGCCCATACACCATCAATACCAGGCTGAGCAGACACCGCAACCCGTTTACCAATCAACCATTTCCCATATAAACCGGCATTCGCATCTAGAACAATACCGCAACCTTCAAATCCAACATAAGCACCATTATTAGGCGCCAAACCATATTTACCTAACAAATAAACTAAATCTGACGGATTCACAGGTGAAGCCAACATTTTGACTAACACTTGGCCTTTATTCAATTTAGCTAGCGGTTTATCTAATAAGGCTATTCGAGCAGACGAAGGTAATGATTGATCGTCATTTAATTTTAATGATAATCCGGTGTTAATTGTTGGTAATGACGTTGATGAAGTCAAAATGAAGCCACTCTCATTGGATAAACTAATAGCAGGCTATCAAGTCTTTGTAAGGAATAAAAGCTTAATTATCTGACACCGTGTTAAATGTTGAAATATTGCCATAATAATGCGCTTGTTTAATTGAAGAGTCGCAATATATCAATAAGTTATATATAACTCTTAGCATAATTTTTATAAGCCATGTTAATCTTATTATCAAATGACATGGTAAAGAGCTTCGTGATGAATTATATCGACATTAATGCCCCTGCAATCAAATCAATTTCTTTAGTTGCTCATGATAATATGAAAGTTGAGCTAATTAATTGGTGTCAAAAATATCAAGATGCCCTTAAACCTCATACGTTATATGCAACAGGTACAACTGGCTTACATATTGAAAAACAAACTAATCTCGCCATAAACAAGTTAATTAGTGGTCCGTTAGGTGGCGACCAACAAATTGGTGCATTGATAACCGAACAAAAAATCGACATTATGATTTTCTTTTGGGATCCCTTAGAAGCTCAGCCTCATGATCCTGATGTAAAAGCACTTTTAAGATTAGCAGCAGTTTGGAATATACCTGTCGCGTGTAATCGTGCCACTGCTGATTTACTGATCAATTCACCGTTATTTTCGTCAAGTTATGAGAAGTCGATTCCTGATTATCAAGCATATATTGCCTCGAGAAGCTAACCAAACTATTGCAACGTTTTAACCTTAGGAGACGGTTTTTTCTCCTATTTCTTGTCGAATAAACGCTAAGTTTGACAAAAGGCATATTCATGCCTAAACCTAATTAGGTTACTTATACGGATTCATGTTGTCGTTAGGAATTAGTAACAAATGGAACTTCACTTATAAGGATATCAATCATGAATAAGCAAATATTTAATTTAATTGCCATTATTTTCACCGTCATTTCATTTCACTCTATCGCTAACACTGAGGTAACAGCAGAATCGAGTCAAACTGCTCAAACCCAGTTGGTAATCGATATCAATAATGCTAAGCCAAAAGACTTAGTAACGTTGAAAGGCGTAGGGATGAAAAAAGCGCAAGCGATAATCAGTTATCGTCAAACCAATGGCCCTTTTGTTTCAATCGAAGATTTATTGAAAGTACAAGGTATTGGCAAACATGTATTAGCTGAAAATAAGAATCGATTGAAACTGAAATAAACAGATGACATTGATGCAATTTTGGCCCTTTAAGTACTAAACACCTCTGTTTAGTACTTATCAAATAATAGGTATTAAAGTTCACATTCTCCCCTGTTATAATTCCCGTAAGTTTCCCACTAAATAAAATAATTAATGAATTATATCCCTTTAGATGAATTTAAATACGCTTGGATTTTCCGTCATAAAAGCTTAGCCATCGACAGTAAAGAATTAAACAAAATCAAGCCAATGGCAGAGCAAAGAGCGATGGTTTTATGGGATAGTTTTATCAGTAAACAAGCTGATCATCCTGATTTTTTCAAACAAGGTGATTGGGCTTTTGATAAGGCGAATTGGCATGAATCAGGAAAATGGGAAGGTATTTGGGACAGCGATGAAGCAGCATTACCTGATGCAATTTTAGAAAATATTCAATGGGATCCTAATACCATTGTTTACTATTGTATTAATCGAAAGCTAGTGATTGAAACAACTTGGCTTACTTTCAAAAACTGCTGGAAAAATTTTTTATTTATCGATGATGGCACCATTTTAATTGGCAAGAAACGCGCAGAAGCAATTCAATTTAAGTCCAATGGGCAATTTAAAATTGGTAAAAAATCGTAGCAATACCAACATGGTAAATCAGGATACTAATGAGTTAAAATAACAGTGTTACTTTAACTCCTGAATAAATTTGACTGTCGGCTTGCCAATATTCACCATCTATTTGCCGATAACGAGCAAAACCTTCAACAACAATCTGATCAAATTTAACCCCCACGCCTGAGCCAATATAGCCATCTATATCATTGGAACTATCGTAATCTTGATAATAGTCAGCATAACTATGATGTTGAGTATAACCATCGGTGGCAAGGTAAGTTAAAAATTCACTAAAGGTTAAATTATGATCATATTCATCTTTATCGCGATCACTTAATACCATTTCGCCAAAATCAAAACCAAGTTCCGCATAAACAAAGATATCGTCAAAGTAACCAAATTTTATCCCCAAATCCCACGCTAAATAATGATGTTCAATCGATAAATCATCTGTCACTTTTGCATTGCCAAGTGAACTGTTAATTGCCAAGCCAACTGATGAGTTTGGATTTATTAACCAATACTCACTACCAATGCCATTAATATAATCGCCATCGTTAAATTCACTCTTTAGAAAAAAACCGATTTGTTGATCTGTTGAAGCTACGGCCAAATGGCATACAAGTAACAGAATTAAACCAATAATACGATGACAAAAATAAGACATTTAACTTCCACTGTTTAAAAAAGACAAAATATAAAAAACAAATTAGTGCGGCTAACAAGTATGAAAAAAAGCACTACCTAAAGATTCATTTCTTTCATGAATCACTAAATAATTAGCATTTCCCAATATTATCTTCATACACTTGAGTAATACTCGATACGCTCACCAGCAAGCAACCGGATGTAATATCCACTTTTTGTTTTTGAATTAACGTAAATGCACCTAATTCAGGCGTATATAAATGGTACTCATAGGCTTTACTATCCCCTTCTGATAAACGGGTAAATAAGCCACCAAAAACCGCACCGACAATTGCACCACTGATAATATCATCACTATTACCATCCGCTTGATCAAGAGCGCCTATAATGCTGCCGCCAATGATACCTGATGGAACATCAGAAGCGAGCTGTACTTCTTTTCGATGACTGACCTCTGCGTAATATTCTTGAATCACTAAATTTTGATTGTCGCGATTAACGCCGTTAGTGCTACAACCAGTGATTAACATACTAAATAAAATATATGGTAAAAATTTCATGGGCTACTCAACTGTAATTAAAACCTATTTAAAGGCGGTGTAATTGAGTTTATTATTTCAATAACGGCTGTTAGTTTCAGTTACAAAGATGTTAAAAATGACGAGTAGAATGTTAAAAATTGTAAGCAGGCAATGGTTTAAGTTGTAGCAATAAGCTATTACCTGCTTGGTGTTATTCGATCGGTTATTTAACGAATAGACTTATACTGTCTTCGTTTTTTCAACCATTTCTTCGCTCGAATATTCGGATAAGTTCTCACCCGAGAGCATCACCGCAAGCCAACGACCTTCTTTTGATGTTTCCAAGGCTATTTTAATGATCATGGTTAAAGGAACCGACAGGAGCATCCCCACAGTGCCTAATAACCAGCCCCAAAATATTAAAGATAAAAATACGACTAAAGTTGATAAACCTAGGCCTCTTCCTAAAAATCGAGGCTCTACCGCATTGCCCATCACGGTATTAATCACTAAATAACCTAAGCCAATAAAACCGGCTTCCGGTGCACCAAGTTGTAATACGGCAAGCGACATGGCCGGAACAGCCGCAATAATTGAACCGATATTAGGGATATAATTGAGTAAAAATGCTAACACCCCCCACAACAAGGGGAAATCTAAACCAAACGCCCAAAGCATAATAGAAACACATGCACCCGTTGCTATACTGACTAAGGTTTTAATCGCTAAATAATTATTCACTGATGATAAAAAACGATCAATTTGTCTCATGCGCATTTGCGGATCATCAAACGCTAAATGTAACTTTTTCGGCATTGAAGAGGCTTCTGACAACATAAAAACGACAGTAATAATGATTAAAAATAAATTTGCCATAACATTGCCCAAACCACTTAACATATCTGCAGCAAGACCCATAGCTGCCGCAGGATCAACATATTCAGTGATCAGCTCCGAAGAGAGGATAATGTTGTAAGAAGCAAGTTTTTCGATTACCCAGGCTAACTGAACCGTTAATTGCGCTCGGTATACTGGCATTAACGCGGATAATTCAGTTAATGATTTTCCAACTAATCCCGCTAACGATAAGACAATAATAACAAACATTAAAATCACCAATAACACGGCAATGCCTTTTGGCACTTTATATTTTTGTGCATTAGTCACTAATGGATTACAAATAATAGCGATAAAGGTTGAAAGTAAAAACGGTACTAAAATATTGGTTGCTGTTTTCACACCCGCTAAAACAACAAATAATGCTGCAGTCACTAATAACGCTTTCATTACGCCATTGGTATTTTCAAGAGAAGCCATAAGTAAATTTTTATTTTTTTGATAATAGTTAAAACTATACGGTAAAAGCGTTATGAAAAACAGATACAATCATGGATAGAAAATAAAAATCCCGTTATTTATTATTTAATTAACGGGATTTAAAAGGATTATTGCTGTCAAACTAATCAAATCGACAAAAAGAAATTACATCGTTCTGCGGATCAAAGTTACGCTGGTCAAATTTAACAAGCGATAACAACTGAGCATGCCTATAAAACCGACAAATGCAGCACCGGATAAAATTCCCACTAACCAATATGAAAAATGAAAGCTCCCTGTCATGTCAAAAGTTTGCGTTTGTAAAAAGAAAACGCCAATTTCCATGCCGATACTCGCCATCAAACCTGCAATGCCTCCTAAGGCAATAAACTCAAATAAGATGCTATTTCGTAATAAACTCCCCTTCGCCCCAAGTGTACGTAAGATGGCCAATTCTCTTTCTCGCTCTTCCATACTCGCTTGTACTTGAGCGACTAACACTAAACTGCCAGCAAGAACAACTAACACTAAAATTAACTCAATGGCGATAGTGACTTGTTCAATCATTTGGTTCAACTGCTTCATGATATTATCAAAATCAATCATTGAAATAGTTGGATACTGTCCAATGAGTTGATAAAACGCGTCCTTTTTCTCTGGTGCAACATTCCAAGCAGATATTGACGTAGCAGGAAAGTCAGCCAGCACAGATTGATTAAAGATCATAATAAAATTGAGTTGACGTGTTTTCCAATTAACTTCTCGTAAACTGGTCACCGATGCGGAAATTTCGCGGCCGCCAATATTAAACGCTAATTCATCACCTAATTTAATATCAAGCCGCTCCGCAACGCCTGACTCTACAGAAACTTGCGGGGTTGTATCGCCTTTCTGCCACCATTCCCCTTCGAGAATTTTATTTTGTTGTGGCAAGTCATGTAACCAAGTTAAGCCAAGCTCTCGCCCCATTCCTCTTCGACCTTCGGGTTCAGAATCTTGCGTTTCTTTTTCTTCCTCTTCCGATAAATCTTGATCTTTATTATCTTTGATACGAATGGTTTGCTCACCATTGATTGACGTTAACCGACCTCGGTATACCGCAAAAAAGCCTCGGTGTGGAATATCGTTTTCTTCAGTGAAGCGTTCAAGTGGCGCAATTTGCTCTTGGGTAATATTCACCAAATATTGATTCGGTGTATCTTCTGGAAACTGAGCTTGCCACTCGTCAATAATCGATGTTTTCATTACGGTAATTAGTAATAATAACTTTATCGCAATAGTAAAACTGACTAATTGAACACTGTTTTCATTGGCGCGTCGTTTTAAGTTTGCTAACGCTAAATGCCATGATTGTCCCGCCTTTGTGCCGACACTCCGGCCAGCATTCATCACCAAACGACCTAATCCGAGCAATATAATAGAAACCAATAAACCACCGGCTAATAAAGAAAAACTCATAATGATGTCGCCACTAAACATCAACAATAAAGTCAGTAGCGCGACTAAAGGGATTAATTGATGCCAACCAAATTTAACATTTTTTGGCGTTGAGAACCCCCGGATCACCGACAGTGGTGAAGTATGAATTAAAGTTTTTATCGGATGAATAGCAAAAGCTACGGCGCATAAAAGACCAGTGACAATCGCAGTAATGAAAGGTGTAAACGTAAGCGGTGAATCATCCAATGACAAATACTGTTCAATGGCATTCGCCCCTAGCAGAAGTAACACGTAACCTAAGAGCAAGCCCGCGCCAATGCTAATAACACTTAATAAAGTCCAATGTAAGCAATACAGTTTACGAACATGTGAAATTGATGCACCAAGAGCTCTAAATACGGCAACAACGGATTGATGACGTTGTCCGTAGCGTCTACTAGCAACCGCAACCGCAACCGCTGCTAAGACAATACCCAACATACTCGCTAACGATAAAAACCGCTCAGCGCTATCAAGCGTAGTTGATAAACGATTTTGCGCGCGCTTAGCATCATACCAACGTTGGGTATCGTTAACCTGAGGTTTTATCCATTCATCAAATGTTTCTATTGCTTGAGGATCACCAGCAAACAAATAAGAATGCCACATGCGACTCCCTGGTTGGACAATATCAGTTGCTGGGAGGTCTTCAATATTCATTAAGATGGTCGGCCCTGCCACTAAAAAGCGATAAGAGCGATCGGGAATATTTGTCAAAATACCGGCAATCTTTAATGGGGCTACGCCAATTTCTACGGTATCGCCAATTTCTACACCTAACCGACTAAGCACACTGCGTTCCACCCATAACTCACCACGAGCGGGTCCACTAACTACCTCTTCCACGCCATTGATGGCACGTTGAATTTTTAATTCACCGCGTAAAGGATAATTAGTTGAAACAGCATCAAGTTCACTGAGTAACATATTGTCACCAAAAAAGACCATCGAATCGGTGGAGGCTTTTAACGCAACATTTAGATTTAACGTTTCACTTTTAGAAATAAATTTTTCATCAATCGGACTACTTGCCCCAAAGACACGATCGGCGGCGATGGTATTCGTACTATTGGCGACGATGGCGTGTTTTATTTGGCCTGAAAACCCCGTTAATGAAAAAACAGTCGCAACCGCTAAAACAATTGCCAAGAAGATTATGGTTAATTCGCCTCGACGTAATTCATGATCAAGTAAACGCAATGATTGTTTGTACCAGATGTTATTTGAACTTGTCATGGTTAACCTACATTTGCTGCTGAATTTTCTTGACTAACATAAACACTGTTTTCTGACGCTTGGGTGAGTACACCACTGTCCATTTCTACTTGTCGCTGACAACGAGCAGCAAGCTTAGGATCATGAGTCACCAGCACTAAGGTAGTGCCTAATTGTTCATTTAAGTCAAATAACAACTCGGTTATATGTAAGCCTGTTTTGGTATCTAAATTTCCTGTAGGTTCATCGGCAAACAAAATATCCGGTTGACTAATAAAAGCTCTCGCAATCGCAACTCTTTGCTGTTCTCCACCCGAAAGTTGTGACGGATAATGATCAAGCCTGTCAGCCAAGCCTACTTTTTCTAATAATTCTATGCCGCGTTGCTCAGCTTCATCAATATTGGCTAACTCAGCAGGCAGCATCACATTTTCAAGAGCCGTTAAACTATTTATTAATAAGAATTGTTGAAAGATAAAACCAACATGATTTGCACGAACTTGACTACGTTGTTCTTCATTAAGCTGGTGTAATGCATGGTTTTTAAGATAAACTTCTCCAGACGTTGGTAAATCAAGCCCGGCTAAAATGGATAACAAGGTGGTTTTTCCTGAGCCTGATGAGCCAACAATCGCGATGGTTTCACCATTGTTTACCATTAAATTAGTCGGCTGTAATAACGCTAAGGTTTTACCTTCTAACTGTACTGATTTGGTAAGAGAACTAACTTTTAATATGCTTTCGGCTTTTAATTCGGATTGGACCTTCATGAAAAAATACTCATCTATTGCTTTATTTCTTTTTGGCTATTTAACCTTAATGACCACCAGTTGGGCAACTAGTTCTATCTTATTATTAGGAGATAGTGTCAGTGCAGGCTATGGAATGGAAGAAAAACAAGGCTGGGTGCATCTATTAAACGAACGATTAATGGCTAAAAAATTACCTTACAAAATTATTAATGCCAGTGTCAGTGGTGAAACCACAGCCGGCGGTTTATCTCGGCTTGAAGGGGTATTGAAAGAGAATAAAGTTGACCATTTGATCATTGAGTTAGGCGGTAATGATGGTTTACGCGGTTACCCCCCTAAATCAATCAAAAAAAATTTGTTACAAATGATAAACATAGCGAAACAAAAAGCTATTCCCGTTAGTTTAATGAAAATTAAAATCACGCCAAATTATGGCACAAGATATTTAAAAATGTTTGAAGCAGTGTTTGATGAGGTAGCTGAAGAAACGAATAGCACTTTGTTACCTTTTTTTATGGAACAAGTGGCATTAGATCCTGATTTAATGCAACAAGATGGCATTCATCCCAATATTAAAGCGCAACCTATCATTGCTACTTATGTTGAAAAACAATTAACTCATTTAATGGAATAGGTATAAAACACTCATGGAATTTATTTGGATTTTATTTGCTTTCGCTTGCGGATTTATTGCAAAACTAGCCAGTTTACCCCCTTCTATTGGTTATTTGTTAGCTGGTTTTATTTTGAACTTTTTAGGTTTTCAAGCCGACAACTTAGTGCTAGAACTTGCCAATATCGGTATCACATTAATGTTATTCACCATTGGCTTAAAATTAAATATATCTGATTTAGCGAAAAAAGAAGTGTGGGCAGGTAGTATTTCCCATTCACTGATTTGGCTAATTGCTGGTTGCTTATTTTTAAAAGGGTTAGCCTTTGCTAGCATCCCATTTATTTCGTCAATCACCTATCAATCAGCTGGACTAATCATTTTCGCATTATCGTTTAGTAGCACGGTTTGCGTGGTCAAATTATTAGAAGATCATGGTGAAATGAAAACACGCCACGGTAAACTTGCCGTGGGTATTCTTGTCATGCAAGATATTTTTGCGGTGATTTTTCTTGTCGCTGCAACGGGTAAAATACCATCGGTGTGGGCTGTTCTCTTATTACTATTAATTCCCTTAAAACCACTTTTCTCTAAACTAATTGATAAAGTCGGCCATGGTGAATTAATCCCGCTGATGGGCTTTTTCTTAGCATTCGGAGCATACGAGTTATTCGAACTAGTCAGTGTAAAGGGTGATTTAGGCGCTTTATTAGCAGGTATGTATTTAGCTAGTCATAGTAAAGCAACCGAGATTAATAAATCATTATTGAGTTTTAAAGACATTTTTCTTATTGGCTTCTTTTTATCGATAGGTTTTGCTGCGTTACCCACGTGGGAAATGTTAGGTATTGCCATATTACTCACCCTAATGCTGCCGTTTAAATTCCTATTATTCTTCTATTTATTTAACCGCTTTAGATTGAGGGCTAGAACTTCATTTTTAAGCGCTTTAGCGTTAACTAACTTTAGTGAATTTGGTTTGATTGTCGCGGCAATTAGTACAAAATCTAACTGGTTAGATAAAGAATGGTTAGTGATATTATCATTAGCCGTTTCGATCTCTTTTGTCATTACCAATGTGTTATATAATTATGCTCATGACTTTTATGCGCAATATAAATCTTTATTCAATCGTTTTCAGCATCCAAAGAAATTACCCGAAGATAGCTTTGTTCAACCATGTGACGCACCGGTCGTTATTATTGGTATGGGGCGAGTTGGTATGGGGGCTTATAAAGCCCTTGAAATGCAAACCCCCAATCAAGCCTGGGGATTAGATACCGATAAAACTAAACTTGCTTTATTACATGATATGAATATTCGTGCATATCAAGGAGACGCTGAAGACGCCGACTTTTGGGAAAATATCGACTTAGATCAAATCAAATTAGTGTTACTTGCCCTGCCTTCGGTCCAAGACATCATGAATATCACCTCTCAACTCCAACATGCTAAGTTTAAGGGTAAGATAGCCGCTATCGCGCGATACGATGATGAAAGAGAAGCCTTAGAAAAGTTTGGTGTAGATAAAGTATTTAACTTTTATAGCGAAGCGGGTGTAGGTTTTGCTGAAGAAAGTATTAATTTAGTTAAAGGACAATTACCGAATTAAGTCGTCATTTTACCCAAGATTCATATTCGCTTTACTATTTAAGCCTTAAAATAGTAAAGCGCTTTACGGGGGGTTGCGAAACCTAAAAAATAGCAACAAAAAAGCCGACATTATGTCGGCTTTTTTGTACTTGAAAAGTGGCATCCCTAAGGGGATTCGAACCCCTGTTACCGCCGTGAAAGGGCGGTGTCCTAGGCCTC
>NZ_BAABWW010000016.1:0-29129 GCF_040362795.1 Thalassotalea sp. SU-HH00458
AGAATTTTTTGCGTAATAACAAATAGGCATTTTTTCTTCAGTAGCTTTTTTGAAATCTTCGCTAGTGCGGATCACTGTTTTACTAACTGTTAAATTCATATCAGCAATTCTATCTTCAGTTGCTTTCAACATGATTTTATTGCGAGCATCAATTTTTGTTTTAACCAGCATGTAATCGAATTTATCATCGCGTTTAATTTCCGCGATAACTTCGAATAAATCAGATATGCCTTTTGTGGCCCTTCTATCCATATCAACGGGAACAATAACAACATCGGTAATAAGAAGTGCATTTTCGATACTTAGATCAATTGCAGGGCGGAGGTCAATAAGAATGAAATCATATAGAGACTTAATGGGCTTCAGCCCATCGGACAAAATCTGTAGTCTATGTCGGTAACGTTCAGCAGCTCGTGCTTCAGTAGCCAATGTAATATCAGCCGGGATAACATCCAGGTTAGCTATTTCATTTTCTTTATTTAATGCAGGGTAGATTAATTTATTGATATCAAACTTAGGATCTTCGAATAAGTCAGTAATAGTGTAGTCTTCATCACCACGACCAACATCGTCACTTAAATTACCTTGGTGGTCCAAGTCTATAAGAAGGGTCTTATAGCCTAAATCTGCTAGACAGGTGCCAACAGCAAGACAACTTGTAGTTTTACCTACACCACCTTTGCTATTGGCGAAACATGCTATTTTAGCCATTTATTATTATCCATTTTGTACATACATGTGTATTTACATTATATCTAAGATAACTAATAAATAAAGACCTAAATTAACTTTAAAAATCATTAACCTTGTCAATAAAGTTTTTTAAGCTTTCAATAGCTGAACTAGAATTATCTACTTTAAAATCTCCATCTAGATAACCGTCAGCAGAAAGCATTTTCACTTTGACTGATTTAGAATCTATTAACTTTTGGGCAAATGAAAGTTTTACAGGGAACTCTTTGGTTGAATGCTGTACCGAATACTGCCCTGTATATTTATTGAAATCTGTATAAGTTTGATTTGTAGATAACTTTACTATTCTTCCATCAATATTAAATTGAAGTCCATGATTACTGTCTATTGATACTGTTTGATTGGTAAGCCTAGCTTTTATCAAAATATATTCAGGTGAACTTGAAACCCATCTATAGCCGAATGCAATATTAGAATAACTTCCATCTCCTTTATATACCCATGCAGGTACAGACTTTATTTGAGAAACACCATCAAATTCAGATTTATCAACCGTAATATCTCCAGGCATAATAAAACCTGCTGACTGACAACCGCTAAGAATTAATGCAGCTATCGCTGCTAATATTATTTTTTTCATTTTCTTTCTCTTTATTATTTTTATTATTGAGTTCAATACACAAAGGTATCACCACCTAACACTGTATACACAAAAGTAGATACAAACAGTTAGTTCTTGTGAATGTTTGTGAAAAGTTATTTTTCATACTAAAGATAGCTTAAAAAATTGATTTTGTACACACAAAGGTATACACTTTAACTTTAATCAACAATAAGAATAATAAAAATGAAAAAACCTGCAATTGACTTCAATGATAAGAGATTACCATCACCCTACAGAAATATAATATTAGCTTTTGTAATAATGCTCATTGGAATGTTTGTGGCCTCTGGAGAATTTAAAGAAAGGGAAGCACTTCAAACTGGCATTATTATGGTATGCGTATTTTCTATAATTAGATTAATAATTTCTTATAGGTATTCTAAATTATCTTTATTAAGCAAAAATAAATTACCTTTTACAAATACCAAAAGTGAAGATGAATTAGCAAAAACACCCAAAATTATCTGTATTTGTTCTTTTGTTGGACTAATAACAACTGCTAGCTACGTTCCCCTACCTTTTTTATTTGTTTCGGGAATTTATTACCTATTTATCAGAATAAAGCAATTGGGCGCACAGGAAGAAAGAGTGCGAGTTTCAAATGAAGATTAAAGAATATATTTTTTGGCCCTTGTTAATAGCATTATCTATTATTTTTTATTCTTTTTTATTTTCTAGTATTGGAAGCAATAAAGGAAAAAACAAAAGCACAATATTTGAAGCAGGAAAGATACATGTAAAAGCAAGATGTTCAGAAAATCATTCTAAAATAGGAGCTGGTTACGAGGGTGAAATAACAATATATAGCGATTCAAAAGATCATGAATATTTTTCTACTTTTGCTATGTTAACAAATAGTGAGACTATCGAGATAGATTTTAATGACATACATAAATATGAGCCTCCATTTTCTATGATTTTTGACAACATAAATCTTAAAACCTTACGGAGTAATATCTTTCTATTGAAAGGTTATTCATCTGATGACGGCAGATCACATAATAATTCAACATGTAAGGCGGTAGTTACAAAAAGAGAATTGCTTAGCAGTCGCACATCAATAAAACTAAGAAAATCACTTCGCCTAGAGTGAACCCTACATGCAACACATTAAAATTGACCGATCACCACAACAAGTGTATCGTTTAACAATAAACATTAACCCTAGATGATACAGGTGTTATTTTGGCTCAAATTTACGCTTATATTCGCATTAGTGACAAGTACAAACAGGATTCTTCAACCCAAGAGAATTCTATATCTAACTATGCCACTGACAACGGTCTAATTATTAACCATTGGGTAGAAGAGCATGTTAGTGGTAGTAGAACGGAAGCAGCTACAAGAGAAATATCCAATCTAATATCTAAATTAGAGCCAGGTGATAAAATTATCTGCACCGAGATAAGCAGATTAGGTAGAAATAAGCCTTTCTCAATTATTGGCCTGATCCACGAAATAACAGATGCCAAACAAGCAGAATTACATTTAACTTACTCTGATCAATGCATAACACCAGAAAATGCAGAAAACGCAGAAGTATTATTTACTACTGTTGCTGGAAGTTACGTTGCTAGACAAGAAGCAGTAAAAAGGTCTGAACGCGCTAAAGCTGCAATAGTACGAAGAAAAGATGCAGGATTATCTAATGGTAGGCCCGAAGGATTGCTTATTAAGAGCAAACTAGATGAACATGAAAATTATATTATTCGCTCATTAAATGACAATCTAAACAAAAGTGCTTTAGCCAAAGAATTACAATGCAGTAGAGCAACAATGATTAGGTGGTTAAAGGCCAGAGATAAAATTCATAATAAAGCGAAAGAATTTAATATAGACACTAGAAAACCATTATCGTTTATAAAAAGCCAAATTAATTTGGAGTCAAACTTATGACAGAACAAGAAAATCTAACAGAAAAGCAAAAAATGGAATTAGTTAAATCTCGCTTTGAAAATATTGATGAGGATGACTTAGTTGATGGGAAAGTTTTTTGGGAACAACTAAATGCTCAAGATGAATCAGAGAATTAAATCACCTATTCCAAAACTCAGTATTAGGTATAGCCATATCAGTTAATCCAGTATATGAGTTTGAGTGATCTTTAACTTCATGATTATCACTATTGGGTTGAGAGTATTTTATTTGCTCTAGCCTATAACTCTCTACAATAAACTCTTTTATCTCATCATCTTTTTTCTGCTCATAAGTACCATCATTTAACCTTTTTTGTAGCTCATTAATGAATAACTTAAAATCTTCTTTCTTAAGGGCCGATATTAACCCTCTTGATTGAACATCTGACAACTTTACTATTTCTTGTGACCTTACATTGTTAATCATCAACTCTTCATGAGTATGAATTTTAATTAATAATTGATCATCTCTTATGCCATATTTAGAGATAATTATGTCATGACATTTGACTGTATATGTCTGGTCTAATTTTAAACCCATAACCTTATATTTCCATATTAGAATAACAAAACAAGCTAATACATATATCTAATAGCTTGTTTTATTCATATTGGTATAAAATATCATTTCTTGGATATTTTCTTCCAAACTCGCTCTTTAGCTTCTTTGCATAAAAAACTGCACTTATCATACTCATTCATTATTCTTACTTTATCAATATCAATCAACTCATCCAGCCGTGGCCAATCTGCACTTTTCTCTGATGCATCTCTATTTTCGGAGCCAAATATTTTAATTAACTCTCTATTAGATACACTACGACCAACCCAGCCTTTACAAATTCTCATAGCCAATGTTGGTGTCATATCCAATTCATAATCATTCGCAAATGTTATTAGTTCACCAATAAGAAAACCTGCCTTAAGTTTTCTTGTTAATGCAGACCACTTAGCGGCATATGATGGATCAAATGGAGAACCTTCATTAAAGGCTGGTTCAACCGGGGTTCCAAACCCCCTTTCTTTTAATTCGGCAAGCCTATCCCTTAAAAGCTTTTCAGCATCTGCTTCATAATGTTCAATTGTATATGGCATTATTATTATCCTTTATAAGCTAATACATATATAGAATAGCTTGTAAATTCATAGCAATCAAATATGTAAACATTTCCATTGCAAATTAAACGTTTGATTAATTGTCATAATTAAATTACATTGTACACACAAGAGTACCCACAACAAGCTAATCCTAAAAACACACTGCCTAAAATTACACACCACCGAACAATCGAACACTGTTCGTTCTGTTTTACTGTTCGTTTGTTTTATCTTGAAAATATACTATAATACTAATCAGATGTATTAATGGAGAATTTAAGATGAATCAGGCAGCTACAAGCAAACCAATGCAAGAAAGAGTTAATGACATTTGCAATGATCTTTATAGTAAAGGTGAGAAGCTTAGTGTTCGTATTGTATTAGCTGAAATGCCAGATGTAAGCAGCACATCAACGATTCATACATACTTCAAAAATTGGAAGCAAGAAGTTGATGCGAACCAGCAATCCCTCTATGACCGATTGGGATTTTCTCCATCATTTACAAAATCATTCATGGAAGAGATTACTCGATTTGGCGTTGAAGCTGAGCAGCGCTATAAAGATCTAGCCCAAACTGCTGACGAACAATGTGATCACGCTATTGCCGACCTAAAAAAATCTGAAGATAGATTTTATAAACAGGAAGCAGTTGTTGAGCAGCAAGAAAAGCAAATAACTGAACTTAAAACTGAATTAGCTGATACAAAAAAAGGTTTTGAAGCTGACTTAGCGAAAGAACAAAAAGCAAATGAAGTAATTGTTGAGGAACTCCGTCAACAGCTAGCCGCAGCTCTTGATGAAAACAAGAAGCTAACAACACAAAATGAATCAATTCGTACCAATTTAGCTAAAGCTGAACTTAAATCAGAAAACAATCTTGAACGTGTTAATGATATTAAGGCCCAAAACGATCAATTGGTTTCAGATAACAAAGAATTGAATTCAAACATTGCTAATCTTAATAAAGATATTGCTGGTAAAGATTCGAAAATCGATGGTAACAAAGAGCTAATTATCAACCTACAATCACAGCAAGACAAAGCAACTAAACAGCTTGATGATTTATCTAAGGCCAATAGTAAGCTTCAATCGGAAGTCGAATCAATTAGAAGCGAACTCTCTGCCGTTAATACGAAGCTTTCAGAAGAAAAAGATAATTCATCTAAACAAATCACCATTAATAGTAAGCTGACAACTGAATTGGAAGAGCAAGCTAAGAATCATGCTAAAGCGATTAATATGCATGAAAGTACAATTGCCAATAATGAGAAGTTAATTGCTCAACTAGAGAAAAATCAGAAAAAATAATTTTATGAATGAAGATGAAATTGAAATATCAATAATACAGACTCCTCTGTCCAAGCCAGGACAGGTAGAATTTGGCGTTGAAATAAAACATATTCATACTGGTATCATTGTTAAGAGTGTTAATAAAAGATCTCAACATTTAAATAAACTTGAGGCGTTAAAATTTTTAGATGAAAAACTAACACTCAAATAAGCGTAAAGTTCGTTTATTTCAGACGATGTAAGTATTTGAATACGTTTAGTGGTTGGGTTAGTGATGATAATTGACCTTTATAGTTATTTTACACCATCATAACTTATGAATGGCCAATAAATAACCTTAAGGTTCATTTCGAGGGGATGGGCACAAAACCCCAAATAACCAATTTATTATTTTAATCCTATATGGAATAGAACGAACACTTTAAATATGATTTTGTGTTCGCATATAAATAAAAACGACACACCAAAAATAACTATTGTGGAAAATGTGAATTTTCCTCTTTCGCAAGCTCATTCGTCACCGCATTGATAACTTGTGGACAGACAAGATGACCACGAAGTTACCAACACTAATTCTACATTTACGCACAAAACAATAATAATAACTTTTTTCTATTCTCTTATTTAAAATCTGGACCTACTTACCTACAAAAGCATTATAGATTTCACGTAGCTTCATCCTTTTTACGCAAATATGACAATTTATGATGATCTATATAGGTATTTCATATTGTTTAGACTCATCATTAGAGAATAGATCTATAAACTTACCATTAAGATTAGATATTTTATTACTTAAAGGATTAAAGCTAGGGGGCCGCGCTATAGTAGTTTTGCTAACTAAACCATTAACAACCTTCTTATTCCCCAAGTTACGAACCAAACTAATAGCCTTATCAATATACTTATAGGCAGTAGTCTTAGATACATTATTAAGTCCATCTGTACACTTGCTTACCTGATAACCTGTGATGTCCTCCAGGGCTACGTTAAGCTTCTTATGAATATGCATAACAATATCGACAACCTTCTTAACTGTGTTGTCTGTTCTACTCTTATGTGAGCGATTAGCCGCAGCAGCTCGTAATGCTGATAGTTCTTCACCTGACGCTACTTCTTTATGCATTGGTGGCTTAGCATTAGATAATGCCTCACTCTTCGATGTGTCGATACCTATGCTGTTTAATATCGCATTTAAGTTAAATGCAGCATAATAATATCTCTTAACACGAGCTGTAGATGTGTAGCTTTTTATCTGATCGATAGTTAAACCAATATTATCTCTAAGCTCCAAAACAGCGTTAAGCGCTAATTTAGGGCATCCATATGATATATGAAAACTGTTAAATAGATGAAAGCACAATAAATCCCTAGTGCCTTTTGCAGCCGGAGAACTATAAAGTTTTTGCCTAATTAATTTAACAGTATCTATATGAGCTTGAACTCTCGATGGACGTAATGGCGTTACTATACCAGCACGATTACCAGGAACATTTACATTAGTATTTGACTTGATTTTAGTTACTGTGGCCACACTTTTTTTCTTG
The DNA here is from genome assembly GCF_040362795.1 of Thalassotalea sp. SU-HH00458. Taxonomy (NCBI): domain Bacteria; kingdom Pseudomonadati; phylum Pseudomonadota; class Gammaproteobacteria; order Alteromonadales; family Colwelliaceae; genus Thalassotalea; species Thalassotalea sp. SU-HH00458. The sequence continues at coordinate 7,211 of NZ_BAABWW010000016.1, forward strand.
GCTTTTTGCTTTTTAACTTGTAGCTTTTTATTAATTATTTCATCAAGGCTAATATTGTCTACAGGCTTAGAACATCGAGGGTTGAACTTCATCCATTGTGAAAATGGAGCAATGGTCCAATAGTCATTTACAACTGGCTTAGTTAATATCTTTTTATCGAACCATTCAAAAACATCATGCTTTATGTCTTTAGCTATAACAGAAGATTTAAATGGTTTTGGCTCCGACAAAGCAAACGCACGACATTGAACTTGTTCATTGTTAATTGTTCGAAATGAACCGGGTAAGCGCATCGGCTGACTGATAATTTTTGTTGGTACTTCATCAATCTTCCAATTGCTTAATCTCTTGGACATTTTCTGTTGCTTGTTATCCCATCTAGCCCGGAAATGTTCTAGTGTTTCGTACAACATTTTTTGGGCATCACGCATATCATCTATAAGCGCAGTACCACCCAACCTATTATCTGTCGGATGACGATACAAACGATTATCTTCCGCTACCAACCAATATAAATGCCAACCTCCAGAACCGCTTGAAACAACAACAGAGGGGTAAGGCAATGGAGAGTCTTCTATTGATTGGAGCACTTGTTCCAAAACTTCAGAAGCACGCTCTGGTGATTTTTTATATTTAACATCAACCTCTGTGTGCATTACTCGCCATGCACGAGTTGAATTATTTTGTCGCCAATCCTGAATTTCATTCACAGAGAAGTATATTTCAGTCTGCTCATGCTTACTCATATATTCAGAAACAGAGGTAAGTTTTTTTCTTGTATTAACAGCAGGGTTTCCAATTAAAGCCGGATCAACAAGTTTTCCACTTTCATCATGGTCAAACGATTTATGATTTAATTGGCGATGATAAAGTTCGCTGCCAATCCCTAGGAGATCACAGAATTCACTTGTATCTATTTCTGTATACAAAGCTGGTAGCCACGAATCAAACTCAAGTGAAGTTCTCTTCACCTGATTCATTGTTCTATGTTCTACACTAAGGCACCGGGTACTATCACCCAAAGATGTATTTAGATACATCTAACCTTTAAAAATGCTTTTAGCACAAATATCCCCATATTAATTAACATAGAAATATCGAAGAAATTAGTTATCAGATTTACTGATATACCTTGATGGCCTAGGCAGCACTGTGGCTTTTGGGGGGGTTAGGAAGAATTAATTTAAGACAAAATAATCCTGCTAACTTGAAATAATACTTATTTCGAGCTACTATGAATTTGCACTCAGAAATGCAAAATATTTGTCTGGGGATTCTTCTAGACTCCCGAAAAACCGAAGTTGGCGCTTCGGTTTTTTGCTATCTATTCTTTGATATTTTTCTTATAAATTTACCTTTTATTATTTATTCATTTGATCGCTATATTGATCATTTATAGATCTTTATATGAAAGCCCCATAGAGATCAAGCAAATCACCCCAACTATTACAATTCGCCCTAGTTAAAGTTGTTAATATTACAAATCACCCTAGCTTTACCACACAACGAGTACCTTATTGTTTTATAAGTATTTTTTAATATCTTAATTTTTAACACCCAACAAAAAGTACACACCTTTGTGTGTACTTAATTGTTCAATTACGTACAATACTAATAGAGAGTAAAGTTAACTAATATTGAAGTAGGCATAGCCATAACTTCCAATGAAAACTGTATAAATAAACATGATAAAATATTTAGGTGTTAAGGAGGTGAGTTGTAGGTTGCACTGCAATTTCTTGGCACGATAAATTAAATTTCAATTTGAGGTACGGAAAATGGCTAAAGGTTCCAGTATAAATGGTAATGCAGACGGTAAGAATGGAAGTAATAAATCGTACACAATAAAAGGAAGAGGTAATGTTTCTCGCTCTAAAATGGTAAAAGAGGTGAAACAAGGTAAACACCCTGATACACATGTAGTTAAGGTGGATGGTGTTGAATATGCCAGAAATAACCCTAATCACAATAAACCAGATAATATCGATGATTAATTAAAAATGATACTGTGCTTAAAGGAGCGTATGCTCCTTTTTATATTCCAAAATTAGATTAAAGAACTCTTTACTGGCTAATATTATACTAGGGTGATTTGTAATAGTTAATGTAAATATTAACTAGGGCGGATTGTAATAGTTTAGCGAATGCATATATCTATTCGCTAGCTTTTACATAAGATATTAAATTTGGATTGCGTATTATACTTAAATGAACAACTAGGGCAGATTGTAATAGTTAGCCCTTTAATGAGTACCTATCAAAAACCATTTGTACCCACATATGTAGGCACAAATAACTTTATTTTAGACTTAAAACAGTTTATTAATTTCTTTAAACATAAATTCAAAGTGATCCAGTGTTTCCTTTGAAAAATCACTATGTTTCAACCCCATTATTAACATTGAATTGGAAGGTTTATAATGATTAAAACGTTGAGCTTTTAAAAACTTATTTAGCTTCGCAATGATTGGAATATTTTTGTCGATAAGATCTGAAGCAACAACTCCCTTATGCTCAGGAAAAGCATGAGCAAATACTTTAAGATATTCCTCTGGTGAAAACATATCTTCAATATCAGCTTTTTCGTAATCCTCTCCAGCAAATTCATCGAAGAAACGAACATTCTTATTCTTAATAATTTTTGATTGAACTAAATTATCTAATCTTTGTGCGCCCTTATCGTTATTAAACGAATCTAGTAGACAAACAATATTCAACTTTGAACCACGAAGTAGTGAAATAAACGAAGTTACTTTATCTAAACCACCAACTGGCACAATAGTAATGTCATCTTTTAGCCCTTCTCTACCAGAACTTTCCAAAACATTAGACATGTACGTTAAATAATTTAAATCTGCTGGACCTTCAACTAGAAGGTTATTTTTAGACACAAAGAGGTTTTGCGCAATGTGATAACCTAATGCCGCTTGCAGTGGAAATAATGTGTCTGGATCTTTCTCCTGGATAGCATCAGAAATGATACTTCCTTCATCAGAATCATAAACAGTTCGTACACGATTAAGATGATCGGACTCCACCATAAATGGTGAATGTGTCGAATAGATAACTTGATAATTACTAGATAAATCATTAATGAACCGCAATAAATCCCCTTGTGCAGAGGCATGAAGATTTAATCCAGGTTCATCGAGTAAAAGTATAAAGTTATTATCCTTATCATCTTGTATTCTGCTAAACCAAACAATAAATGAGAAAAACCAATTAAAGCCTTTGCTACGATTTTTTAGTGGTAACGTTATACGGTGCCTATTGTTTTTCACTCGTATATCCAGAATTTTTTCTGGTTGCTGATTACCCCTATGAACATGTTCAATTTTGAACTCAATTGCTAAATTAGCATTAGTAGACCAGTATTCAAAAATTGTATCTGTTATTTCATTTGAGGTTGATTCCAGCTCAGCAATAAAAGATTCAAAGTCTGTAGAGCTATTGAGTTCTTCTATATTAATCATTGCCAATTCAAAAAGGGCTTTGGCTGTATCAAGTTGCGGCTTAGTTAATTCACCTGTTACCTGGCCATTATTTACAGCCTCAATACTAACTCTTGATGGCAGTTCATGGTATTCATCAAAGTACCAAAAGCGAGGTAATTTAGGCTCAATGTATTTTTGAGTAATGTATGCATCTACTCGATGATCTTTCCAGTCAAAACCTTGAGCGACAAGGTTTGTTGTTATGTGTTCAACAACAGCTTTAAACTCTTCATTATCCTCATCAGCATCATAGTCATATTCAATAACGGACTTTACATCACCTAGTTCAAGTAGCTTACTGCTAGTAGCTTCATTACACTCAAGCTTTGATATTATATATTCTAAGTATTTTTTCTCATTTGAGTTTAAGTAATACCACCCTCGACCATCAGTATATCCACTAGAAACTTTAAAAGTATCTGTGGTTAGAACACCTTCGCCAAGATCTTCCCTTATCAGTTCAATAGTGTCTTCGTCCAACAAGAAAGTACAAACAATTGGCGAGATATCTTCCTCTGACCTTTTAAACTTCTTAAGTTCACTTCGAGGATAATCATGAACAGAATTAAATTTGAAATCATCATCTTCAGTGAAATAATTTAATTTTGCCAAAGATTCAAGAAAAGCAGTTTTACCACTTTCATTTTTCCCAACCAAGGTAGTAACATCACTTTCAATTTGAATGGATTGTTCACTTGTATAGCTTTTATACTTATTAATTGTTGCCGATTTTAATATAAACATTAATGCTCCTTTTAACGTTACTTAATCAAGCAACATTTATTAAATAAAAACCATACCCTCTAGTATTATGCACCTACAAATGTAGGTACATAATAAGCTTAAGTTCTACAGTATGTTTAACTTGTTTACTATATCTTTTTTATGTCCATCGATAAGCAACCCAAGGAATCGCTCCATATTTTGCTCATCACCTAATAACATTTTGGTCATTTTATCTCTTATTCCTCTAGAACTAATAAGAGCTTCTTCAACTAAATTTCGTAAGTCACCCTCCATAGCCTGCTCTTTAGTGTTCTTATTAATTTGTTCTGAAACAATTTCATCTTCACTAATTTTAATGAGTATTTCCGAGGTAAAATTCTTTTTAAGAGTATCATCACCAAACTCTCCGAATACTTCGTTTAGCTGTTTAAGGATTTCTTCTAAGAACTCTTTTTCTCTTTCCTGAGGTGTTAAGCCTCCAGCACTAAGAGGTTTTAAAGTGTCGCCTTCAGCTTCAATTTGCTCTTTGTTTTCTTTAATAGCGTAACCGCTTAAAACAAGCCCAGATAAATCAACTCGCTCAACAGAAACACCATCTAGGCGTTTGGCAAGCAACTTCGCAAATGCAGCGAAGTTTTCTAGCTCTGGGTCTCTTAATTCAATAAGTTGAGCAATATAGGTATAAACACTAACAAACTTACTTAAGCCTGATTTAAAGCCTTTTAACTCTTCAAGGTTTATTGATAACTCATTACGATGAGCCTCTGCCATTTCTTTAGCTTTTTGATCATTAGCTTTATCAGCCTTATCTATTGATTCATCCCAAGATTTAATTGATTCAACTAAGTCAGCCAATTTAGTGTTATAAACATCTGTTGGCCTTTGAGTGGCGGAGTATAGTTTTTTATGTAGCTCTTCATGCTTAACATTGCTCGCTTTACTACTTTGTAATATCGCAATTGCATTTACACCTTTAAATTTTTCTAAATCTTGGGTGTTATATATATGCAATTCATCCAAAACATTTTTACTGTCATACACAACATCTAAGTCTTGAACATCTTCTAATACAGCACCTTCATCATATTTTTTAAACGCTTTAAGTATATCTTTAGGATCATTGATAAAATCGAGAACAAAAGTCGTATCTTTACCAGGATATGTTCGATTCAAACGAGATAACGTTTGAACAGCATCAACATCACCTATTTTTTTATCGATATACATAGCCACCAATTTAGGCTGGTTGAAGCCAGTTTGAAATTTATTGGCCACAATCATTATTTTGAATTCTTGCTGATTAAAAACGTGTCTTAAATCTTGATTACCCACATCAGGATTTAAGTTTGATTCTGTATATTCTTTTTCAGCATCAATATAAAAATCATCACTTTTTCCGCAATCTTTACCAAGCACTTTACCCGAAAATGCCACTAATGATTTCACACCATGAAGTTTGTTATCCTCGATATATTTATCAAATGCGAGCTTATATTTTACCGCTACATTTCTTCTACTGGTGACAACCATAGCCTTCGCTTCACCATCGAGTAGCCCTTCAACATTTTTCCTGAAGTGCTCCATAATGACTTTAACTTTATTGGTGATATTAGTTGGGTGTAAGCTTTTCCACTGTGCAATAGAACGTTTAGCTTCTTTGATATCAACTTTTTTATCTTTTAAGTCTATTTGACTACCTATCTTGTAGGCAGTTTCATAGCTAATATAGTTTTTCAAAACATCCAGAATAAACCCTTCTTCAATAGCCTGTCTTTGGGTGTATTTATGAAACGGAACTGGAGGATTTTCTTTTGATGATGGCTGTGTTGGATCTTTCGGCCTACCGAACAACGTCATAGTGTTATGTTTAGGCGTTGCTGTAAAAGCGAAATGACTAACATTAGCGGGTTTAACACGAGACTTCTGAACTTCTAGTAAAAGCTCTTCAACAGACATTTCTTCTAATTTAGTTTTAGAGTCTAGTGACAATGCCGCACGAAGTCCTTGAGCTGTGCTACCAGTTTGAGAGGTATGAGCCTCATCGATAATAACAGCGAAATTCCTATCATTTAATGATTTCTCAGTAAGAATAGCTTCCATAGCAAATGGGAATGTTTGAATAGTAACAACAATAATCGGAGCACCTTCTATAAGTGCTTTCGATAGTTGCTTACTTTTGGGTAAGCTACTTTGCTCTCTATCTATTGCTTTTATCATCCCATATTGGTGATCGAGTTGCTGAACAGCATCTTGCAACTGGGAATCTAATACCGTTCTATCCGTTACGATAATGACAGAGTTAAAATAAGATTTACCGTTTGGATAACGAAGCTTAGTTAAATCATGAGCTGTCCATGCAATGGTACTCGTTTTACCGGAACCAGCACTATGCTCACACAGGTACTGTTGCCCAGGACCTTTATCTTTAGCATCGGCAATCATCTTATTTACGGCTTTGAACTGATGATACCTTGGGAATATAAGCGTTTTGGCTTTATATGGTTTACCAAGCTTATCTGTTTTATCTGATGTTTCAGTGTAAACAAAGCTATGAAAAATTCTTAACCAATTATCCCATTGGCAAACTTCTTCCCAAAAATATGCCACCGGGTATTCGCCATTATCACTGACATTCTCAGAAACTTTTTTATTTGGAACAGTGCCATCGTTCCCCTGATTAAATGGTAAGAAGTAAGTTGAATCACCTTTTAATTCTGTAGCCATTCGTATTTGACTATCTGACATAGCAAAATGAACAACAGCTCCACGTTTAACGGTTAACAGCGGCTCTTTTCTGCCATGCTGTACTGGCTTTCTGTCTTTTTTATACTGCTCAACAGCATCTTCAATTGATTGAGTGAAATCTGTTTTTAGCTCTACTGTTGATACAGGTATGCCGTTAATAAAGAAAACCAAATCAATAGAAAATTCTCTTGATGGATTATATTTTAGTTGTCTTACGACCCTCAAAATATTCGACTTATACTTTCTAACTTCTTCTGGATTTCGATCATCTTCAGGAGCTTTTTTACTCATGATGATATTACCAGCACCAGTGATCTTAAATCCGTTTCGAATAATAGCCATTGTACCGCCTGATTTTGCGGACAATTCTTTCTCTAATCTATTAAGAATGATTCGTTCAGTATCATCGCCATTATGCTTTGTAAGCTTATCAAACACTTCCGATTGAGTAGATTTAATCCAGGCAATAGTATCTTCAGGATATAAACAACGCTGCTTATCGTATTTATCAGCTTTGCCTTCAACCCAGCCATTCTCGACTAGTTTTTTAACAACATACTCTTCTAAATGCACTTCATGATGACTAGCCATTACACTTCCTCCCTGACATCAATTTTCCCTGTTACTGCTGCGCTGATTAAGGCGATTCGGTGTTCTTTTAGTAGCTCTATAGAGTTCAATGTCTCTCGTTCTAAAGACTCAATATTTTTTGCAGATTTATCTAAGTAAGTAATTATTTTTTTCTGTTCATCAATAGGGGGAACGCAAACCATAAAATTCATAAAAGTAGGCATTCTTAGTGAATCTACTGTTGACTTAGCCCCACCATCCATTGCGACCTTATAAAACATTGACGATAGATATCTATAAAACCACTTTCCTATCACCTTTTTAAAATTATTCATCATGTAAACTCTTTGATGATAATCAAACTTACCATTTACATAATGATAAACCTTTCCTACTCCTGCACCATCACCAGCAGTAAGAACAGCTTCACAATCAGCAGAGTACGAATTTATTTTCTTTATCTTTTGAGACCTAACAAAAAAATCATGCTTACCTTCATCAATAGCATCTTCAGTATTTTTGCTGCCTGTTTGAAGATCACAAAGAAACTTTAGCTTTATCGCTTCCCAGTGTTCAGGGATTTCCCCAATCCACTCAACACCAGAGTATTTCATCTCCATATTTGGATTCAAACCTTTGGTCACAATATGACTAATCAACGCTTGGCGCTTTTCTGATAGTAGTTTAATGAAGTTTTCTTTTTCAGAGATAAGGTTGTCGATTCGGTATATTTCATCATCAAGGAATTCAACAATTTTTAGTTGTAGTTCTCTCGGTGGAAGTATTAATGGCAAACGCTTTAACTCTTCAAACTTCAAAGATTGACGCATTCCGCTTCCAAGGTTATAAAAAACTTTGGTATGGTCATATGATCTCATAATATAGCTAAGAAATTCAGGGATGATTTCTTCAGGTATCAAAGCAATATATGCTGAAGTAATTATTCCTCTCTCTCTACAAATAGCAGATCTAAGACTACGTTTGTCATTTTGAAGATCCATTCCTCTAAAAATAATATTGTTTTTATTTACAATTTGATATGTTTCAAATGAATCAGGAAGCATACCTCCAAGAGCTTGAATATCCTTTCTTATTATTTTTCCATAACTTAGTGAAACTAGATTTTCCTCAATCATTCCCTTATTAGATAATTTTGATTCTGAGCAAACAGTATGGAGTGGAACTACATTCCATTCCATAGGAATTTGTCCTACCCATTCAACACCAGAGTCTTTATATTCAGGATAAGCTTTCATCATTCAGCTACCTCCTGAAGCAGGGCTTGAATACGAGATTCACTTGCTTTCAAATCAGTATCAATGTCAGTTAATGAGCGAGGAGGTACGTATTTGTAAAAGTAACGGTTAAAGTTAATTTCATAACCTACAATACCAACCTCACCATCTTTTTCATCTCGTACTGAATAATCGATAAAAGCATCTGGTACATGAGGCGTAACTTCACGCGCTAAATAATCTTCAACGTTGTCACCGTAAGGTACTGTTTCATTGTCGTTTAACGTAGTATCAGCAATATCATTGCCTTTGGCATCAGTAACGATAGGAGCATCTTCATTTCTTTCCATGAAATGAGCCGTTAAGGTCTTACCTAGTGGCGCACCTACTTTACCGAAATCACCTTGATTGTTATGAGCCTTTGCAGCATTTATAAAAAATTCATACTCATGCTGACCAACGTTATCTTTAATAAAACTAACCCAAGCTGATTGCTGTACATTTGTTAACTTAGTAAATACTTTTACATCACTTAAAGTCGTAATTTTTTCATCATTGATTTCAATAATTGCTCGTAAAGGGCGCTTAATAGCCACTTTACGATAAGCAAAGTCAGTGTTTTTAAATATTTTAGTACGCTTAGAATCAACATATTCATCGTATTCATTTACGATTTGAGTGATTTGCCCCTGAGAAATAAACTTTCGCTTACTACCTTCAGATTTACGCATTTGGGTCCATTCATCAGCTAAATTAACTAATTGAACTGTACCTTTGCGCTCTGCTGATTTTTTATTAGTAAGTATCCAAATGTAAGTACCTATACCAGTGTTAAAGAACATATCGTTTGGTAAAGCTAAAATACCTTCAACATAGTCATTTTCTAATAACCAGCGTCTAATTTCTGATTCACCAGAACCTGCATCACCAGTAAACAAAGGAGAACCTGAAAGAATAATCCCTACACGACCACCACCATTTTTAGGTGACTCCATTTTATCAACAAGGTGCATAAGAAATAACATTGAACCATCGCTAACACGAGGTAAGCCAGGACCAAAGCGCCCTGCATAACCTAAAGTTTTATGCTCATCCAATACAAGTTTCTTATCTTTTTCCCACTTAATCCCGAATGGTGGATTACTTAGACAATAGTGAAATTTCTTGGTAGACAATTTATCGTCTGAAAGGGTGTTTCCTTGCTTTAAATTCTCAGTTTCAAAGCCTTGAAACATCATCGATGTTAATGCCATAGCATGAGTTTTAGGGTTTAACTCTTGACCATACGGAACAACCTTTACTGTATTACTAAAGCCTTTTATTTCAGAAATGGCATCAAACAGGAATCCACCTGTACCCATCGTTGGATCATACAGAGTTCTAATAACACCAGTTTCATTAAATAAGCCTTCATCTGGAGCAATTACCAAAGAGGTTGCTAAATGAACCGCATCACGAGGACTCATAAACTCCCCGGCTTTTTGGTTTACAGAAGCAGCAAAATCACGAACAAGCTGTTCATAGGTATTAGACATCACGCGATCAGAAACAACATCAGGGTGAAGGTCAATATTTGAAAATTTACTTACGATGAAATACAGAAGCTTGGCATTTTCTAATTCAGATATTGTGTTGTAAAAACCAAACTCTTCAAATATTTTACGAACATTAGCGGAGAATTGGCTAATGTAATTTTCTAAGTTGTCTTTTGTGCTCGTGCTGCCTAGCGAGTCTAAAGTGTATTGACTGGTATTATAAAATGGAAAGCCCGATACATATCGAAGCGTTCTATCTAAATCCATACCTGAATCTTTTTCAGCTTCATACTCTTCTACAACATCATCTTTTGTTTTTTCTAACACACATTCCAACCTACGGAGAAGCAAAAGAGGCATTATGATTCTATCAAAATCTGAGTGAGTAAAATCACCCCATAAACTGTCCGCTATCTTCCAAATAAAACTTGATAGATTAGATACTTCATTTGTTTTTAATTCTTCGCTCATTTTTAACCCTTTTAATTTTTGTAGCTATCAATGCTGAGAGCAAGTAATAACGCAGTTTAATTTATTCTATAACACACAACGGTAATTGTAAATACATTTGTATGTACAAAAAGCTTTCTTTTAATATGATTTAATTAGACTATTCGCTTATTGATATAGTCAACGAATAGTCATATCCTATTAATAAATATCTCTCAATTTTTTGTCACTTTCATGATTTCAAAATTAATACTTTTCTTTATCGCCCTGGCAGTTTCACTGCCATCATTTGCTACTGTTGTATTATCCATTAACACAGAGTTTTTTTGGGATTCCCAATTACCTCATGATGGGCAAATAGCATTAGGCGCTGTTGGTAATCCTCCTTCAAAAAAACATGTTCAGCTTGAAGCAAATGCTATTGCCTTACATATTCTTTACAACGATGCTGACATCGTTGGTTTAACCGAAATAGAAGGTGAAAATGTCGCCAAACAAATCCTCAACTACTTACCCAAAGAATACAAATTAGTATTCAAAAAAGGCCGTGATAACTTTACTGGCCAAGATGTCGCTATCATCACTCGCTATGATGTGATTGGCGAACCCAACAACTTTAAAGGTATTGAAGGGAGCTATAACGGCACAAAGAAAACCCCTTCTAAAGCACTTGGCATAAAACTTAAAAACAACTCCGAAACATACGATGTCGTTGTTGCTCATTTGATTTCAAAACGTAGTAGTAATGATGACAAACGAGCTGCTCAAGCTAACTCAATTGTTAAGTATTTAAACGGTAAAACTGGCCACCTTATTGTAATGGGTGATTTAAACGATACTCCGGCCTCAATCACTCTTAACCTTTTGACTCAATCTGGACTAAACATTATCAATGAAAACGAATACAGCTATGTTTACCAAAATAAAAAACAACTAATTGATCACATCTTAATTTCTGACTCATTAAAACTTGGCGCTACTTTTAAATCATTTGATTTAGGTGCCATTAGTGATCACAGAGCAGTAATGGCTAATTTAAAAAAGTAGCTATACCTAATCATGTCTAAATTTACTTAATAACGATGTTAATGTTTGTTGAGATTGTTCAAAGTTTGCTTGGTAGCTACTTAGTTTTTTCAATTCTTCATTAACATCCAACTCTTCTATATCTATGTCTTTCATAATGTATTTAGATATATTTAATTCATTATTTTGCTTTCTAATCTCAGGAATGAAAACTTCTTTATATCGTTCATCATCTGCTAATTTTCCTAAGGCCAAGTTAGCAATTAACTGACTATCATCTTCAGATATTTCTACCTGACTCTTTTCAAACACCCCAATTTCACTGGCATCTACAAACTTTATCGGTGATCCAGCAGGTTTGTTCTTGTTAAGAATTAATAAAGCAGGTGCTATAGCTGTTCCATCTAGTATTGAAGCAGGTAAACCTATGACTGCTTCGAGTAATTCGTTCTCAAGTAAATATGCTCGTACCTTCGCATCATAACCTCCACGAAATAGAAAACCTTGAGGCAATAAAATGTAGCCTTTACCAGTATCATTCAGTTTGCTTAATGCTTGCTGTATCCACAAGCTATCACCCGAATTTGCCGAAACTACGTTACCAGTAGGAACTTCGATAAATGGGGATTCAGCTAGCATTCTACGTTCATCTGCACCAAACCTTAGAGAAAAAGGAGGCTCCATGACTGCTAAATCAAATCTATCTTCCATACCATAAGTAGAGCTTGTTAATGAGTCGGTTAAATTCAGCTTAAATGAGAGACCTTCAAGAGTTAGTAAGCGATATGCTGTTACCCAGGTATTCTGATTTTTTTCTTCTAAATACATTTTATTAGCATTAAGTTTTGAAGCTATTCTAGCTAATCCACAAGCCCCATCATAAAGAGACTGGCCATTACAATCACCAATTAAAGCTGTAAAAATCCTTTCCATATTAAGGTTGGATGACATTTCACCATTTATTCGGCCTGTATTTTTATTAAACTCTCTTAGTAGTTGAGCAAGTAAATTAAAATCTTCTACTTTTGATACTAACTCTATAGCTACGCTAATAACCTTTGTATTAACTCTATACTGATCAGGTGCGGCACATACTTCAGCAGGATATTTATTTTCTAATGATTTGCCTGCATCAGTCAGAGCACCTAGTTGTTTTGCCTGCCCGGTATTAACAATTACTTGAAATAACTCTGGAGCTTCTTTTGCGATAAATGCTACATGTGTAAAAAGCTCAATAAGGTGAGTGATTTCCATAGAACCTCGACAACTATCCATTGCTGCCTGTAACTGCTCTTGTAAATTTTTCATTATGCTGCTCCCTTCATTAGTTGATTAATACAAGCGTTAGCTACTTTCTTTTGCTGTACAGCAAGTTTGATAGTAGATTTATATGCCTGGTTGCTTGCATGAAATAATTCTGAAATTTCGTGTTGCTTATCTAATGCTGGTAATTCAATTTCTAATTTTTTTAGATTTGATAAGCTGACATTTTGAATAGCAGCTCCCGTACTAATTGCATTCAACTTGTTTTGACCTGATGTAGAATTAAGGTATGCCACCAAAACTTCACCTACTAATGCATCCTTGTTTGGTCTCAATAAAATAAAGTTCGCTGAAGCAATAACATTAAGGTTTGCTACCTTAGCTGTTACGTAAGCAGCTCTTATTGAGTTTCCTTTTGCAAGAAGTACGACATCACCTTCTTGTAATTGAAACCGCTGAATGTTTTTTCCTTCTTTAATCCTAATGGTCGTTAGCTGCTCCTCTACAATTTCACCATTTAAGTTCAATGAACTTCCGGTTAATAGTTTTGCAGTATTTACACCTTGTTCTTCTGTTTTTTCAAAAAGGGTATTCGTTGCACCAGTTGTTAAGTCACCACATAATAGTTCAATAGTTTTCATGTTACTCTCCTTTCGTTTTGTAAGTACGATCTACCTTGTTGAGGTAATATTAGGGTAAACAATCTAACAAAGCAAGTAGTTTTTTAAAATTTTCTCGTTCGTACTGGTAAAACGATTTTTTCAATACATATGTATGTCCATATAATTAACTATTTAAAACAAACATGATTGATATGAAAGAGTTGTGAGATAATGCATTTACATTTGTAGGTACACAATAAGCTCCTTTCCTAAACATATCAGGTGTAATGACCTTTATTATTTTAAAATAAAAACCTATACTGTACAAAAACACAGTATTATATATTATGAAATTTATACCTATTTACATCGAAGCAGGGATCTCAGGTTTTGAGTCTCCTGCTACAGAATACAAAGAACTAGGTCTTTCTCTAGATCAACTTCTCATTAGTCATCCTAATTCGACTTTTATTGGTCAGGCATCTGGTGAATCTATGATTGAAGCTGGTATCTTTGACGGGGATTTATTAATTGTTGATAGATCGGTAACATTGAAAGACGGTGACATTATTGTCGCCAATTACAATGGCTGTTTTGTTTGCAAAATAATAGATAAGAAACAGGCACTACTATTATCAGCATCACAAAATCATAGCCCGGTAAAAATTAGCAAGGAAGATGATTTCCAAGTTGAAGGTATTGTTACTCGCTCGATACGGCTACACCATAAATCCCCAGAACTAAAATCATGTATGCCTTAGTTGATGCAGTCTCTTTTTACGCAAGTGCTGAAAAGGTATTTGACCCAAGCATCCGTAACAAGCCTGTTGTTGTTCTTACAAATAACGATGGCTGCATCTGTGCTGTTTGCCCAATCGCGAGAAGGTTAGGCATTCCAAAATTCGAACCATATTTTAAAATTAAATGGTTACTTCAAAAACATGGTGTTGTTGTTCGCTCATCAAATTATGAGCTTTATGCTGATTTAAGCGAAAAAATGATGAACGTCATTGGCAGGTTCTGCGATGACCAATACATCTACTCCATCGATGAATCATTCTTGTTATTTAAAAACTACGACAACTTAATCAAAGACTGGCATAAGTATGGTCATGAAATCAGACGAGCCATATGGAAAGAAACCAAATTGCCAGTAGGTGTAGGATTTGGAACGACACCGACACTAGCTAAAGCTGCGAATCATGCGGCTAAAAAATTACCGGGATATAATGGGGTTTCCGTTATTGATTCAAAAAATAGTGCAAAAGAAGTTTTACAGAAGATGGATGTTGGTGATATTTGGGGTATTGGAAGGAAAATATCAAAACGATTAAACCTACAAGGCATTAATAATGCCTTCCAATTTTCTAGGCTAGATCCAAAATCTATTAGGCGTGAATTTAGTGTTGTAACTGAAAGAACATTAAACGAGTTAAACGGCTTGAGCTGCTTGTCTTGGGATGATGTTCGAGAAGATAAACGGGAAATATTTTCGACCAGAAGTTTTGGACAAAGAATAGTGGATAAACATGCGCTTCAAGCAGCCCTATCCAAGCACGGAGCCATCGTTTGCAAGAAAGTGCGTCAACAGTCATCACTAGTAAAAAAGTTGCTTATATTCGCTTCTAGCTCGCCTCATGATGATTTTTACTATAAGCAATCTTTCGTTTATGAGTTCCCTGTAGCAAGCGATAATAGTTGTGATATTTTGAGTGCAATAAGTAGTGTTCTTGATGAAATATTTAAACCAGGGGTTAGATTTTATCGCTGTGGTGTTGGTGCTGTTCAACTTGAAAGCAGACAATTTCAACAATCAGATTTATTCATGCCGGACAATTCAAATCCACAACTAATGAAGTGCCTTGATAAAATTAATAACCGCTATGGCCAAGGTACGTTAAAACTAGGATCAGAAGGTAAGTCAGAAGAATTTCAAATGAGAAGAGAGTTTCTTAGCCCACAGTTCACAAGCAACTGGAAAGATATACCAAAGATAAGATGCTGAGGCATTAAACCAACACTTAACTACTAGGGCGATTTGTAATAATTAGCCCTTAAATGAGTATTTAAACGTCCAAGAAATCACTTTTTTACCTTTTTTATTTTCAGTGTATTTTACTCTTAATGGAGTATTTTTATTGATTTCAATTATAGCTGGTTCCATGATTCTCTTTTTGATATTTGCGTAGAGTTCATAACTTTTTCCTAAGCAAAATGCTGCTCTAAGCCATTCTACGTCTATTGTTCTATTTCCTTTATTATTATCTTCTAGTTCAGCCATGAACAGATCGTATAACCGATACTGATAGTTGTTCTTTAGCCCTACTATCTGTTGTATTGGATACTTAATGCTATTGGCAAGACTTGTTAGATGGGGAACAACAAGAGGGTTAAGTGTGATTTGCCAGCTACCGCGCTTAGGAAGGCTTTTCTTACCAATGATCCAGCGAAACTCTTCTATCGATTTCTCATTGACTGTGCTTTCATCTAAGTCATGAATGATAACGCTTTTATCATAAATAGATTTAATTGCACCACGAAGATCACGAGAAGCCTCGTTAAGTTCCATTCCAAAGATTTTTTGATAATCACCAACTTTTATTTCATAGTCAGTTACATCGAAACTTCCTTGCCCCGGTACATTATTTTCTGCACATTGAACGGCAACAAGATAAATGATTCTACGTTCATCACGAGATAAGTCATAAGTAGCTTCTGTTAAGGCAACACTCTGTCTGACTTCTCTCTTTTTAAGCTGGTTTTTAACTTTAGTGTTACTCATAATTATTACAATGATAGAATCAATGTAATAGATGATAGTTATTAATTACAGGTTGATCAATAAATTAATTTTCAACAAGTGAATAGTTTTTTATACTATGATATTTTGTACATACAAATGAGCGCACTAATAATTAAATTTAATTTATAGTGTAACTATCAATTAGATTTTTTCTAATTTATATATCAGTAAAATTTAAAGTGGCAAGTAAAGTGTAGTGGTAAAAACGTTGTAAAAAACAAAGAAAATCAAAAAATAAAATATACTAAACCTCTAATAAAATACCATAACACTTTGTTTTTATACAAAAATATTTTTTACTACGTTATATTAACGAACTAGTATAAAAACCATGCAAATTACAACGATCCTTATTTATGCGGGCCATTTACAATACTTATACGCAATTCGAAAGATAAATAAACCACTGAAAAATATAGAATAAATAAACAAAACTTACTACACAAACAAAAACCAAAATAAAACGTAGTAAAAGCAGAAAATATATTATTTTGTCAATTTTTTTTCCTTGTTTTTATAGTCACTTAAAAAGCTTACTACAAATAAAAAACTATTACTAACAACAAGTTAAATATTAACAAATACTAATAAAATGAATACTTTAAAAAAACATACTACTATACTATAATATATGGTAATTATTTTTGTGGGCGGCTAAATTATGAGTGTTGGAAAATTTCTTGAGAATATAAAAAACAAAATTGAAAACTCAGTAGAAGCAAGAGATAAATCTCATTATACCCACTTAAGAACTGCATTAAGTAACTTGATGAAGTACGAGCTTACTTCTGATTACACGCTAAAAGATGATCTAACGGTCAACGTAGAAGATACACTTAAAAAGTACAAAGATATTATAACAAAAGAAGGCAAAGCTGATACCAGAGGACCCCTTTCTAAAGTTAGACGATTATCTGAGTATTATATTGAAATAACTGACATTGATTACGATAACCTTTCTGTTTCAGAATTACTTCTTAAGGCATCCAAATTAAAATTTGAATGTGATATCTATGTCGGAACAATTCCAAAGAAAAATAGATTTAAAATAAAAGAGGAAATAACAACATTATCAGAAATATGCTCACTTATTGTCAGAGAGGCTTATGAGTTAGCTCCTGATAGCTGGAATATTGATGATATTGATAACAGAATTCAGCGAAACAATTCAGTATCTATTATAAAAAAATGGTTTACAGGTGAACGCTACCCAACAGCAAAAATTCCAACATCTAGACTCAATAGCATAGAAAAAGCATTAAATTTGCCTGTCGATATATTAGTTAAAAAATCTCGGCAACTTTCCGAACAAAATAATATAAATAAATACGGTGGGAGCAACGAAAACAATAAAAAAACTCATCGCAAAAAAAACTCTTACGTAATAAGAATTTTAAATCCAGAATTTTATCAATTTTACCAACAATACAGTAACTATAAAATCTATGGTGAAAAGCCTGAAGTTAAATACCCTTTAGAAACAGGTAATAAATATACTTTTGGTGAGTCAACAGTAAGAGAGCTTGATTCTAAAGGAAAAGAAGGAAGGTGGACTGCTGGCAATAATGGCAGAAATAGCAGTCTTCAAAGACTTAATTCTCAATTAAGAGCATTTTGCCATTATTGCGTATCTGAAGAAAAAATAGCAGAAGAAGATGTTTCCTTGTCTCACCTAACAGATTCTAAGTTGCTTGAAAGAATGAAATTATGGGTTCAGCGCACTGGTGGTATAGGATATGTTTTATTTGATAGTTTGTTGCTATTGATTAAAGCAACTACTGCAACTAGAGGTTTTTTACGACTATCAGGCAATAAAGGCGATAGATGTACCGAAGAATATTTTGCTGAGCTTGATTACTTACAAGAAGAGATACCAGTATGGTCAAATCATATAAGGGAGCTTAAGGCTAATGTTTCTAAAGAAACTGTTGGTCGTAAATTAAATGTAAGAAACATTCTAAAAATGGAGCTAGGTGAAAGAAGACAATTATTTGATGATATGAATAAAAATCTTATTGAACGTTCTGAATCAAATTATCAGGAGGCATTATTCTTCCTGAAAAAATCACGCTCGAATAGCGTTCAAGATTCATACAGAGAAAGACTTCTAATGAAATCTTTTAAATTTCTTAACAAAGCATATGGCCAATCCATGACCGCAATGATACTTCAATCATCATTTCAAGTTTGTCCGCGTGTTGGAAATTGGGCAACATTAAACTTTTTTAAGTCAAAAGAAGAAAATATTCATTCTGTACCTTCATTTTCAAAAGCTTTAAAAAATAGATATGAAATAGATATTCCATTGTCTGGTCCAAACTTGCTCAATTACAATGAAAGAATTAGATACATAAAAAACGCTAAAGCATCAAAAACTAAACCCATTAGAGTTATTCTTAAAGAATATTTTTCTCCTACAATAAATCAATTTTTAAAAATAAGAGAACTTTATATTAATGAATTCATGGAGCACTATGCTAATCATTATTTAGATAAACTTATTACACAAGAAAAAGTACTGGTTGAAGGCAAAGGAAAATGTATATTTGAATCTTCCGTACTGCAATATTTTATTGCTACCCTTAATGAAAAATTAGAATCTAAAACACCTGATGATATAAGTTTTTTCAAAAAAGCCATTGCATTAGCTTCTGTTAAATTACCAGAAACTGCTATAAAGGATCTAACAAAAAAACAATTAGATAGAGCTGTAAAAAAAGCTGATCCTAGATTAATAGAAAAAGCCGTATTAGAACTGCAACCTGATATTATTGAAAAAGTTAAAAAAGAGGCTAAGCCAGAAACTATAAATATAGCCATAAAAGAAATTAAAGAAGAAATAAAAGCATATTCTAACTTTGACAATAAAGATGTTATCGCTCTATTTCCATGGGTCTCTGCTCCTAGAAATTATACAAGAATGTCCTTCAGTCAAATAATATCCAACTCCCAACAAGAAAGCTCAATATCCGCTGCTTTGGAAAGGAGAGTCTTTATCAAAAGTAAAATTTCAATTGCACCAACCTATAAAGATGAAACAAAAAACACATTAAATATATTAGTGCCAGATAGCCACTCTAACGGAATTAACATTCATGCAAATAGACATTTATGCGCTATGAACCATCTAGATGAACACCCAGGGGAAACTAGTACAGTTGCTGCCATGATAAACGATACAGAAATGATGGTAATATTGACATATGCTTCTGAGGATAGGGAAAAAATGATGGATAAGCTTTCTCATATGGATTAATTAATTTTTTAATCTCTAAATTAATCAAATGAATAGGTGAGTATCAAAGCTTACCTTCTTCCTTTAATTTTATATACTCCAATAAAGCCGCATACCCTCTTTCCCTTCTAGCTGTCATAACTTCTTCAGCCGTAGCACCACCAAAATAAGAAAGGTTCTGATAAAAAAACCAATTGATCGCATCATCCCTATCATTGAACCAAGGAGCAACTCGATCAATAACCTTTAACCAAATATCATTATCTATATAAACCTTACCTTTCAAGTCGCTCATTTTTTAATCCATTTATGATGATCGGGTTGCTTATCTAACAACCAAATAAACTGTACATAACAACAGTATAACTTAATAACTCCAGGCATCAATACTCTAAATATTTAAATCAGTCGCGCTATCACGCGATCATATTCTATTGGTGCGTTTGTTTTATTGTGTGCCTACATTTGTACTTACTTAAAACACCTAAAACAAAGCCATGCTTTCAAATAATATTTTTTTGTGTGCAATGTACATAAATAGTCATATCACCTCTTAGCGGTTCGCTCAGGCATTCCTGTTTGTACTACTAAGAACAATTTAATAAAGGAACTGATATGACAAAGTTAACAGTACAGAACACAAAAAAAATGGCTTTCCAATAAAGATAACATTCTTCTAATGGCTGAATGGACCGCGAGGCTTATTGGCTGGAAAATTGGAGTAGGTGGATTACTGGTAATGCCGTTTAAGGTTTACCGAAATTATAAAAATGATGAGAATAGAGGGGGTATTCTCATCAAAAACATACCTGTTTTGATGAGAATATGGATTTCATTAGGCGACTGCTGCCATTATCCCCTGTAATTGCTTAATTGGCTTAGCGCTCTTCTTCACAAGAAGGTCTTCATTAATTTTTAAGATAACGCTTTTCAGTACATCTGTCGTGTTATCAATATGCGACACTGATTTTAGCAAGTCCAGCTCATCTGAAATCTTTCTACCCTTAAGTGATAAACGCTTTTCCGATTTACCTGAAGCAAGCTCAGTAGTCAGATAATTTGCAATTTTAGATGCAGACTTTTCATTCATTGATAATGCATGAATGTAATATTTAACCAAGCTAGGCACAAAGTCTGTTTCAGCACCAATTTCACTTGTTGCTAAGTTTAGAATATCAATCATATGAGCAGGCAAGCGCACTTCTATAGGTTTACGTTTAGCCTCATGTGCCTTCTTAATAGCAGGTGTTGACTGGTGAGGAATAGCTACAACTCTGTCACATTCATCACAAACACCAGCGAGAATGTTTTTTACTATCCCACTACCATCTGAAAATGGAACATTACGAAGCTTAAAAGTCGTGCCTACAAGCGACTTACAATCTTGGCAAATTGCCTTCGACTTATTTCCAACTTTTAAAATTTTCATATTTCACCTATTAATTATGTACGCTAATGAAAACAGTATCAGGATCTACAAAATACCACTTTACGTACCAATTCTTACCTGAATGCCTAGTTTTTATGATGTGAACATCAATACTCGAATCTAAATGATGTGGGCTATGAGAATATTCGTTCCCACTGCTTCTTCCAATGATATTGGATACATCGACTATTGTTACCTGCCCTATCTCCAATAAATTTTTTACATCAATATCTTCTCTATCTTCATGCTGTATCAAACCGCCCTTTAAACAATCCAATACTTTCTTCTTTGTAGCTTTAAAACTCATACCACCCCTTTAGTGTACGCGTAATGGCGTACAATTTCAACTTAACATCCATTAATTATATTTCAAGAGATGGAAAATAAAAAAATCCAGTTACGCCTTATTTATACACACAACTGTATACACATAAAGAAACCAAGCACCTTTAGTTAAGTGTTTTCTGAAATTGATTTAACTATTTTTTTCAAAGTGGCACTATCTTGAATATGTACACAAGCTCTCATAACACGACTACGACTAACTTTT
This sequence comes from Thalassotalea sp. SU-HH00458, assembly GCF_040362795.1. Classification (NCBI taxonomy): domain Bacteria; kingdom Pseudomonadati; phylum Pseudomonadota; class Gammaproteobacteria; order Alteromonadales; family Colwelliaceae; genus Thalassotalea; species Thalassotalea sp. SU-HH00458. The sequence continues at coordinate 28,874 of NZ_BAABWW010000016.1, forward strand.
TTGCGTGGCATCAACTCTTGAACCTTCTCAGTTAAAATATCCAGCTCATCGAGTTCATGTTGGGTCATTCGTAACGGTAAACGCTTCCCGGTAGTAACGTTTTTGTTTTCTTCAACAGTAGTTACACCTGTATGCTTTCTATCTACTCTATCTTTTCTAGCCATAGTTAGATTACCTCTACGTTATATCTTTCACCGGGAATATTCATATGATCCAAAATTTCATTGGTTAAACTCATGTAGTCCTGATGTGATTT
>NZ_BAABWW010000017.1:0-15751 GCF_040362795.1 Thalassotalea sp. SU-HH00458
AATATGGCGGTGAGATAGAGATTTGAACTCTAGAAGGGCTACAAACCCTTGCCGGTTTTCAAGACCGGTGCTTTCGACCACTCAGCCATCTCACCAGATATCTTTTGGCGCTTGCCTTAAGACGAGGCGAATATTAAAGTGTCGTTAATCGCTTGTAAAGTATTAATTTGCTAAAAATGTTTGATTGCTAAAAAATTAATCACTTTGCCTGTCATTCAACCATATAGGGAAGAAAATGACTAATAATGAGCCTTGTAGATGTCCTTGGTTAGATACATCAAAAGCAGATTATGTGAAGTATCACGATGAAGAATGGGGAGTGCCTGTTTATGATGATCAAAAGTTATTTGAATATTTAACATTAGAATCAGCACAAGCCGGCTTAAGTTGGTATACCATATTAAAAAGACGGGATGGTTATCGAAAAGCTTTTGCAAATTTTGATGTGGATGAAGTTGCTCAATTCGATGAAGAAAAATTTGAAGCGTTAGTGCAAAATAAAGAGATCATTAGAAACCGATTAAAAATTAAAGCTGCTATCAACAATGCGCAACGTTTTATTGAAATACAACAAGAGTTTGGTAGCTTTAGTCATTACATGTGGGGATTTGTTGATCATAAAACCATTGTGAATGAAATAAAAAATGCAGAAGATTATCCAGCAACAAGCCCTGAGTCTGATGCCTTTTGTAAAGATTTGAAAAAACGAGGTTTTAAATTTATTGGTTCAACGATTTGCTACGCGCATATGCAAGCATGCGGTATGATAAATGACCATAGTTTGTCTTGTTACAAAAGATCACAAATAATATCTGAATTTGATCAACAAAAAGCATAGTATTTTGTAAATCACGTGTCATAATATGTCAAAGGTGATAAATGAAAAGTTGCTTTGCACTTGAACTTCTCAATAAAAGCCTTATCTTACAAATATAACTTAAAGTTCTTAGAGGAATGTTTATGCAATCTAATATGAGTTTTCAAACCGCGAGCAAGAGCTCAGCAATTGAAATCAATAAAGTGTTAAAGAATACCTACATGTTGTTATCAATGACATTAGCATTTAGTGCCGTAACCGCAGGTATTTCAATGTCTATGGGCTTGTCTCATATGGCTGGGTTAATTATGACCCTTGTCGCTTTTGTTTTATTATTTGTGGTTCATAAGCAAGCAGATAAAGCGAGTGGCATATTTTGGATATTCGCATTCACAGGTTTAATGGGGGCTTCACTTGGGCCAATGTTAAATTATTATGCGGCAATGCCAAGCGGTCCTTCTTTAATTATGCAAGCACTGGGTGGAACAGCATTAATATTTTTTGCTTTATCTGGTTATGCATTAACAAGTAAAAAAGACTTCTCATTTATGGGTGGTTTTTTAATGGTTGGCTTAATCGTGGCGATTATTGCTTCTATTGCTAATATCTTTTTTGCAATTCCAGCACTATCTCTTGCGATAAGCGCTGCCATCATTATGATAATGTCTGGTTTAATTTTATTTGATACAAGTCGTATCATTCATGGTGGTGAAACAAACTACATTAGAGCGACTGTTTCGTTATACTTAAACATTTATAACATCTTTGTTCACCTTCTTCATTTGTTAGGTGTATTTGGCGGTGATGATTAATCTCTGCTAAAAAATCAGATATAATAAAAAGCCTCGAATTATCGAGGTTTTTTTTTAAATTTTGTTTGGATATATTCGATGAAAAACTTGGCGGTTATTGTTACCACCCCACCCACGAGTCCTTTAACTCAAACGGCTTATCAGTTTATTGAAACAGCGCTAAGTCAGAGTGTTGAGCTATTAGGTGTCTTTTTTTATCAATCCGGTGTTTTAAATGCAAGTCAGTATTTATCAATACCCAATGACGAATTTCCTTTACATAATAAGTGGCAACAATTAAATAAAGATCATGATGTGCCCTTCTATCTTTGTAGTACGGCAGCAGAAAAACATGGTTTGATAAAAGCTGAAGAGCCAATGTGTACTAGTTTGATAATTAGTGGCTTTACTATTGCTGGGTTAGGTGAACTTGTAGAATTATCGCTTAAAGCTGATCGTGTGGTGCAATTATAATGTCTGAACCAACGGCTAAAACTATTTCGATTTTAAATACGTCATCACCCTTTGGCCAAGCAAATGCCAAGGATTCCTTGGATATTGCCCTTATTATGGGCACATACGAACAAGTTACTCATCTCTTTTTTCAAGGTGATGGTGTATGGCAATTAGTTAACAATCAGCAGCCTGAATCGATTCAAGTGAAAGATTTTCTGAAAACATTTTCAGCGTTTGAATTTTATGATTTAGAAAATATTTATGTTTGTAAAGAAAGCTTAACTCAGCGTAAATTACCTTTATGTTTCCATATTGATAATGTTCAAGTATTAGATAAAAAAGATTTTGCAACTAAGCTAACGGCCAGTGATATCTTGTTAAGGTTTTAAAGATGAATAAAAAAACACTTCATTTAGTTAGGTTTTCACCTTTTATAAATACAGATATTGAGCTTTGTCGCGACAATTTATTAGCGGATGATTCAATCGTTTTAATTGATGATGGTTGTTACACTCTTAATCATCAAATTTTTGAAGAATTACAACTTAGTTGCCAGCAAATCTATGTGGTTGAACAACACGCTATAGCGCGTGGAATAACCTTAGCAAACCATAGTAACGGTATTAATTTAGCAAAGCTTAATCAACTAATATTTCAATATGATAACTCGGTAACTTGGCAATAATGAATATAGTATTTAAAGGGAAAGAAATAGAAACTGACGCTCAAGGCTATTTAGTGAATTATCTTGATTGGCACAGAGAGTTGGCTGAAATACTCGCCAAAAATGATAATACTGAATTAACACAAGCACATTGGGAAGTGATCACGTTCGTCAGAGAGTTTTATCTTAACTATAAAACTTCTCCAGCAATACGAGCGTTAACTAAAGCAATGAAAGCAGAATTTGGCGAGGAAAAAGCAAGTAGTCGATACCTTTATCGATTGTTTCCTGAAGGGCCGGCTAAACAAGCAACAAAATATGCGGGTTTACCTAAACCCGCTCGTTGCATTTAATAGACAGTTGCTTAGACTTTGACATTAATATGATGACCACTACTTGCCGTTGTCGGTAAACTAGCCGCTTCTACATTCGCCCCTTCAATAAGTTTCATCGCTAACTGACCTTCAAGCTCTTGTTGATCTTGAACTTTTTTTGCAGTAAGTAACGCATGGCCTGTATCAATATTGGTGTTGGTATTACTTGATGATGCGATTGTTATTGACATATAAAACCCTTAAAAATTGCTGTCCTGAATAAAAATCAGTAACTTTAAGCTATAGCTTAATATACTTTATCGGCCTATGTATAAAAAACATGAATAAAAAAAGGCACTCTATGTGCCTTTTTTAGTATGACTGATGAATCAATTAATTCAATGGCAGTGTTGGTACTGCAATGCCAGACATTTCAAGCATCACTCTTACCACCTGACAACTATAACCAAACTCATTGTCATACCACACATACAATACTGCACGGTCGCCATCAACAATTGTTGCTTGTGAATCAACCACACCTGCATAACGAGAACCAACTAAATCCGTTGATACGATTTCTGTTGAAGCAGTATAATCTACTTGGTTTTGTAATTTAGAATTTAAAGAAATATTACGTAAATAATCATTTAATGATTGTTTGTCGGTCGCTTCTTTTAAGTTTAAATTCATAATTGCCATTGATACATTTGGCGTTGGAACGCGTATCGCGTTACCGGTTAGTAAACCTTTTAACTCTGGTAATGCTTTAGACACAGCTTTTGCAGCACCTGTTGTACTGATCACCATATTTAAAGGAGCACTTCTGCCACGGCGAGGCGCTTTATGGTAATTATCAATTAGGTTTTGATCATTCGTATAAGAGTGAACCGTTTCTACATGACCGTTTTTAATACCAAAATTATCATTAATCGCTTTTAAAACAGGCGTAATTGCATTGGTTGTACAACTGGCAGCTGAAATGATTTTATCATCTGCTAAAATCATATCTTCGTTTACACCATAAACAATGTTTTTTATATCACCTTTGGCAGGAGCTGTTAATAAAACTTTTGCAACACCTTTTGATTTAAGGTGTTGGCCTAAACCTTCTTCATCAGTCCAAATACCTGTGTTATCAACAACTAATGCGTTATTAATACCATGTGCTGTGTAATCAATTTCAGCCGGAGATTTAGCATAAATTACTTTGATAAAAGCACCATTGGCTCTGATGACATTGTTTTCTTCATCAATTGTGATACTACCGTTAAAAGCACCGTGAACAGAATCACGTCGTAATAAACTTGCACGTTTGGCAAGATCACCTTCTTGACCTGGACGAATTACAATAGCGCGTAAGTTTAAGGTAGAGCTTGGACCGGCACGCTCAATCAATAAACGCGCGAGTAAACGACCAATGCGACCAAAGCCGTATAAAACAATATCTTTCGATTCAAGTAAATCGTTGGTTTTAGCAATGTCTACTAATTCTTTTTCTAAAAATTGTTCAATTGACAGACCATTTGCTTCGCCTTTAAATAAATAACGATAAGCTAATTTTCCGACATCAATTCGAGCGGGAGCTAAATTCATTTTACTTAATGCTTCAACGAACGGGAAACTTTCGCGTAAACGAAGTTTACTTTCTTCATGAAGTGCTACAGATTTATGTGCTTTAATTATATCGATTGCCGAAGCATTCACTAAAGGACGACCATAAACAGATATTTCGATACCATTATTTCTAAAAAGTTGGCCAATTATTGGCTGCATATTTTCAGCAAATGTTTGGCGCTCTTGCCAACTAGTTTGATATTGTTCCTCAAGATGAGAAGTCATTGCGTAAACCTTTTTATTTCAGTCAATTGAACGAAGTACTATTATAAATTATAGTTAGAATTCACAATAGTGAAATGCGGTGCGTATTGTAATGGAACATAAAACATTTCGCCATAGGTTACATAAAATTTATCAATAATATTAGGCACACATATGCAAACGTTATTATTTACTCTCCTCTTGTCATTATTACTTATGACGGGATGTGATTCAGGGCCGAGTTTTTCACAATTATGTGAAGAAAACCCGGAGATCTGTGGAGAATTTCATGAAGATTCTTGGTGTAAAAGAGAGAGAATAGCCGTTGGTGCTGCAAATATAGCACATAAAAAAACTGCCGGTGACTTACAAAAGTTTAATCAATTGATTGCTTATGAAAACTATAATAAATGTGTCAGTCACGCTTCAAAAATTGAGCATATTAAATTAAAAGAAAAGAAAACCCGTAGAATAGAAAACATGATGAAAGCTCGCCAAAGGATTGAAGAAATAGCTGAGCAAACGCGCGGCTCTGAACACCCACGCTTACTGTATTTTCATTGGACTCGTTATTTAAACGAACAAGCCTTAGAAAAGTTTTTAGCCCTAGAAGGTACAGGCGAATTAGAAACACCTGAGTCGCAATATGAGTTGGCTACTTATTATATAAAAAGAGATCAAAATAAAACATTACAGCTACTCTTTCATGCGTTAGAGTTATATAAAGATGGCAATGATATTAACCCAGAAATTTTTAAATCATTATCATCAATCTTTGCCGATAAAAAGCAACCAAAACAATCATATATTTGGTTAAGGGTATTGCAATTATATATGCCTGATGACAGCAGTCTTTCACAAACGACATTAGATAATTATGTCGCACTTCACCATTTAAAAGTGGAATTTTTAGATAAAGTAGCAGAAACAACACTCGATAAAATATTAAGTGAAACGTTTACCGCACCAAAATTTTAAAGAGGTTGTTTGAGTGAGATTATTTCGCTTGAAAGTGTAAACTCAATGAATTAACACAATATCGTTTACCCGTTGGTTTTGGCCCATCATCAAATACATGACCTAAATGCGAATCGCATGCAGCACACTGTATTTCAGTACGTTGCATACCATGGGAGTCATCGGGTAAATACTTTACCCGATCATCTAAACTCTGAAAAAAGCTAGGCCAACCACAGCCGGCATTAAATTTTGTGCTTGATTCAAATAAAGGTTGTTCACAGCACGCGCAGTGGTAAACACCCAATAGCCAATGATCATTATATTTACCGGTAAAAGGCTGTTCGGTAGCAGCTAAGCGACAAACGCGATAAGCGTCGTCACTTAATTTATCTTTATAAATATCATCTTGGTTGCTCATTTTAGATCTCAATCATGTTTTTATCAGGCGTTCCCCATTGTACATGATATTTTTTACCTTTTGATTTATCAACTCGCTCAAATGTATGGGCACCAAAGTAATCTCTTTGCCCTTGTAATAAATTAGCAGGTAACACTGCAGTTCGCATTGAATCATAATAAGATAAAGAAGAAGACAATGCGCCTGCGGGGATCCCCATTAAAGTAATTTTTGCAATAGCTTTACGCCAAGACATTTGATTTTTACTTAATTGTTGAGCGAAAAACTCATCGAGGATAAGGCTTTCAAGATCTTCATTTCGTTGAAAAGCGTCGGTGATAGATTGTAAAAAAGCCGCTCTGATGATACAACCAGCACGCCAGATTTTTGCAATATTAGCAAAATTTAATTGCCAGCCATGTTCTTTTTCCGCCAATTTCATTAACTGAAAACCTTGTGCATACGCGCAAATCTTAGAGCAATAAAGTGCATCATGTAAATTTTCAATGAATGCATGTTTCTCTTCAGCACTGAAAGTTATTTGTTCAGGTCCTGATAATAAAGGCTCTGCTGCAATCCTTAATTCTTTGAAAGATGAAATAGAACGAGCATAAACCGCTTGTGTAATTGTTGGCGCCGGTGCCCCAACCTCTAGACTACTCACTGCTGTCCAAAGACCGGTACCTTTTTGACCCGCTTTATCTAATATCAAATCAACTAAAGGTTTACCTTCATTATCTTTATGCCGTAGCACTTCAACAGATATTTCCATTAAATAACTATCTAATGGGCCTTGATTCCATTGTTCGAAGATATCAGCAATTTCATCCGTTGATAGTGATAACCCTGCACGTAGTACATGGTAAGCTTCACAGATAATTTGCATATCGGCGTATTCAATGCCGTTATGAACCATTTTTACATAATGTCCTGCACCAGCTGGACCTATATAGGTAGTACAAGGTTCACCGTGTTCAATTATTTGGCCGGGCTTGGTTCGCTCTAAAGGTTTACCTGTTTTCGGATCTACTTTCGCCGCTATCGCTTCCCAAATAGGTTGAATCCTTGTCCAAGCATAGGGTGCGCCACTCGGCATTAACGATGGTCCAAACCTTGCCCCTTCTTCACCACCTGAAACAGCAGAAGAAAATAAAATAAAGTTATTTTTATACTTTTCTTCCCTAGCGACCGTATCTACCCATAAACTATTACCGGTATCAATGACGATATCATCAGGTTGAATACCCGCGCCAATTAAACTTTCTGACACTTGATCAACTGGCTCTCCTGCAGGGACTGATAACACAATTAAATGAGGAGATTTTAATTTAGACAATAATTCAGTATAAGATGAACAACCGATAACTCTTTCAATATCAGAGTTATTTTCGAATTTATCTTGTTTTATTGCGTCAGAGACTTTGTCATTATCTAAATCGAATGCAGCAATGGTAAAGCCATTGTCCGCTAAATTTAATACCAAGTTTTTGCCCATAACGCCAAGGCCGATAAAGCCGATGTCACACTGTTGTGGTTGTTGATTCATGAGTTATCCAGAGAGTAAATTTTAAATCAGTCAAATTGTGAATATTTTATCATGCTATTAATCGAGTTCACATTAAATTGCTCAATTTAAATGTCCAAAACACTAAAACATGTAATATTTTTATATATTACTGTAATATTATTAATTAATACGAGTTTTATTTTGCGATTAAGCAATTATTTCTTGAGTTTTTCTGTAAATAATGTAATTTTACTACATTATTGTAATTAAGGATCCATTATGACTATTAAAGTAGGTATCAACGGCTTTGGCCGTATCGGCAGATTTGTATTTAGAGCAGCAGCAGAAAGAAATGACATAGAAATTGTTGGTATTAATGATCTGATTGATGTTGATTACATGGCTTATATGCTTAAATACGATTCAACACATGGTCGTTTTAAAGGGACTGTTGAAGTAGTAGACGGTCAATTGGTTGTAAATGGTAATACCGTACGAGTAACCGCAGAAAGAAATCCAGCGGATCTTAAGTGGAACGAAATTGACGTAGATGTGGTTGTTGAGTCAACGGGATTATTTTTAACAGACGAAACTGCCCGTAAACATATTGAAGCTGGTGCAAAGAAAGTAGTTTTATCTGCACCATCTAAAGATGATACGCCAATGTTTGTTATGGGCGTAAACCAAGATAAATATAACGGACAAGAAATTGTTTCAAATGCATCGTGTACTACCAACTGTTTAGCGCCGATTGCTAAAGTATTAAATGACAATTGGGGCATCACTGACGGTTTAATGACAACCGTTCATGCTACTACCGCGACACAAAAAACTGTTGATGGTCCATCTGTGAAAGATTGGCGTGGTGGCCGTGGCGCTGGTCAAAACATTATCCCATCTTCTACAGGTGCAGCAAAAGCCGTGGGTAAAGTTATACCAGAATTAAACGGTAAATTAACTGGGATGGCATTTCGCGTTCCAACACCGAATGTTTCTGTTGTAGATTTAACGGTTAACTTAGACAAACCTGCAAGTTACCAAGAAATTTGTGATGCAATGAAAGCTGCATCATACGGTGAGTTAGAAGGCGTTTTAGGTTATACTGAAGATAACGTAGTATCCAATGACTTTATCGGGGAAACTTGTACTTCAGTATTTGATGCTGGGGCTGGTATTGCGCTAACCGATAAATTTGTAAAGATTGTTTCTTGGTATGACAATGAAATTGGTTACTCAAACAAAGTTTTAGATTTAGTCGCTTATATATCAAAATAATCTTCAACTAAGACTGCCTACAATTACATACAAAAACGTCAATTTTATTGGCGTTTCTTTTGCTCGACTATATTAGTTTTCTAACCTGAGTAAAGGGAATAGCACAGAAACTATATAAGTTAACGCGAGTATTTTCCTTTTTCTTTAGAGATAAAAATGCACCATCAGGTGCATTTTATTTTAGTATTTCAAGTATTATTCTTTACGCTACTTTTTAAGTGTAAAACGTCTGGCAAACCCAGTTAACAATAATAAACCTAAAGTTAAAGTACCTAAGCCAGCACCTTGTCTTTCTATTTTATCTTCTACTTCAGAACAATCTTCAATTTCACCTGCTATTGGTGCCATTTTTACCGCACGCACGACATCTTCCATTAATGCATCACCTGATGAGTCATACATTAACTCGCCCTTTGAATCTCTTCTGTGAACTTTTACGATTGCCGTGGCTGATATTTCATTATTTTCGTTAATATCACGTGCTTCTATAATGGTGTATTCACTCAAGCATGGTAAAAAATCATTTAAATTAGTGAATGTATCTGTATTAATATCATATAAGAACCCATTGGTACGACGAGGGTTTGTTGAGCTGTCGTTATGGGTTTCAACTTCACCTTCACCGACAACAAAACCATGTTCGTTGATGGCTCTAGCTGTACTTGCTGAACCGGTAAAGTAACCTTGGGGTAAGATCATTTCGGGGTTTTCAGCATTAGTATCTACATAATAAAATTTTGTTCGATAAGAGCCGTTACTAATTGTGGTGGCATGCCCTACTGCTATCCCTGCATCGTTAATGTCATAAGCACGAGATTCGAAATATTTTCCATGATCTTCGGTAAAATCCGTTACCGTACCATTTTTAAATATCACCGCATAAGTACTTGTAGGCTCAGTAGCACTTGGATCCGTTTCATTTTCGTCAATCCAACCAGTTGAATAACCCACAGCAACACCATGATTATTGATTGCTTGTGCAACACTGGTAAATTGTCTTTGATCGTCAACATGAGGTGTTACCAAGTAACCTAAAGCTTCACTAGATATTTCACCTGTTGCGTCAACATTCCATTTAAACGCTTCTGTGTTATACATAGTTGATGAGATTGTTTGAACACATGCTTCAAAAAGCAGATCTTCTAATCTTTCAGGATCTGCACAACCACCGTCTTCGTCTTCAATAAATTCTAACGCTGCTTCATTAATCACTGTACTGGCATAACCAACAGCAACACCATTATTGTTTATATGTAACACCGCTGACTCACCGCCATACCGATTCTCTGGTGGCATAATGGGAATTATGGTTTGACCTTGATCAGTTGATAAAAAACCACGGGTGGTAAATTCACTGATCCAAAAGGTTACTTCATCATCATCACTTTCAGTGAAATCTACGGGTAAAAATGGTGCGGAACCATTGCCATAAATCCAGCCTTGATCAGTCACACCATTTATATAATCAACAGTTGAACGTGTATAGGTTTCTGTTCCTTCAAAATATTGGTCAAAAACGGTAAATTCAACGGACTCACCGCCGAAATTTGTCATGGCTATGATATCGCCATATTTCTGATAATAAGAATCAGCGTTTTTACCTTTTAGAAATTGAATTACCCAAGATAAATCATTCGCTGTGGGCGTTCCTGCTCTTAATGCATCTTCGTCTTCAATATTTTCTAGTTCATGAATATTTTCATGTTGAGAAAACGCCAAATAAACGATTTCATCAAAATCGTCACTGTCTAAATATTGAAATAAAACTGGGAAGTTATAGACATCGGTACCCGATATCGCCATTTCCCCGACGTTATTCTCTTGCTGAGAATAAGTGTATTTAAGTTTTTCAGCGGCACCTTTATCAATAATCTGATAAGTAGCTGCATTGACTGAAGAAGCAGCTAAAGCACTACTTATACCAAGGGTTAATACTGATTTTAAAAATTTATTCATTTAACTACTGTACTCTCACTTCTTGCTATAATTCATCTAACTCTTGCCACCTTGCGAAAGCAACTTCAAGCTTCGACTCAGTTTCTTCAAGCTGGTTCAATATTTTTTTAGTTATTTCACTGTCTTGGTTAAAAAAATCAGCTGAATTAACTTGTTCTTGTAATGATGAGATTAATTGTTCAAATTCATCAATTTGTTCAGGTAACGCTTCAAGCTCTCTTGTTTCTTTAAAAGAAAGTTTCTTTTTCGTTACTATTTTCGGTTTAGGTGCACTTGCAACTTTATTGGTGTTGTTGTCCACCGATTTTTCAACACCTTCAGACATTTTTTTTCGTTGTTCATCTTTTAATGCTAAATATGAATCAACATCATCATAGCCACCAACTATTTGGGTAATATGACCACTGCCATCAAAATATAGGCAAGTATTTACACAATTATTGACAAAATCACGATCATGGCTGACTAAAATAACTGTTCCAGCATAATTTGCAACGACTTCTTCCAATAACTCTAAAGTTTCTATATCTAAATCGTTGGTAGGTTCATCGAGAATTAGTAAATTACTTGGTTTTAAAAATAACCGGGCGAGTAATAAACGATTTTTCTCTCCACCTGAAAGTGCTCTTACTGGTGTTCGTGCTCTTTTCGGACTGAATAAGAAATCTTGCAGATAACCTAGAACATGACGGGTTTTCCCGTTAACGGTAACTTCTTGTTTTCCTTCAGCAACGGTATCTTGTACGGTCATATTTAGATCTAAAGCATCGCGATGTTGATCAAAATATGCGATATCAAGGTTCACCCCAATACGCATTTTGCCAGACGTAGGTTTTAATTGCTCCATGAGTAATTTAATTAAGGTCGACTTACCTGTTCCGTTAGCACCAATGAGTGCTAAGCGATCTCCGCGCGTGATCAATAAATCTAAGCCTTTAAAAATAACTTTTTCATCAAACGCCATTGTTAACTGTTCTGATTCAAACACTAGTTTACCGGAACGTTCACCCGCGGAAATTTTAATATCTCCTTGTTTTTTCACATCACGACGTTGTTGTCGTTCAACACGTAATTTTTCTAAGGCTCTAACACGGCCTTCATTACGAGTTCTACGGGCTTTAATACCTTGTCTGATCCATACTTCTTCTTCCGCTAAGCGTTTATCAAAAAGTGCATTTTGGGTAGCTTGCACTTCTAAGTCATGCGCTTTTTGTTCAATATATAAATCATAATTTCCAGGATAACTCACAAGTTGACCTCGATCTAAATCTAATATCCTAGTCGATAAACCACGAATAAACGCCCTATCATGGCTAATAAAAATAATTGTCCCTTTAAAGTCTTTTAAAAACTGCTCTAACCAAAGTACGCTGCTAATATCAAGATGGTTAGTAGGTTCATCGAGTAATAATACATCGGGTTCACTGACAAGTGCCTTAGCTAAAGCAAGTTTACGTAACCACCCACCGGATAAGTCGCTAACCATTTTGTCAGCATCAAGCGCTAAAGTGGTCAGTACTTTTTCAATACGTTGTTCATCTTGCCAAGCATTTGCTTGATCAAGTTGTTGTTGAACATTGGCCAGCTTATTAAGGTTATCCTCTGAGGGGTCTTCATCAATTAAATGAATTATTGCATGGTATTGTTTGATTAACTCGGCATTTTCTTCAACGCCTTGCGCAACATAATCAAAAACAGTCATCGAACAAGATTCCGGTGGATCTTGTTCAAGCATGGCTAATTTTACATTATTAGAAATTAGCATAGTGCCATCATCTAAAGTCTGTTTACCCATCAAAACTTTCATTAATGACGATTTACCCGCACCATTTTTGCCGACTAAACAAACTCTTTCACCCGTTTTAATGGTTAATTCTGCTTTATCTAAAATACTATCTTCACCAAAGGCTAATTCACCTTGGCTAATACGAATCAATTCCATGCTAATTTTTAACTCTTTTATTTAAATGTATATACGCGCGTGATTAACGGTTAATTCTCTTGTATAAACGCGGTAATTTCTTTGATATCAAATGGCCAAAATAATTGATGATTGTCTGATAATCGTTCTAAAACAGGTATATGCATACCGTAAAGATCAACTAAATTATCCTGATTTAATGGATTATCTACAATATCTATAACTTTTAGGTATTTGTGCTGTGAAGTTTTCGAAAAAATCTCGATAGCCTGTTCGCACAAATGACAGCCGACACTACTGTATAAATGATATTTTATTGTCATCAATCTTAACTCTTTCGACTGATCAGCCAGCTATTATGAATATGTTTATTACGTTCAAAATCTTTATCGCGCGTTACATCACTAATATTTTGGGCGGTTAACCCAAGATCCGAAATGGCGTCATTATCCATTTTGAAATTGCGCTTATTATTAGTAAAAATAATTTCACCACCTTGGGATAATGACTTTAAAGCATCTGAAATCACCTTGATATGATCACGTTGCACATCAAAACTATCTTCCATTCTTTTAGAATTTGAAAACGTTGGCGGATCAATGAAAATGATATCAAATGTTTGTGTGTTGTCTTTTAGCCACTTTAAACAATCGGCTTGGATGAATTGATATTTATGACCAGATAAGTTATTTAAGGTGAAGTTGTCTTGAGCCCAATTTAAGTAGGTATTAGACATATCTACAGTCGTCACAGATTCAGCACCATGAAGAGCTGCTTGTAATGAAACAGAACCCGTGTATGCAAAAAGATTTAATAATGATTTCCCTTTTGCTTTTTTCGCGACCATTTGCCGAGTTTTACGATGGTCAAGAAATAACCCTGTATCGAGGTAATCCCAGACATTAATTTTTAGTTTGGCGCCATATTCTGATAACACAATCGATTGCTTACTCTCAGCGACTTTTTGATATTGATTACTACCCTTTTGTTTCGCGCGGGTTTTTAATACGACTTTATCAGTGGCAACATTAAGCACTTTCGGGGCAAAATAAATAACTTCTTGCAACCTTTTCATGACTTTAGCTTCATCTATGGTTTTCGGTGCAGCATATTCTTGAATAACTAAATAATCGCCATAAACATCAACAGCAACATTGTATTCTGGAATATCGGCATCATAAATCCGATAACACTCTATTTGTTCTTTTTTAAGCCAATTTTTTAAGTTCTTTTTATTTTTTGCTAACCGGTTAGCAAAGGCCGACTCTTTTTGTTCAAACTCTAAATGATGACTGTTTCCAGCTGCTTGCTTCTCATCAATATTATAGAGGGCGAATTGACAATCTAATGGGCCATTTTTAAATTTGTAGCGTTTGAAACTAGCTAGCTTCATTAACGTTAGTAATTCTGTATTCGCTGTTAATATTGCGATACGCCAATGAATGAATTGATTTTTTAATTTTTGCCCTAATAAAACAAAATTTTCAACCAACTCTGGTAATTCACCAATACGTTCACCGTAAGGAGGGTTAAACAAAAAAGTACCTTTAGGACCAAACGCGTTGTTTAGTTTGTTGATATCTTTACAAGAAAATTCAATAAATTGTTGTAAACCAGCGTTTCTTGCATTTTGTTGAGCCGTTTTTAATACACGACTGTCAATATCAACGCCAAACACTTTAGTTTTAAGTTTTTCTAAACCAAACTGTGATGTTTGTTTGGCATAAGATAATTGTTCGCACCATTTTTCTTCATCGTGACCTTGCCAACTTGAAAATCCCCATTTTTCTCTATCGATACCAGGAGCATAATTAGCCGCCATAGAAACCGCTTCTATTAAGATAGTACCAGAGCCACACATAGGGTCGACTAAGGGTTTTGACGGATCATCGAGCCAACCAGAACGGATAATAATGGCTGCAGCTAAATGTTCTTTTAACGGCGCAGCACCGGTATTCTGTCGATAACCACGCTTAAATAAACTACGACCAGAAAAATCGAGGTATATAGCTACTTTTTCTTTTAACAGTCTCGCTTGAAAACTAATGTCAGGTGCATGTTTATCGACTGTAGGCCTATCAAAACCTTGATCTCTAAAATCATCAACTAACGCGTCTTTAATAGTTAATGCACCAAATTGACTGTTTCTTATATTTTCAGATACACCGACAAAGTCGATAGCAAAGCTACAATCCGATGAAAATTGTTCAGACCAGTTAATACTTCTAGCCGTTGCATAAAGCGCGTCTTTATTTTCGGCATCTCCTTCACCTAACTTGAGTAAAATGCGAGTCGCTAAGCGTGAGAACAGACAAATGTGATAAGCATTTTCAATTGTTGAAGTAAAATATACCCCTTCTGGCTTTTGTATTACTTGTTCTGCATGTAAATCTTTTAACTCTTGCGCTAAAAGAATTTCTATACCAGGAGATGTTAATGCTAAAAACTGTTGCATGTAGATTTTCAAGACCTATGGAGACTGAATTTGTAATGCCCGCGATTATAAACAAAGACAGGCGTTACTGATAGAGCAATAATTATAAAACAGTTTAAATCACGAAATAATTTCTGATATTTCTCTGTGCTTTAAAAATGACCATTAAATTGTTCATATATCCTTCTCTTTGTTGATAAAAAAAACAATTAGCATTTTATTAGCATAAAAAACAAAAAACTTGCTAAAACGCCTTGCATTATTCGGTAACTATCCTTAAGATACGCCTCGTTTTCACAGCAGTGAAACCTTTCTTTAATAACGGAATAAAAATGTTATTGGCTTGTTTAAGTTAAACTTAAACCATTCGGACGCGGGATGGAGCAGCCTAAAAGTTCAACCTCGTCGGGCTGTTTTTTAAAGGAATAGCCGAAGGTC
>NZ_BAABWW010000018.1:0-6352 GCF_040362795.1 Thalassotalea sp. SU-HH00458
CGAATAACAGAACACTTGTTCTAAATGATGGTGCCTCGACCCGGAATCGAACCAGGGACACGAGGATTTTCAATCCTCTGCTCTACCGACTGAGCTATCGAGGCAAATTTAACGGCAAGGAGGATAATGAAAATACGCACAGATAGCAACTGAAATTTTCTTTTAGGTGAGTATATTTCCTTATTTAAACGATTATTGTCATCCTATTTTCAATCTTTGCAATGGTTAGCAATGAATTATGGTTTTTTCTAAGCTAGAACTTTGTGTTATTTATTCTCAGTTGCGCAATAAAATTTAATCATATAGTATCGTCGAGACTTGTCGGAGTGCCACTTACATTTTTGTAATGGCTGAGATCGCGAAAGCGGGATCCGTAGAACCTGATTCAGACTAATATCTGCGAAGGAAACAAGGGAATAATCACTAACTATTTTCAGTTAGTTTTACAAAGCTCCTGTATATCTACACTCCGTCTTTTGTGCTCAATTTTTGAGCGAACTTACGAAAGGCTGAACCATGACTAAATTAACTCGCCGCGCACGTCGCGAACAAGCAGAACAGTTTTTAACAAACTGCTCTAATCAACATTTTCCAAATTCTAAAAAAATCTACGTTAAAGGTAACTTGTACTCCATTAAAGTGGGGATGCGTGAAATCTCACTAGCCGATTCTTTCGTTGGCGGTACACAAGAGAACCCAATACTAGAGCCTAATCAACCTATTTGTGTTTATGACACATCTGGTCCTTATACTGATGAAGATACTCAAATTGATGTTCACAAAGGTTTAGCAAAGTTACGCGCCACTTGGATTGAAGCTAGGGAAGATACTGAAGTATTAACGGGGGCATCCTCTGGTTATAGCCAAAAACGTTTAGCCGACGAAGGCTTAGATCATATTCGCTTTGAAAACCTTCCTAAAGTACGCCGAGCATTACCGGGAAAAAATGTTACACAAATGCATTACGCTCGCCAAGGTATCATTACGCCAGAAATGGAATACATTGCTATTCGTGAAAACCTAAAGCGACAACAATTACATGACGAAATGTTAACTCAGCAGCACGCGGGTCAAAGTTTTGGGGCAGTGGTAGGCAGTGAACAAATGCCTAATGAAATAACCCCTGAATTTGTTAGAGATGAAGTGGCGAGAGGGCGAGCTATTATTCCTTCAAATATCAATCATCCTGAAGCCGAGCCAATGATCATAGGTCGTAATTTTTTGATTAAAGTTAACGCTAATATAGGTAATTCAGCGGTTACTTCTTCGATTGAAGAAGAAGTAGAAAAGCTCGTTTGGTCGACTAAATGGGGGGCTGATACCGTAATGGATTTATCCACAGGTCGATATATTCATGAAACGCGCGAATGGATTATTCGTAATTCGCCAGTGCCCATTGGTACGGTACCGATTTATCAAGCGCTGGAAAAAGTTAACGGCGTAGCTGAAGACTTAACTTGGGAGATTTTTCGCGATACCTTAATTGAACAAGCGGAGCAAGGTGTTGATTATTTTACGATTCATGCCGGCGTATTACTGAGATATGTGCCTATGACCGCTAAACGCGTCACAGGTATTGTCTCACGTGGCGGCTCAATCATGGCGAAATGGTGTTTATCACACCATAAAGAAAATTTCCTCTATACCCATTTTGAAGATATTTGTGAAATTTGTAAAAAATATGATGTTTCATTTTCATTAGGTGATGGTTTAAGACCCGGTTCCGTTGCGGATGCAAACGATGAAGCCCAATTTAGTGAGTTAAAAACCTTAGGAGAATTAACTAAAATTGCTTGGAAGCATGATGTGCAAACTATTATAGAAGGGCCTGGGCATGTACCTTTGCATATGATCAAAGAAAATATGGAGCAACAATTAGCGTACTGTGGTGAAGCGCCATTTTATACTTTAGGCCCTTTAACCACTGATATAGCTCCGGGATATGACCATATTACATCAGGCATAGGGGCGGCCAATATTGGGTGGTATGGTTGTGCAATGTTATGTTATGTAACGCCAAAAGAGCACTTAGGTTTACCAAATAAAGAAGACGTAAAAGAAGGATTAATTACCTATAAAATAGCCGCACATGCTGGGGATCTTGCGAAAGGACACCCCGGTGCGCAAATTCGAGATAACGCCTTATCTAAAGCGCGATTTGAGTTTCGTTGGCATGATCAATTTAATTTAGGATTAGATCCTGATCGCGCTCGAGAATATCACGACGAAACACTGCCGCAAGAGTCAGGAAAAGTTGCTCATTTTTGTTCTATGTGTGGTCCAAAATTCTGTTCAATGAAAATAAGCCAAGAAGTGCGAGACTACGCAGCTGACATTGAAGATCAATCTATCACGATCAAATTACTTGATGAAGAAATCATAACCAGTAATGCCGAGCTTGAACAAGCTGTACAAGGCATGGCTGAAAAATCAGCAGAATTTAAGGCATCAGGTAGTGAAATATATCAACCCGCGAAATAATTTTCGGTTTTGAATACGCTGAAACCTTCGTCGAAATGATCATTTAGGAAAAATACTTTATGGAAATAGCGGTAGTTGGGGCTGGTTTAATGGGGCGCCTGACTGCTTTGTCTTTAACAAGACAAGGCTATCAAGTGTGCCTGTTTGACAAGGACAACAAACTAGCTAAACAAAGTGCAGCCTATGCTGCTGGTGGTTTATTAACGCCATTAGGCGAGTCAATGAGTTGTGAGCCTAATATAGTAGAAATGGGCTTTACTTCGTTAACAATGTGGCCTGAGTTATTAGCCACATTAGATGAAAAAGTTTATTTTCAACAACAAGGGGCGATCATGGTGAGCCATGAGCATGACAGTGGTGATTACCAGCGTTTTGTTCAACATATTGCGCGAAACTATGGCCAACATATCGTAAAGTCATTAAACCGATTGCAACTTGCCGAGCTAGAACCTGAATTAGCCCCTTATTTTAATCAAGGTTTGTTTTTACCCAGCGAAGGGCAAATTGACAATCGTATGTTACTAATCGCATTGCAAAAACAACTTGAATTAGAGCAAGTTAATTGGTTGACCGAGGCTCAGGTATCACAAATAAATAACCAAACAAGCCATTGTCAATTGACCGTCAATGAGCAAATTCAATACTTCGATTTAGTGATTGATTGTCGAGGGGTGGGCGCTAGAGCTAGTTTTGATGTAAAACAACCCGCTTTTCCTATTGAGGATTTACGTGCGGTAAGAGGTGAATTGTTTCACCTGTTTGCTCCTGAGGTGCATTTAACTCGACCTATCAGATTAATGCATCCAAGATATCAACTTTATATCGCGCCCAAACCTGATCAGGTTTATCTGGTAGGTGCCACCGAAATTGAAAGTGATGATTTATCTCCCATGACAGTACGTTCGGCGCTGGAATTACTCAGCGCAGCTTATAGCGTTAATAGTGGTTTTGCAGAAGCTAATATTCTTCAACACATCAGTCAATTAAGGCCGGCATTTAGCGACAATCAACCAAAAGTTTTAGTTGAACAACGCTTAATTCAAGTTAATGGCTTGTATCGTCACGGCTTTCTCATTGCCCCTGTAATACTTAAACAACTGCTATTAACCGTTTCTCAATTAAATAAAAGCACAATTACAGGAAGATCAAAATGAACGTGCATATTAACGGCGAGGTACACATGCTTCAAAGCATCGCTAAGAGTAAAAAATCAAAGGTAAATTTAACTGATGCGCTAGAGCAGTATTTAACATCAAAACAGCAAACAATGAGTTTTGCCGTTGCTGTTAATAGTGATTTTATTAGTAAAGGTCAATACTCATCTACGTTACTAAATGATGGCGACTCCATTGATGTACTGTTCCCTATTTACGGAGGTTAACAATGAATTTAACCATATACGGTGAGCAGCTTAACAGCCGGCTTTTAATTGGCAGTGCGCTTTATCCGTCGCCAGATATTATGAAAAAGGCAATTTTAGCAAGTGGTGCTCAAGTGGTAACTTTGTCGCTAAAACGACAAAACCCTCAAACGCAATCAGGGCAACAGATTTGGCAATATATTCAAGATATTGTAAAGCTAAATAATGGCTTTTTATTACCGAATACTGCTGGTTGTAAAACGGCTAAAGAGGCATTTACATTGGCACAAATGAGCCGTGAATTATTCCAAACGTCTTGGTTAAAACTTGAAGTCATTGGCGATGACTATAATTTACAACCAGATCCGCTTGAACTATTAAAAGCCACTGAAATGCTGATAAATGATGGTTTTAACGTATTACCTTATTGCACTGACGATTTAGTCTTATGTCAGCGCCTGTATGATTTAGGCTGTGAAGTCATTATGCCTTGGGCATCACCTATAGGTACAGGAAAAGGGTTAATGAACCCATATAACCTGGCAACCATTCGTGCACGTTTACCTAAAGCAACATTAATTTTAGATGCCGGGATTGGCAAACCTTCAGACGCTTGTTTAGCGATGGAAATGGGCTATGACGGTATCTTATTAAACAGTGCTGTTGCTCTGGCTGACGATCCTATTTTAATGGCTAAAGCATTTTCTGATGCACTTTTATCAGGCGAACAAGCCTTTCGAGCGGGCATAATGCAGCAAAGACAGACAGCCCAGCCCAGTACACCAACATTAGATACGCCTTTTTGGCAACAAAGTGAACCGGATCGAACATGAATAAAATAGAGACCAAACCTGTTGTCTGGACAATTGCTGGCAGCGATTGTTCAGGAGGAGCAGGGGTGCAAGCTGATATTAAAACTATGCATAACTTAGGAGTTGATGTTGGCTCAGTGATCACTGCGGTCACTGCTCAAAATCGTTTTGGTGTTGAAGCTATCAACCCACTGTCTGAAAAGGTTATTTTGTCGCAAATAATGGCCTTGGAACAAGTGCAACCGGCAACCGTGATTAAAATCGGTTTACTCGCCAATAATCAACAAGTTGAATTAGTTGTTGAGCAGATCAAACGCTTCAATAAAGAGTGGCCAAGCAAACCTTATATTATTTACGACCCCCTAGCTATTGCCTCTAACGGCTCAGACTTAACAGAAGATGATACTTTACCGACAATCAAAGCAAAGCTATTACCACTTGTTCATTTATTGACACCTAACGGTAAAGAAATGCAAAAAATTACTGGGGTGTTTGCATTTTCCTGGCAGTGTATGGTCGCTGCGGCGCAAAAGATTCTATCGCTTGGTGTTAGTGCCACAATTATTAAAGGTGGCCATCTAGAAATAGCTAAAAATAAATGTATCGATTATGGTACTGACGGACAGCAAAGTTACTGGTTAAGTAGCAATAAAATATCAAGTCATAACACCCATGGTACAGGGTGTACTTTTGCCTCGGCCATTGCCGCTTTAATAGCACAAAACTACGCGCTAAAGGATGCATTTATCATCGCTAAAGCCTACCTTAATCAAGGATTAAAGGCGGTCGGAGAGAAAAAAAGTCATTTTGATGCAATATGGCAAGGTCAATGGCCAAGTTATATAAATGACTATCCTGAGGTATTGGTAAATGGTTCTAGTTTGGCTCAAGCTATTGATTGGCATGAAGAAAAAACCTCTGAGAAGCCAAGACTATCAGCTACAAGTTTTGACTTTGGGTTTGCAGCGCTCGATTCTAAGCAATTGGGATTATATCCAGTGGTGGATTCACTCGAATGGTTAGAACGGTTATTAAAATTAGGCATTAAACTGATTCAATACCGTAACAAAGCGCTTGTTGGAGAGGCATTAGAGCAATCAATCATGCAAGCAATTGCTTTAGGCAAACGATATAAAGCCATGTTGTTTATTAATGATTATTGGCATTTAGCGATAAAATATAACGCTTATGGCGTGCATTTAGGGCAGGAAGATATCCAAGCGGCTGATTTAAAAGCGATTAAACAAGCAGGTCTTCGTTTAGGTATAAGTAGTCACGGACATTACGAGTTAATTAAAGTCAAACAATATCAGCCTTCTTATCTTGCTATTGGCGCTATATTTCCGACAAAAACTAAGGATATGACTGGACAAATTCAAGGCGTACAAACATTATCTGACTTAGTAAAATTAACGCCTGATATTCCAACGGTTGCGATTGGTGGTATCACCTTAGCACGTGCTAAAACGGTGTTAAATACATCAGTAAACTCAATCGCCGTTGTTACTGCCATTACTGAAGCATTAGAGCCTGAGCTTGCCGTCAAAAAATTTCAACAAATGATCAAAGACAGAAATAATGATTGTGGTAATAATAGGGCGGGCAATGACTGATTAACTGTTAAATCTTATAACTGAGTTGAACAGCAACCAATTTTAAACCGGAAGATACAAAAAAGCCCCAACCGAAGTTAGGGCTT
>NZ_BAABWW010000019.1:0-5668 GCF_040362795.1 Thalassotalea sp. SU-HH00458
ACCATATCCTTGTCGAAGTATTACGGTGAGTGAGCCTGAGCCAGAAAACAACCCTCCAACTATTTCAGGGACTCCTTCAACATCGACAACAGTTAATCAAGCATATAGCTTCATTCCAATAGCAAATGATATCGATAATGATAATTTGACTTTTAATATTGAAGGGAAGCCAACTTGGGCGAACTTTAGTAACTCTACGGGTCAATTATCAGGCACCCCAAAAGCAAGCGATATAGGAATTGTTACTGATATAACTATTTCAGTCACAGACGGGAAGGTGTCCAAACCGATACCCTTGTCAACATTTGATATAAAAGTTTTAAACGAAGTGCCGACTCACAAAACTATTTTTATCCACACGGATGTTTTAGGGACACCTGTTGTCGAGACAGGCTCAGAAGGAGAGATATTATGAAAATAAGCCCATTGGAAAAATTCATCTATCACTGTGTGGTTATTGCCTCTTGTATACTTTCTTCAAATATCATCAGTGCGCCTTATGATATTAGCTTACCCCCTTTAGGTTTACCAGCGCCAGCCTATATTCCCAATCCTTATCCTGGATTTGAGCCCTATCTAATAGCTGAACCCGATCCTGATGATCCTGGCTCTAATCAGGATGAAGTTATTTCTGAATTATTTACCATCCAAGATCGCAATCAAGTCAGGATGTTAAACCCTTCCTCTTTCATGGGCGACAGTATTGACCCTAATACAGGAACGCTGAACTTTCACCATACGGACGTGACTATTCCTGGTAATTTTAATTTGCCGGTTAAGTTAAGTCGTCATTTACCTACTAATTCATCTCCTATTACGCCTTTTATCCATTGGGGGCTTGATGTGCCTTATATCTCTGGGCGATTAGGGTTTAGTTGGCATGCTAACAGATGCTCACAAATGTTGCCCCATGAGTCTAATCAATATGTACTTGCTACACATTTTTTTGGCGGGCTAACGCTCAACGATGGTAACGGCTATAACGGCATGATATTGGAGCCTGACGCTTCTACTATTCCGTTTAATTTACCGGCTGGTTATACCCGTATCACTAAAGATAACTGGGCGATAAAGTGTATAAATACAGACAATGGCGAAGGTTTTGAAGCCTTGTCACCGAATGGTACTAAATATACTTTTGATGTTTTTGTTTCCAGAGAGCAGGCACCAGCGAAGTACAATGGTCGAATACGCAGAACTATGTTACACGGCGCGATGGCGAGTAAAGTTGAAGACCGTTTTGGCAATACGGTGACTTATGACTACAGCTTACATATTATAAGAACTCCAAATGGTTATGACTCAGGTAATAGGGGGGGCCGTCTAGAAAGCATTACTTCAAGTGATGGTCGTACCATTACCGTAAATTACGCGACCGCTGATGACCCATATATCCAATCAGTTACTGCCAATGGGCGAACATGGCAATATGGCTATGTTAATGAAACGATTGATAATCGAATAGTTAAACGCCTTGAAACGGTAACAAGACCCGATAATAAATTTTGGCAGTTTACGAATTTATATTCGCTTGCTAGTCGTACACCTAGAGCAGGTGTGCCCAAACAAATATTCAGTATTAGCTTAAAGCACCCAGAAGGAGCTACTGCTACCTATGAGATTTCAGACGTATTACGCTTTAAACCGGGTATGAACGTTGAGATTACGGCGGGTAATTCAGCCGTTGAGTCTCAATATATAGAATACTTAGGCGTAAACAAGAAAACCGTTAGTGGTGAGGGCTTTAATTATACATGGAAATATGAATATGGCGATAGCACATATGGCTCATGGGAAAAAGACGGCAGCTTGCCTAAGAAAACGCACACAACAACTATTACTACGCCAACGACGATAGAAGAATATACTTTTTTTCGCTGGGCTGAATGGCAAGACGGTAAATTACTGAAACATATCATCAAAGATAAAAATGGGTCGGTCATTCAAACCATTGATAACTCTTGGCGTTATGGTGACGATAATTGGCCAGCTAACACAGGGATGATAGGTAGTATTGACCTTGACTTTGGTAATGAACTTGCTGGTTTTACTGAAGGTAAATCAGGCCAAAAGCACTTTTTAACGTCAAAAACTGTTACCGAACATGGCTCAACGTATACCACCAATTACCCAAGTTATAATGTCTATGGCGCTAATTTGGTGAAACAAGAAAGTAATTCATTCAACAACAAAACAAAATACACCAAACAAAGTTATTTGCATGATACTTCAGCATGGTTAATTAACTTACCCACAACCACTGAGTTGGGTAGTCATTTGGGGTCATTAACTGCAGTGAGTGAAATCCAATATTATCCAAGCAATCATGGTAGTTATTCTAATCTACCTCAGATGAAAAAATCATTTGGCATATGGCAAAAAGAATATAAATCATATGATAAAGGCAATGTCACACGAATTGAATTTAACGCCCCATTAACTACTGGAAGTGGTAATAGATATCAAAAGTACAGCGATTATAAACGTGGTCAACCAACAACCATCACAATACCTGCACGTTACTCATCTGGAGGAATCAGCGCTAGCCGTGAGATTGATGATAATGGCTGGGTGAAATCCATTACCCCACTTGATGGCCCAAGCCATAAAACTGAATATAAATATGACATTATGGGTAATTTATTATCGGTTAAATTACCCTCAAACTTCTTAGGGAGCTTATATTCATGGCGTTATAATGGTGGTTCAACCGGTACACAACCCGTACGCACGTTACAACGTTGTACGTTAAACAGTGCGAGAAATGCTTGTGCCAGTAATACTAACCTCACTGAAACCACTACTTATGATGGTTTATATCGCCCGTTATCTGTGGTCACCACAGATAACACCTCGAATATTTCAGTGCATCAAAACTCAAGATACAACGCGAATAACCAAGTAACCTTTCAGTCATTTCCTTCTGATGTTGCGGGTGAAACGTTAGGCACTTCTTTTACGTATGACGCGTTACAACGTCAAACAAGACAAACAATTAGTTATGGTGGTAGTACAACCACGCAATACTTGCCTAACAACCAAATTAAAACAACGGATGCAAAAGGACATGTAACCACCACCACGTATCTTGCGTATGGGGAGCCGAGTTACGAGCAAGCCACCAAAATAGTATCACCTGAAGGAGTTACCACTGACATCGCCGTTAATCTCTTTGGTAATACCACATCCATTACTCAGGGTGGGCAAATTGAAACACGTTTATACAATAATGCACAGCAACTGTGTATGACCAAACGCAATGATGTAGGGAATACCTACTTACAACGTGCAACTAATGGTGAAATTACTTGGCAAGCACAAGGAGTCTCAGGCTCAAATTGTACAAATCATGGCGCAACCAATGCACAAAAGCTCATCTTTGGTTACGATAATCGTGGTGAGCAGCGCACGATAGCCTATGGCGACGGCACACCAACGCGCACCTTTTCCATGAGTAAAGGCAATAACTTGTTGAGCATTACAGGTGATGGCTATAGTCAGACATATAATTATAACAGTGTGAACCTACTAGAAGATGAAACCTTAACAATTGCAGGACGCACTGCTGGGGGCTTAACACTTGATTATGATTACGATAACTTAGGTCACTTGTCTTCATTGATTTACCCTAATGAAACAACGCCAGTAACGTTTTCCCCCAACGCATTTGGTCAAGCCACACAGGCAATAAAGGGCACAGAAATATTTGCGGAGTTAGCCAGTTACCACCCCAATGGCATAATAAATACTTTTACTTATGGTAATGGCATTACCCATCAAACGCAGTTAAATAACCGTCAAATTCCGTCGAAAATTATGGATGAATTAGGTGGACAAGACAAAGTTAACTTAAGTTATAGTTACGATAACAACGATAACATCACCTCTATCACTAATACGCGTGATGCAGATATTTATAGCTTAACTCATTTAACTTATGACGGATTAGACCGTCTTAAAACCACCTCTGGCGGCTCAGGTATTGGCTCAAGTAACCTAACCTATGACACATTAGGCAATATAAAGTCTTACAGCAATAATAGCGCTTTCGACAGCCACGCGTTAACATATAGCTATACCAATAATCGTTTAACAGGGCTATCAGGTAACGGCAGTGAAGGCTATGACTTTACTCAAAGTAACAGTTACGACAACCGAGGTAATATAACGCATAACGGTAAGCGTTCATTCACCTATAACTTAGCCAATCAAATGACAAGCTCAGGTACTAATACTTATGTTTATGACGGCTTTAATCGCAGACTAAAAACCACCGACAGTAAAGGTACCAGTTACAGCTTTTATAGCCAGTCAGGCAAACTGCTGTATCGAGAAACCGATGATGGTGGTATTAACTATATTTTCTTAGGCAGTAAACTCATTGCTAAAGAAGGCTATGGGGTTAAAATACCAGAAAATGGCAGTATCATGAACAGTAAACCATTTGGTGATACCATTGAAGCACCAAATGATGATGTCGGATATACGGGGCATAAATTTGATACAGATTTAGGGTTAAGTTATATGCAGGCACGATACTATGATCCAGTTATCGGGCGTTTTTATTCGAATGATCCGATTGGATTCCGTGATATACATAGTTTTAATCGTTATAGCTATGTTGCTAACAATCCATATAAGTATATAGACCCAACGGGGATGATATTAGAATGTTCTAGTAATGAACATTGCACCACTACTCAAAGTCTTGCAGATATTGAAAAAGAAGAAAAACAAAGAGTTAGGCTTGAAAGGTTGGAATTAGAACGAAAATATAATGAATATGTTAATACGGGTAGTATAATTAATAACTCATCAGGATATGGTGCTGCCATAGCATCACAGGTAATTGTCAATAGTGATGGTGTTTGGCTAGGAAAAAATGGGAAATACTACTCATCAAAATGGGGTGGGAATGGTTCTACAGGAGGTAGAAGTGTTGCTACTAGCAGAGCAAATGGGCTGAAGCTATTCGGGCGATTTTCATTTGTTACATCTGCTGGTATATCTGTATATAATTATAATACGCCTAATGGTCCTTCGGGGATGAAGACCTCTTTAGATATCGGTATGGCTGCCTTAGGTTTCGTCTGGCCAATTGGGACAGCAGCGAGTGCAGCGTACTTTATGGTTGATATATCTAATGGCGGTAATTGGACAGGACATTAGATGATTACAGCATACTGAGAATTATATGATTTTATTTGGTGATCTGAATAAGGCTCTTTATTTTCGATTTAAATTGATAATGATCTTTATCGAAGGTGAGAGCGAAATCACTCACGTTTCAAGTGTTTTGCTTTTATCGTTGTTTCAGCTTTGTTTGATTTTTCTGATAATGCTTTTTTTAAATTATTTTAATATTCCATTTGTAACATTTTCAGGTGGCATTGAGGGGAAAATAATTGCTGTAACTTTTATTCTAATGTTAGTCGTAGCGAATCTTATTACACTTAAAGTAAGAGATTTTCATGGTGACTCAATATTTATTAAGGAGAAGAAACCTACTCTCGCTACAGATATATTTATTCTATTAGTGATTATTTTGATAGTATTTTTTTCATATATTAATTAGAAAATCAATGGCAAATCAATGGGGTCAGAGCGTTTGAAATAACACTCTGGTCTTTTGTTTTTATTTGCTTTACTTATGGTAAATGGGGTCTAT
>NZ_BAABWW010000020.1:0-3417 GCF_040362795.1 Thalassotalea sp. SU-HH00458
TATGCCCAGGGAGCTATGGCGATTCAAATCAAATCTAGACAACGAATCTATCGTTTATTGTTATTAATAGCATTTACCAGTGCTTTAACTGGTGTTTCATATCTTGTTATTGATTACATTAAAATGCCATCAACGAGCATTGAAATTCGTACTAAATCATATGAATGCAAAAATCTCCAATGTACGTACAAAGTGGAAATTAAAAACAAATCAAAGGAAGGCGATAAGGGTTACTTAAGGGTAAATGGGGTATTAATGATGTCCAATGCAATAAAATCTAGTGTTACTCATCAATTTCACACTGAGAAAATAAAAATTGAATTAGATGGCCTCCAACAAAAACAGATAACTGGTAGCATCAGTATAAAAGATAATAATAGTTACCTAAAGTTCAAAATACTGCCTATATAAATGGACATATAACAAGCTGTGCAAGCGGGACAAAAAACAGTTTGCTTTTGCTCCTTCGTCGCTTATTCTAACCTACTATATTTTGCCCATTAACAGGGCGTTATGTACTCAAGGAGAGTTAAGCATATGGAATCTAGTCCAAATTATAATAACTACACACTAGATGAACTTTTTGATGTTCAAAATAATATTGATTCAGAGCAATACCCTGAAAGAGCTAAAGAAATTGAACTAGCAATTTCTAATAAAATGAATGATCCAGCGGCTAAGGCTGAAATGGAAAAGCAACAAGAATTAGATAAATATTCTACTTTCGGCCCTCGATTTTGGGCATCAATTCTTGATGGAATTGTTATTAGCGTTCTTTCAGCAATTCTTGCTTACTTAGGAGCCCAAGCAGGAGGAGGAATCCAGACAACATTAGGTTATATCGACACTGTACAATTTGCTGTTTATTCTGTTGCTCTTCATACTCTTTACGGTCAAACCTTTGGAAAAATGGCACTAGATGTAAAAGTAGTCGATCACCTATCAGAAAAAGACATAAGTTTTAAACAAGCTTTCTTACGAGATTGTGTTCCTGTTGTAATGTTAATCTTATTATTAATTGCTTCTATATTTGTACCTGTTGACCAAGCAGCTGAAGCCCCTAATTGGTTAATTTATGCAATGATGGCTTTTGGCATTTCATACTTTTTGTGGCATTTACTTGAGATAATCACAATGCTCTTCAACGACAAAAATAGAGCAATGCATGATTTTATCGCGGGTACGGTAGTAATACGTACATAACAAGTCGCTTAAAAGGACAAAAAACAGTTGGTTTTTGCTCCTGCGTCGCTTATTTTAACCAACTAATTTTTGCCTCTTAGCGAGGCGTTAGCTTTTCAGGAAAGTATGAAGTTAATTTACAAGTTTTTAAGCTATATATATAACCCTTTTGATGAAAGGCATAAAGATATTGTTGATGGTATTGCATTAGCTTTATTAGCAATGGCTTGGTTGTTTTTAGTAATGACTACGGTTGAAAGAATCAGAGTTTTTGACCCTGTAACTATAACGAGAGTATTGAGCTTAATAGGCGTTACCGCTGGTGTTTATGTCGCCGTTTGGAAACTAGTTAGCGATCAAAAATGGCGTCAATCAGAAGTTTATCTAGAGCAAGCAAAAGAACTATTCGAAAAGTCTTTCGATACATTAAAAATAGATAAAGAAACAAACTATCCAATGAATGATCGATACCAGTGGCTTTCCTCAGCAAGGTTGCTGCTTTCAGCACAAGATTTGGGTAATAAAATAGAAGATAAAAGCCATAAAGAAACTTTCAATGAGTATGTCGAGTTTTGGCGAATGAAATTCAACGATCTCCTTGATTTTCACGGAGAACGATCTCCTGATGAAAATTACTTTTATGAAAAAGGGAAATTATTAGTTTATTCTCGCGGTGATCGAGAGCCTATATCAGAAAAATCTATAGCTGTTATTTATCGGTTCATGGAATGGCCACAAAATAGAGAAGATCGTTTAACTACTGAGAGTAATTTCAGTGATATTGAGGTCGAAAAAATATTTAAATTCGGTCCAAAAGGTTTACATGACTATTGTTCTGCACGTAGGAAAAGCTAACAAGTCATTTCAGCAGGACAAAAAACAGCTGGTTTTTGCTCGTGCCTCGCTAATTTTAACCAGCTATTTTATTGCCTCTGAATGAGGCGTTATAAAGCCTAAGGTAACGGATGAACCTCGAAGCATTTTACCAAGAATATACTCAAGCAAAATCGCTAAAAGATAAGAATGAAAGTCATCATCTTGTCCGCAAGCTTATAGGTAGAATTGCTTCTAATTTTCCAAAAGATAACCCTGACTCTTTAGCTTGGTTTACTGCGGCTTTAATGCATCCAGAGAAAAAGTGGTTTGTGGTAAAGCTTTTGGAAAAAGTTAATCCTTTACCTAAAGCTCTTTTCGATGATTTAGTCTTTGCTTCATTAATCGAACATGATCCTAGTTTCAATAAATGGTTTATTACGCCCTGTGTAAAGTCATTTGGTATTGAAGCAGTTAAATCAAAGATAATGTCTGTTGCTTCTCATCCTCAAGTGGTTGAAAATGAAGGTGTAAATAAAGTAATGTACTGGGTTAGGTGAATGGCTTTATAACAAGCAGTTCAAGCGGGACTAAAAACAGTTTGCTCGGTTTCGCTTCGCTACACATTTTAGCAAACAAATTTTTAGCCCCTTAACGTGGGCGTTATATACCGCAACTAATTCGATAAATAGTTTCTCAGGTTTTGGTATTTTCAATTGAAGTTTGGTTGTAAATTCTTCGGGTGTATTTTAGGTTTTTACATTGCAGCTTTTCGGCAAATAAAGTCGTAAATTCTGTAATACTCGCATTTAGGTTTACGTTGCGGTGGGTAAAGGCTGGAAAAGTTATGTGAGTTGCTAGCCAATAAAAAGGCTGGTAACGTAATGATGTAGTTAGTATTTATATAACAAGCAAATAAACAGGGACACGTAACAGTTGGCTTTCGTTCGTTCCTCACTATTTTAGCCAACGATACTTAGCCCATTATTTGGGCGTTATGCGTCTCGAGAAAATGGAGTTTCTAATTGACCTCTGAATTCAAATCTAAATTTTGGTCAAATCTAAAAGTCACACTTAAATTCGTTGGAATTGTGCTGCTTGGGTTTATCATTAAAATAACAATCGATGAGCTCCAAGAAGGCGGAATTGAAGACCCAACCGCTCCTTTAGTGTTGTTAACTTTTGTCCCAACACTTTTAATTGGCGTTTTCGCTTATACAAAATTAAAGCTATCGAGCTTAAATAAATATATTTGTTCTCTTATTTTTGCTTTTGCTATTTCATTTTCTGTTCTAGTACTTTACTTTATTGCGGTAACTATTGGTTCAACCGAAATGAATATAAGGTTGGCCAAATTTTTCACCGCATTAATTTTTGCGTGTACAACGTTGTTATATCTTCAGCTGCCATGGAGAAAAAACG
>NZ_BAABWW010000021.1:0-2511 GCF_040362795.1 Thalassotalea sp. SU-HH00458
AATAATGGGCTAAGTAACGTTGGCTAAAATAGTGAGGAACGAACGAAAGCCAACTGTTACGTGTCCCTGTTTATTTGCTTGTTATATAAAGACTAACAACATCATTACGTTACCAGCCTTTTTATTGGCTAGCAACTCACATAACTTTACCAGCCTTTACCCACCGCAACGTAAACCAAAACGAGAATAGAACGGAATTTACAGATTAACTTGCCGATACATTGCAATGTTAAAACCTAAAATACACCCGAAGAATTCACCACAAAGTTTCAATTAAAAACACCAAAACTTGAAAAACTATTTATCGAATTAGTTGCGGTATATAACGCCTCATTAAGAGGCTGATAAAAGTTTGCTAAAATGTGTAGCGAAGCGGAACCGAGCAAACTTTTAGCAGTCCTGCTTTAATGACTTGTTATATTGCTTTTAACCTCACTTTCCATGAGACAAATGAACCATTTTTTTCTTCTGCCATTTTATTATAACAATTCAATAACATAATTAAGTGCCTAATATTAAGCTCCATTTTGATGGGAAAGATAAGAAAAAATCGATTGTCGATTCGTTCTTTTTTTAACAAATGCCCACTTTCTGGATGGTATACATCTCTATACATTCTTTGAAGATCGTCAAAGCAACTAAATTCATATTTAAAGTCAACTGTATGTTGAATCAACATATCAATTCCACTAAAAGATAACTTAGCTAATTGTGCTTCCAGGCTTCCAATTAATACAGTTTTCATAGGCAATATAACGCCCATTTAAGGGGCTGATAATTGTTTGCTAAATTGTGTAGCGAAGCGAAACCAAGCAAACTGTTAGCAGTCCCGCTTTAAATTCTTGTTATATGCAAAGAGCACTCAACTCTTTTTTATTTTTTTCAATTTCACCGAACACATAGTTTTCAAGCTCGTCAACTTGATTAGATGAAACATTTGTTTTTATAGGTTGAGCAAAATCCATTATTACAACTCTAGTTTTAATGGAGTTACATAAAAGAGAACGTGCTTTATCTGGTTTTTGTTGGTCGATATACGATATAGCACCTTGCATTTCTTTTGCTCCCGCCCACAGTTGAGAAACAGACGGTGAAGCACCAGCAGCTAGGTTACCATACATTCCAACACCAATACCTGATAAAAAGACCAAAAGAACAAATATTGAAAAAATAATCTTAGATTTCATGCGCAACTCTCCTTAGGCATATAACGCTTCAATAAGCGGAAATTTGTAGTTGGCTAGAATATTGAGCGAAGCGAAAAAAAGCCAACTGTAAATTTTCCGTTTAATTGCCTTGTTAGCAGTTTATGCCCTACTTTCGCGGTTTACCGCTTTAGCTACTTTTAAACTGCTTCAATTTTTAAGACTTTACCTTACTTAAAAAGAAGCGATAAGAACATAACAAATTAAGATGAATTCATGAAATGGATTTAATAATGAACTGCTAAAATTGAAAATCCATTTTATTTATTAAACACCAGTCCTTGTTTTTACCACCAAAAGATAAAGACTGCTAACGCCCTGTTAAGGGGCTGATAATGTTTGGCTAAAATGTGAAGCGAAGCGAAACCGAGCCAAACTTTAGCAGTCCCGCACTTAAACAGCTTGTTATAAATCACCTTTCTCAAGGCTGTCTTTTAGCTTTCTCTGCTCTATTTTTAGTTTCAAAACTTTATTTTCCTCTTCTATTTTTTCTGCGGCAGTATTTGAAAAAATCTTCTGAGAGTATATTAAGTATAAAGTTGTTGCTGCTGGCAAAAATACTAATGGCGTAAATAAAATAGCATCACCTTTAAAGCCTCTATCAAGCAACTCAACGAGTAAGGCAAAACTCCAGCCAATTGCTCCAAGTGAAGAAATGATTGCGCAAATATATCTAAATTTCACTATTCTCTCCGTGATTTATAACGCCCTGTTAATGGGCAAAATATAGTTGGCTAAAATAAGCGACGAAGGAGCAAAAGCCAACTGTTTTTTGTCCTTGTTAAACAGCTTGTTATAAATACTTTAACCACGGACTCTTATACGCATACCAGTGGAATAAATGATGTCTTCGCTTGGACATGAATATTTTGGTGTTACAGATGAACAAGGCTGATCTGGCTTGTCAAAACAGAAATCAAATCGAGTTTGTGTTTTGACAGGCTTAGAAATAATACTTTTAGGTAACTCTGCCCACTTCCAATTTTTAATTACATCTTTAGCCGCTTTTGAAAAATGTTCACTTGTTGTAGCTATTACAATAATGTCCTTAACTTCATTTTGTGGGGTTATTACATATTCAATTGTGGCACAACCTTCAATAGATTTCTTTACTGCTTTAATTGGGTATCTAGCAGGAAATCTATTAAGTTGGTTCCACTTTGAAGATTGAATTTCGTTGTGAGTTAACGATAAATTCGGATATTCTTTAACAGTCTCTACTTTGGTTGAGGCACAACCATTCAAACTAAGAGCAATAATTAGAATGCCAATATTTTTTTTCATAACCGAAACTTCCTTGTATTTA
>NZ_BAABWW010000022.1:0-1443 GCF_040362795.1 Thalassotalea sp. SU-HH00458
GCTAGACAATATGCCAACTCCAGTATTATTTGAAAAATTAGGCTCTAAATTAGGTCTCCATAAAAAGGTAATTGATACCTCACTATTTCTATGCGTAGTAATTTTGGTGGCGTGCGTAGTTTTATTAAAAAATGAATTGGAATTTATTTGGCTTTATTTTCTTTTTGCTTTGTCCATTTATATTTTAATGTGGCTTGCTATTTTTCAAATGGTAATTTCTTGTTTTGACGTAAATTTTGAACAGCATAAAACATTCTTAAATAAATTTTTGCGCATGCCTAATCGTAATGTTGTTGCTAATTCTAAAATAGCTCAGTGGTTCTCAAGCTTGTTTTTTACATTTTTTATCTTCGGCTTGTGTATTTTTCCTATTTTTAGCATTTTCGTTTGGTTAAAGTCTAGCTAACAAGTTACTCAAAAGGACGCAAAACGCTTGGCTTGCGCTCCTTCGTCGCTAATTTTAGCCAAGCATTTATGCGCCCATTAGTAAGGCGTTATGTTTCAATCAGAGTGTGCAAATTTAAATGACTCAGTGTAAAAAATGCAAGGCGGATATTGTTCCCCTAGAGGTTAAGGTGGCAATGAACAAATCATACTTTGTTTGCCCCGTTTGCAAACATAGAATTAGTAGCTTTAGTCTAAAAGGTTTATTAATCTTTATCGGTAGTGCAATATTGTTATGGGCTGTTCTCTTTGTACATCATCACATGACAAATTAACTTTTTAGTGTTGTGCGTTTGAAACATAACAAGAAATTAAACAAGGACAAAAAACAGTTGGCTTTTTGTTCACTCCGTTCACTTATTTTAGCCAACAATTTTTTGCCTATTAATTAGGCGTTATATGCCTAAAATAGGCATTAGTATAATATCTAACATGGTGCACCTTTTGCATTAATATCAAATATCTATTAATACATGAGGAATTAATATGAATATTTTAAATGTAGGGCAAAACTATTCCATTACGACAGCAGCTAGCGGCAATAAAATGCCGACTGAATCTATTGCTGTAGAAAAAAACATAAACCAAAATAATTCACAACCTACAAAGATTGATATGAGAAACATATCAATTGATGAAATTAATACATTAATTAAATCAGGGGAAAGTGCTTTACTTGATGTAGTGCCATTTATACCATTAAATGTACTTGAACAATATAATAATGATCCCGAAAAAATAGGTAAAATCAAAGTAGACTTAATTGGGCAAGTTGAAAAATCTATAGATTTTAAAAAAAGCATTGGTGAGAATACTGACTTTTTATCAGGTGTTTTAAGTAAATTTAAAGATCTTGACGGTAAACAGTTAAATGGGAAGGTTGATATCTTAGCATAATACGGCATATAACAAGACCTTCAAACGGACAAAAAATAGTTTGCTGTTTTCACTTCGTTCAACATTTTAGCAAACAATTTTTTGCCGCTTAAGGTGGCGTTA
>NZ_BAABWW010000023.1:0-1430 GCF_040362795.1 Thalassotalea sp. SU-HH00458
CATAAGTCAGTATCCTTGAGTGAATACATAGCTCAGGGAGGCGAACCGGGAGAACTGAAACATCTAAGTACCCCGAGGAAAAGAAATCAACCGAGATTTCGTTAGTAGCGGCGAGCGAACGCGAATCAGCCCTTAAGCTTATTGGGCGTTAGTGGAATGTTCTGGAAAGGACAGCGATACAGGGTGATAGCCCCGTACACAAAAACAACCTTTAAGTGAAATCGAGTAGGACGGAGCACGTGAAACTTTGTCTGAATATGGGGGGACCATCCTCCAAGGCTAAATACTCCTAACTGACCGATAGTGAACCAGTACCGTGAGGGAAAGGCGAAAAGAACCCCTGTGAGGGGAGTGAAATAGAACCTGAAACCGCATACGTACAAGCAGTGGAAGCCTTCGGGTGACTGCGTACCTTTTGTATAATGGGTCAGCGACTTATATTCTGTAGCAAGGTTAACCGATTAGGGGAGCCGTAGCGAAAGCGAGTGTTAACTGCGCGTTTAGTTGCAGGGTATAGACCCGAAACCCGGCGATCTACCCATGGGCAGGTTGAAGGTTGAGTAACATCAACTGGAGGACCGAACACACGTATGTTGAAAAATGCGGTGATGACTTGTGGGTCGGAGTGAAAGGCTAATCAAGCCGGGAGATAGCTGGTTCTCCCCGAAATCTATTTAGGTAGAGCCTCGCACGAACACCATTGGGGGTAGAGCACTGTTAAGGCTAGGGGGTCATCCCGACTTACCAACCCTTTGCAAACTCCGAATACCAATGAGTGATATGCGGGAGACACACTGCGGGTGCTAACGTCCGTTGTGAAGAGGGAAACAACCCAGACCGCCAGCTAAGGTCCCAAAGTACTAGTTAAGTGGGAAACGATGTGGAAAGGCATAGACAGCTAGGAGGTTGGCTTAGAAGCAGCCATCCTTTAAAGAAAGCGTAATAGCTCACTAGTCGAGTCGGTCTGCGCGGAAGATGTAACGGGGCTAAACTAGTCACCGAAGCTGCGGATTTGAACTTAGGTTCAAGTGGTAGGGGAGCGTTGTGTAAGCCGTTGAAGGTGGATTGTAAGGTCTGCTGGAGGTATCACAAGTGCGAATGCTGACATGAGTAACGATAAGGGGAGTGAAAAACTCCCCCGCCGAAAGACCAAGGTTTCCTGTCCCATGTTAATCAGGGCAGGGTAAGTCGGCCCCTAAGGCGAGGCGGAAACGCGTAGTCGATGGGAAACAGATTAATATTTCTGTACTTCTATATATTGCGAAGGAGGGACGGAGTAGGCTAGGTGAGCACGGCGTTGGTAGCCCGTGTGAAAGTATGTAGGTGGTTAGTTTAGGTAAATCCGGACTTTCATTCAACACTGAGATACGAGACGAGACTCCAAGGAGTTGAAGTCATTGATGCCATGCTTCCAGGAAAAGCTTCTAAGC
>NZ_BAABWW010000024.1:0-1332 GCF_040362795.1 Thalassotalea sp. SU-HH00458
ACTTGGGTGTTGTATGGTTAAGCCTCACGGGCAATTAGTATCAGTTAGCTCAAGGCCTCACAACCCTTACACACCTGACCTATCAACGTTGTAGTCTCCAACGACCCTTTAGGGAGATTAAATCTCCAGTGAGAACTCATCTCAAAGCCTGCTTCCCGCTTAGATGCTTTCAGCGGTTATCAGTTCCGAACGTAGCTACCGGGCAATGCTATTGGCATAACAACCCGAACACCAGCGGTTCGTCCACTCCGGTCCTCTCGTACTAGGAGCAGCCCTCTTCAATTCTCAAACGCCCACGGCAGATAGGGACCGAACTGTCTCACGACGTTCTAAACCCAGCTCGCGTACCACTTTAAATGGCGAACAGCCATACCCTTGGGACCGACTTCAGCCCCAGGATGTGATGAGCCGACATCGAGGTGCCAAACACCGCCGTCGATATGAACTCTTGGGCGGTATCAGCCTGTTATCCCCGGAGTACCTTTTATCCGTTGAGCGATGGCCCTTCCATACAGAACCACCGGATCACTATGACCTACTTTCGTACCTGCTCGACGTGTCTGTCTCGCAGTTAAGCTGGCTTATGCCATTGCACTAACCGTATGATGTCCGACCATACTTAGCCAACCTTCGTGCTCCTCCGTTACTCTTTAGGAGGAGACCGCCCCAGTCAAACTACCCACCAGACAGTGTCCCCAAGCCCGATAAGGGCCCTAGGTTAGAACATCACGCATACAAGGGTGGTATTTCAAGGTTGGCTCCACCGCATCTAGCGACGCGGTTTCAAAGCCTCCCACCTATCCTACACATGTAGGAGCAATGTTCACTGTCAAGCTA
Organism: Thalassotalea sp. SU-HH00458; assembly: GCF_040362795.1. Classification (NCBI taxonomy): domain Bacteria; kingdom Pseudomonadati; phylum Pseudomonadota; class Gammaproteobacteria; order Alteromonadales; family Colwelliaceae; genus Thalassotalea; species Thalassotalea sp. SU-HH00458. Next base: position 838 of record NZ_BAABWW010000024.1, read on the forward strand.
TAGTAAAGGTTCACGGGGTCTTTCCGTCTAGCCGCGGGTATACGGCATCTTAACCGCAATTTCAATTTCACTGAGTCTCGGGTGGAGACAGTGTGGCCATGATTACGCCATTCGTGCAGGTCGGAACTTACCCGACAAGGAATTTCGCTACCTTAGGACCGTTATAGTTACGGCCGCCGTTTACCGGGGCTTCGATCATGAGCTTCGCAGAGCTAACCCAATCAATTAACCTTCCGGCACCGGGCAGGCGTCACACCGTATACGTCATCTTTCGATTTTGCACAGTGCTGTGTTTTTAATAAACAGTTCCAGCCACCTGGTTACTTCGACTGCTCTGAGCTTAGGAAGCAAGTTCCATCACCCATATGCAGCGTACCTTCTCCCGAAGTTACGGTACTATTTTGCCTAGTTCCTTCACCCGAGTTCTCTCAAGCGCCTTAGTATTCTCTACCTAACCACCTGTGTCGGTTTGGGGTACGGTTCCTATATATCTGA
>NZ_BAABWW010000025.1:0-1224 GCF_040362795.1 Thalassotalea sp. SU-HH00458
CCGACCCCTTTTACCGTGAAAGGCTCATTTCATTTCAAACGCTCTGACCCCACTGATTTCTTTCTAAGAATATATTGGCAATTCTTTAAAGTAAGAAATGAACCAAAAACAATTAAAATAAGTGAGAGCAAATTAAATTCTTTATTAACAACTCCTAACCTAGAAGACTTCATATTTATTTCACCAACTTTTAATGCATATGCTTTGTATAGCCCGTCGGTATTATCTACCCAAACAGTAATATACCAATTACTTAATCTTAATCTTTTATTAAGCGAGGAACACTTTATTTCTACATCGATCACGTCAATATTTTGAGATATTTTTTTAAGTGTAAAATTAAAACTATCATTATAGCCCACTCTGCTATCACAATTATAAGAGTCAATTTTGTCACTTATTTTTATCAATTCATCAAAATGAGGATACTTTTCAAAAAAATATATATTTTGAATTCCTAGAATTATAAGACAAATACCAGCGACAATAGCCCATACGGCAACAAATTTTTTATTCATAATTTCTTAATCTATCTATTGAGATAACACATCTTTAGTTAAAACAATAGTGGTTTTAAAGGGGGTCGGTGACAGATAAGACTTATTATCATTTGCATAACTACTTATTGCTAACGGGCCGACCTCTTTGAGGATAACCTATAACTCTACCCAGCGCTTTCTCAATCGCGAGTTTAAATTTTTTATCCCCGAGAGGCATTGAAAACAATGCCGCATTCGTTATTTCCTGGCACACATTAGGCGCCAACTCGCTATTAAATAATGCTTTATATTTTTGACAAACCTTAAATTCATTTTCCCCAAGCGCTATGTAACTTGGATGAGCAACTAACTTTTTTCGCTGTCTTAGGCCGGTATTTACATGGTAACTTGACCATTTATATTCTGCGGGATGATTGACCATATTCGCCCTTACTGGGTTCATTTCGATATAACGCATACAAGCAAGTAGGTAAGCATCTTCATCAACTAAGCTCGCTTTAAAACGTCCTTCAAATAACGTGCCTGTTCGACTAAGTTCTTTATTGATGTATTCCACATAACGTTTACCAATTGACTGCATTACTAATGAAATACCTGTTTCATCATTTGGGGTCATCAGCAAATGAATATGATTTGTCATTAACACGTAAGCATGTAGATCCACATCATATTTTTTGCAGGCTTATGCCAAGCATTCTAAATAGAATGAGTAATCTAGCTCTGA
>NZ_BAABWW010000026.1:0-1152 GCF_040362795.1 Thalassotalea sp. SU-HH00458
GTTTAAAAAGAATAAAAAAGATGGGTGTATTATCCATACAAGCAAATTAACTAGGACAAAAAACAGCTGGCTTTTGCTCCTTCGTCGCTAATTTTAGCCAGCCATTTTATTGCCTGTTATTTGGGCGTTAGAGCTACTTTTGACAATCCAGCCTCACGTACATACAATGTACATATGATTAAATTCGAATGGGATGCAGCTAAAGCTGCTACAAATCTTAAAAAGCACGGAATTTCCTTTGATGAGGCTAAATCCGTATTTTTTGATGAATTTGCCGTACAGTTCTTTGACCAAGAGAACTCTGTAACCGAGGATCGTTTTTTAATGCTAGGAATGAGCAATGAAACAAATTTATTGCTTATTTGTCACTGTGAACGTGATGATGGAAATAGTATAAGAGTTATTTCCGCAAGAAAAGCTACAAAGAACGAAAGTAAAAACTATCAGCGAGGGCATTAATTATGAAAGATGAATATGATTTATCAACAATGAAGTCACGTAAAAACCCTTACGCAAGTAAATTGAAAAAGCCTGTGACTATGCGTCTTGGAGAGGATGTTATTTCATACTTTAAAGATATGGCCGAGGAATCAGGCGTACCTTATCAAAGTCTTATTAATTTATATTTACGTGATTGTGTGGCAACACATAAAAAAATCGACATCAATTGGCACGCGTAATCGTAGCTCTAACAAGCCAATTCAACGGACAAAAAACAGCTGGCTTTTGCTCGTTCCTCGCTAATTTTAGCCAGCTATTTTATTGCCGCTGATTGGGGCGTTATGTTTCAGGGAGGAACAACTTGAATTCTCATCAATCTAATTTTAAAAATTCAATTAATTATTTAATTGGTTTAATTATTTTAACCCTTTGTGTAGCTTATTATTCAGAGAACAATTGGATTCAAGGAAATCATGTTCAAGAAGCTGTTAACGAACAAACTATGGCAACTATACTGGCAAAATTAAAAACTGAACCTCAAAGTGATAAGTTAATAAACTTATTTACCTATCAAAATGAGTATATTAAATCTCAAGAAAATATGGTTATATCTTTGTTTAGTGTTGTCAAAACAGTACTTTGGATTGTTCTTATTTGGTTGGTGTTCCACCAGTTTTTTTTGAACCGTCAGTTAAAAGATGTGATTTGAAA
>NZ_BAABWW010000027.1:0-751 GCF_040362795.1 Thalassotalea sp. SU-HH00458
CCTACGCACGCTTTACGCCCAGTAATTCCGATTAACGCTTGCACCCCTCGTATTACCGCGGCTGCTGGCACGAAGTTAGCCGGTGCTTCTTCTGTTGCTAACGTCACAGTGCAAAGGTATTAACCTTACACCTTTCCTCACAACTGAAAGTGCTTTACAACCCGAAGGCCTTCTTCACACACGCGGCATGGCTGCATCAGGGTTTCCCCCATTGTGCAATATTCCCCACTGCTGCCTCCCGTAGGAGTCTGGGCCGTGTCTCAGTCCCAGTGTGGCTGATCATCCTCTCAAACCAGCTAGAGATCGTCGCCATGGTGAGCCATTACCTCACCATCTAGCTAATCTCACTTGGGCTAATCTAAAGGCGAAAGGTCCGAAGATCCCCTCCTTTGGTCCGTAGACATTATGCGGTATTAGCAGTCGTTTCCAACTGTTGTCCCCCACCTAAAGGCATATTCCCAAGCATTACTCACCCGTCCGCCGCTCGACGCCGAATAGCAAGCTATTCTCGTTTCCGCTCGACTTGCATGTGTTAAGCCTGCCGCCAGCGTTCAATCTGAGCCATGATCAAACTCTTCAATTAAAAAATCGTTTGTGTAGGAACAAGTCCTACTGCTCAATGAATTCTGTCGTGTTACTCAATTCCGACTAAGGATTAAGTAACTACATAAAACGTACTAAATCATCCCGAAGGAATCTTTAATACTTATTTTGTGTGACATTCATCATTAAACTGTTTTACGTCTTTCTT
>NZ_BAABWW010000028.1:0-579 GCF_040362795.1 Thalassotalea sp. SU-HH00458
GCGTTATGTAGCTATAGAGAACTATGCATTATCTGGTAAATTGGAAATCATTATTTAAAGATCTATTCATAAAGATTGTTGCTATTCTTAGCTGCATATATATAGCTTTGTCTGTCTTAGAATTGATTAAAAGTGATTATAATTTTGACGAAGCATTTAAGCATATTGAAATGTTCCACATTCCTATAATAATTGGAATTATTATTGTGGCTTCATTTTTTTGCGCCTTAGTGATTGCGTTTGTTTCTAAGATATCAGCCATCACGATTACTGATAAAGAGGTATTAGGTCGTAACTACTTTGGAATTAAAAAAGCTTTGCCCTTTATAGAAATCACTAAGGCTTATCACCAAGACGACCGTGGATTTGAAAGTATCGTGTTATATGGTGGTAGTTTTCTTAATAGTATTTACTTTCCTGTCTTTCTAGAGGAAATTGAAGCTGTTATAGAAAAACTAAGACAAGAAAACATCACTATTGAAGATTAGCTACATAACAAGAATTTAAAGCGGGACTGCTAACAGTTTGCTCGGTTTCGCTTCGCTACACATTTTAGCAAACAATTATCAGCCCCTTAAA
>NZ_BAABWW010000029.1:0-520 GCF_040362795.1 Thalassotalea sp. SU-HH00458
GCGTTATATGGAGTTCGAGTCTTGAGAAGGATCTTAATCATCACTTTGTTGTCAGTTATAGTTACTGGCTGTGCAAATACCCAAAAAGCAGTAAAAAACTCAAGCTGTTCTGATGTCCAATCTTGTGCTGAAAAGATAATGTTAAGAGTACGAGAGCAATCAAAGCTGCTTTGTGAAAAAATGCCTATCGACAAAACAATAGTTGTGAAATCTACCTTTTCTAAAAGTGGAGAAGTTTTAGATATGGAGTTAACAACTTCAAGTGGAGTCCAAGAATTTGATGAGGTAGCTTTTAATGCTATTAAAACGTCTGCTCCTCTATTCGAACTAACAATGCTTAATGACGAGGACTTTAAGAAAGCTTCTGTAATAAACTTTAGGTTCGAAGGCCTTAAGAAAACTGAGTAAGTAGAAAGCTCCATATAACAAGCGCATTAAGCACGGGACTGCTAACAGTTTGCTCGGTTTCGCTACGCTGCACATTTTAGCAAACTATTATCAGCCCCTTATGCGGGCGTTA
>NZ_BAABWW010000030.1:0-441 GCF_040362795.1 Thalassotalea sp. SU-HH00458
TGGCGGGAACTTTAAGGAGACTGCCGGTGATAAACCGGAGGAAGGTGGGGACGACGTCAAGTCATCATGGCCCTTACGGGATGGGCTACACACGTGCTACAATGGCATATACAGAGTGCAGCGAGACCGCGAGGTGGAGCGAATCACACAAAGTATGTCGTAGTCCGGATCGGAGTCTGCAACTCGACTCCGTGAAGTCGGAATCGCTAGTAATCGTAGATCAGAATGCTACGGTGAATACGTTCCCGGGCCTTGTACACACCGCCCGTCACACCATGGGAGTGGGTTGCAAAAGAAGTAGCTAGTCTAACCTTCGGGAGGACGGTTACCACTTTGTGATTCATGACTGGGGTGAAGTCGTAACAAGGTAACCCTAGGGGAACCTGGGGTTGGATCACCTCCTTATCTTGAAGTAAAACAATGAGCGAAGACGTAAGTCTT